>CAIMZW010000112.1 GCA_903846075.1 uncultured Actinomycetes bacterium
CCAAGTCTGAAAATAGTAGAAACAAAAAAGCGGTCCGAAACTATCGGACCGCTTTTTTATTGTGACTTTTATTTTGACAAAACTAAGTTGCCCCAATTTTGAACAACTGGTTTCCAGATTCGCTCCAATTCCGCTTCGGCCATCGCCATTTCTGGTTCAACAGTTTGTTTTCCTGAATCAAGAAAAGCATTGTCAGCCTCAGCCTCCCAAATTCGAATGATGGAGGTATCGATTTCGGGGTGAAATTGAACGGCGTAAGTTGTTGTGCCGATTCGGTAGACCTGATTTGGACAGAGCGCGCTGGATGCGAGGCGAACCGCGCTGGGCGGAAGGACAGAAACCTCATCTTCATGCCATTGGGCGACTTTGCTACCACTAGGCATGGTGAAGACCGGATCAGATTCGACTTCGCTGGTCACATCGATTGTATAAATTCCAACTTCGCCGACCTTAGCCCGCGAGACGCTACCCCCAGTTGCCTCGGCAAGGAGTTGGGCGCCAAGGCAGATCGCGAATACAGGAATTTCGCGCGCTACCGCATCCGCCAAAAGCGCACGTTCGTTAGGTAGCCAGTCGGCAATATGGTCATCAAGGGCACCCATATGGCCACCCAGTGGCATGACTCCAGCGATTCCTTCCGGGACTGTGCTCGGAACGAATTCGCCCTTATCTGCACGCAAGATTTGGATTGTAAATCCGAGTTCCATCAACCAGCGTCCGGCAAGATGCGGTGGATCGGTGTGGTCATTTTGAATCGCAAGAATTGTCGGTTGTTGAGCAGAGTTCATTGCCGAACTCTAGAACCTTCCGGATCGAAAAGTGGTTCGGCGCAGATTGTTCCAGTATGCCACTGACCGAAAAATTCGACTTCTACGAGCGTGCCAACTTCAGCCTCTTCAATTGAAAGGTAGGCATACCCGATCGCTTTGCCGAGCGTGTATCCCTGCCCACCACTTTTTACGCGCCCGATAATTCGGTCGCCTTTCTTAATCGGTTCATTACCAAGTGGAACCTGGCGGATATCATCAAAGGTGAGCGCAACTAACTTTCTGGTCTGTAGTTCTGCCGGAAGGAGTGCCGACTTGCCGATGAAGTCTTCCTTTTTCTTAGATACTGCAAATTCAAGTCCGGCTTCAATGGGATTGGTTTCTGAAGTAATCTCAACACCCCAGGCGCGGTAGCCCTTCTCCAAGCGCAACGATTCAATAGCGCGGTAACCACATGGTCGCAGTCCAAGAGGAGTACCAGAAGTGATAATGGCCTGCCAAACATCTGATCCAGCGTCTACAGGTAGGTATAGCTCCCAACCCAATTCCCCGACATAGGTAATTCGAGTAGCTCGCAGTTGGTGGTCCGCGATGGAAATCATTCTTGAATGCATGAAAGGAAAATTCGTCGGCGAAAGGTCATATTCGGTTGTCGCTTGCAAAATTTCGCGGGCTTTTGGACCCCAGATTCCAAAGACCGCCAAGGTATCTGTGATGTCGGAAATGAGCACGTCATCAAAACTATTCTCACGAGCTTGCTTTCGCAGCCAACCAATGTCATGTCCACTGAAGGCAGTTCCGGTAACGATCATAAATTCATCGTCGGCAATTTGGGTAACCGTGTAGTCCGATTCGATGCCGCCACGATGATTCAAAGCTTGGGTGTATGTGGTCCGATCGATGCCGCGGACGACATTATTCGCACAAACTAAGTTGAGAAATTCCCCGGCTCGTTGGCCAGATATAGAAACCTTTACGAAACTCGATTCATCGTACAGACCTGCTATCTCTCTGGTTGCCCGGTGCTCTTCTTGAACCGAAGGCGACCAATTATTTCCGGCCCAACCATACGGTCTAGTTGATTCATCGGTGTTCTGGGCTGGGTAGAAGTTGACCCGTTCCCAAGAAGCTTTCTCGCCGAAAGTCGCGCCTTGATCTTTGTGCCACTGGTAAATTGGAGAGGTCTTAAGAGGTCGTCCCACTTGTCGTTCTTCACCGGGGTAGTGGATGTCGTAGTACTGCTCATAATTTTCTTGAATGCGATCCAAGGTGAAAGCGGGAGAGTCGTATGACTTTCCAAAACGTCGAATATCCATATGCCAAAGATCCATCGGAGGTTCGTTGCCGACAATCCATTCGGCAACCACCTTACCGAGTCCGCCGGCTCCAGCAATGCCATGCGCGCAAAACCCTGCCGCTACATAGAAACCGCCAACACTTGTCTCGCCCAGGCAAAATTCGTTATCTGGAGTGAAACCTTCTGGGCCATTGATGAAGTTCTTAACTCCGATATCAGCCATCTGAGGAACTCGAATTTGGGAGTTGACTGCGATCTCTTCGAATCGATCCCACTCCTGCGGCAACAATTTGCCATTGAAATCGGCAGGAATCCGATCAAAGTTTTCTCGAGATGCGGTCCAAGGTTTTGAATTTCGCTCGTAACCACCCATGACCAAACCATTCACTTCCTGGCGGAAATAGATCAGAAGATCAGGATCGCGAAGAGATGGTAAGAATGGAGCTCCGGATGGGAGGAAATTCTCGGTAATTAAATATTGATGACTCATAGGAACAATCGGAATGCGCACATCAACCATGCGGCCAATTTCAGAGGCGAACATGCCACCACAATTGACCACAATCTCACATTCAATAAATCCTTTATCGGTCTGTATTCCGGTGACTCGGCCACGAGAGGTTGATATCGAAAGGACGCGAGTGTGGGTAAAGATCTGAACTCCGCCTTTGCGTGCTCCACTAGCAAGACCATGAGCTAATTGCGATGGATCTACCTGACCATCTGAGGGCATGAAACATGCGCCCACAACACCGTCAATATCAATCAACGGAAATAATTCTTGCGCCTCGTTTGGAGATATTTCTCGTAGGTCTAGTCCGAACGTCCGAGCCCAACCAATTTGACGTCGGATCTCCTCTAATCTTTCTGGAGTTGAGGCTAACTTGATGCTGCCACACTCGCGCCAACTAGGCGGAGTATCTGACTTTTCCAATTCGCGATACAGATCCACCGAATGCATATTCATTTTTGTCAGGGTTGGATCAGCGCGCAATTGTCCGACTAATCCCGCGCTATGAAATGTCGATCCACTCGTCAGGTCGCTTCGATCTAAGAGCACCACATCTTTCTCGCCAAGTCCGGCCAGATGATAAGCAACTGATGTGCCACCGACCCCGCCGCCAATAATGACTATTTTTGCTCGGCTCGGGATCTCGTTATGCGCCATTGCTGAAATGTATCCTGACCCCGTGCCTTTGTCTCAGAGCGAAATCGAAAATTCCTATGGGGAACTCTTTGATTCGGTTGCCCATTTACAAAGTAGAACGGCAGTTCTCGAACTATCCGGCGGGCTTACCAATAAGAATATAAAAGTCATGACTCCCGAACGAAATTATGTGGCACGAATTTCTACCAATGAGTCGTCACTTCTTGCAATAGACCGAAAGAGTGAATTCGAAAATTCCAAAATTGCTGCCTCGGTGGGGATAGGCGCCGAGGTCTTTGATTTTCTCCCTGAGAAAGGTCTCTTAGTTATTGGCTACCTTGAAGGTCACACTCTTGACTCACTTGGCGTAGATATGAATTTGGAACGCATTGCGAAGAGTTGCCGAACACTGCATGAAGCACCCAATTTTGTTCGTGAGTTCAATATGTTTGACATTCAAAAGAATTATTTGAAAATTGTCCAAGAGCAAGGTTTTCGAATTCCATCAGATTATTTGGAAATTGCGGATCAGATTTACGATTTGGAACGCATTCTGAAAATCAATGCTGGTCCTCTTGTGGCGTGTAACAATGATTTGCTCCCTGGAAATTTTATCGATGGGGGAGAGAAGATTTGGTTGATTGACTACGAGTACTCGGGTAATAACGATCGCTGTTTTGAATTGGGCAATATCTGGTCCGAGGCAAAGCTTGGACTTGAGTCTCTGGAGAAATTAGTGACTTTTTACTTCCAAGAAGATCGGCCAGATCAATATGCAAGGGCGTGGCTTTATGCCATTTTTGCAAAGTACGGGTGGACTTTGTGGGCTTCGATTCAAGATTCTATATCAACAATCGACTTTGATTTTTGGAGTTGGGGTATGGAGAAATACGAAGATTCACGGCGGTTATTCGGCTCTATGCTTTTTAAAGAAATGGTGGAATTAGCTTCTAAGTAGAGAAATCGTTAGAACATTTCTTAAAAAAGTTCTAAATTAATTTGAACAAAATTGAAAAAACGTCCAACCTCTTAAGAAAGTTAGTGTTTTATATGAACTTTCAACGACTTACTGATATCTTCGCCACCAATAAGTACAACACCAACAACATAAAGGAGCATGTGCATCAAAAGTTCGGATAGTGCGAACTATAAAATGTACACATTTCTAAAATGACCTGAACTCTAGAACCACAAACGTTTCGTAAATTGCCTTCCAAATCTCGTCCTGTCGACCGCTCGAAAGTTAAAGAGTTGCTGGCGACGGAATGGGAAAATTTCACCAAATCTACTTTTTCTTCTGGAATCGAAAGCGCCTTGGCGATGCAGAGCATCCCTATGGGTGTGCCTTCGAGTTTTCAGCACTGGGATCCATATCCCATCTCCATCGTCTCGGCTAAAGGCGCCTGGATGACCGATGTTGACGGACGTGAACTTCTCGATCTCTCGATGGGTTTCGGCGCAATGCTGGCCGGCCACTTAAATCCAGAGGTTGTTCGTGAGACAAAAATGGCGCTGGAACAAGGCACCCTATTTGTGACTCCATCACCAATCTCGCGCAATGGTGCCGAACTTTTGTGCAAGCGCTTTGCCATCGATCAAATTCGATTTGCGAACTCAGGTACCGAAGCGACGATGTATGCCGTTCGCCTTGCGAAGGCATTCACGGGCAAACCAGCGATAGTGAAGATGGAGGGCGGCTATCACGGTAGCTATGACCCTTTGACAGTTTCGGCTAAGCCCGCCCTTTCTGAGGCTGGTCCAGCAGAAGATCCGCATCCAGTCATCACCCCTGGTACAAATCCTGGAGTGGTCTTTGTGGTCCCTTTCAACAATATCGATGCGCTCGAACGTCGGTTTGCATCTGATGCGGCTTCAATTGCTTGCGTCATCATGGAACCTGTTCTAGAAAACCTCGGAATTGTTCTTCCTGACGAGGGCTACCTTGCCGCAGTTCGCGAAATTTGTGATCGCTACGGTGCATTGCTCATTTTTGATGAGGTCAAGACCGGTCTTACTGCCGGCGCCCAAGGCGCAGCACAGCGTATCGGCGTAAAACCCGATCTAATTTGTCTTGCAAAATCTATCGGCGGTGGACTTCCACTCGCAGCTTTTGGTGGCCGCAAGGACATCATGGATGCAGTTGCGGATAATCGAATGGCTCACTTCGGTACGTTCAATGGCAATCCATTGGCTATGGCGGGCGTGCGTGCGATGGACCGAGTCTGCACTCCTGAGGCGCTAGGTGAGGCGGAAAGATTAAATCTTCAGGCTCTCAATCGAATTTCGGAAATCATTGACGAGTATGAGCTCCCTGCACATACCGTTGGCTTTGGAGTTAAGGGATGCGTGACCTGGTCGGAAAATCCAGTTCGCAATTACCGGGATTACAAGGCAACTGATTTTGAGATTGCCGAACTGGCTTGGCTCTGGTCGCTTAATCGCGGAATCATCACGCCTCCGGGACTTGATGAGCAATGGCTAATTTCCTTGGCACATACCCAGGCCGAAATTGATCTCTTGGTTGAAGACTTCGATCAGATTGCAAAAGCACTGCGTAGCTAAAATCAGTTAAAACTTACTCTGAACTATTCCAAGGCGATGAGGTCGAGGTAACTTTCGTTCCACAAATCCTCATCGCCATCTGGAAGTAGCAATACTCGCTCGGGTTTCAACGCGCGCACCGCGCCTTCATCGTGACTTACTAAGACAACAGCACCCTGATATTCACCGAGGGCTGCCAAAATTTCATCGCGCGATGCCGGATCTAAGTTGTTTGTTGGCTCATCCAGAAGCAGAACATTTGCCGAGCCGACGACGAGAGTTGCTAACGCAAGTCGAGTTCGCTCACCGCCGCTAAGTACCTTGACTGGCTTATGAACATCATCGCCGGTAAAGAGAAATGAACCAAGAACTTGTCGCGCCTGTGGTTCTCCTATTTTGTCGCCAGATGCCAACATGTTCTCCAGAACAGTTCGTTCGAAATCCAGAGATTCATGTTCCTGGGTGTAGTAACCAATTTTCA
>CAIMZW010000113.1 GCA_903846075.1 uncultured Actinomycetes bacterium
CATGGTCGCGCCGACAGCAGAAAGATGATTGAAAGCAGAACGTCCCTTGTCGACAGACTTTGCTTCAAGCAGCGAACCCATAACCGATAACGGTGATTTCAAATTGATGTAACTTTCGCCTTTAACGAGGGTTTCGCCTGAAGTTGGTCGATCCAAGCCAAGAATGATTCGCATCGTTGTCGATTTTCCAGCCCCATTGGGTCCGAGGAATCCAGTGACGTGGCCAGGCTTGACGACAAAATTAATGCCATCGACAGCGGTGGTTTTCCCGTATCTCTTCGTTAAATCTCTAACTTCAATCACTCATACCCCTGTCATGGAACTGGTCAACGTTGGAAAGATATAGACCTCTCCTGTGTTATGACTAGGTGTAGTTTGATTTATTACTGAGAAAAGAGCGAGCCCAAAATAAGAAGAAGGACTCCGACTGTTCCCATCAGAGTCCTTCTTCTTTCAGTGCCAACTTCTAGTGGGGACAGGCTAGAAGTTGGAACTCCCTAGTAGTTACCTCGAGAGGTAGCGACTTTCTTTGCTGGTTTGGTGGGGACTTTTTTTGTTATTTTGGCTTTCGCCTTCTTGGTAACTTTATTTGTCGAAATGACCTTTGGCTTTGATGAGCCTGAAGGGCTTGCTGAGGCTTTCGGCATTGAAGTCTCATGTGAAGCCGCAGGGGAAGGAGCGGCTTTACCGGCCAACGCGGCAGGAGTCAGTTCGACACCGGCAGGTGAGATGACGTACCAGACTCCCCCAGCGCCCTGACCTCGGGTATCGCCGGGCGCGGTATCTGCCGCGAAGGTGTAAATCGGGCGCCCGTTGATCTCAATCTGATTGCTCGAAGCGATAACCGTGACCTTGGCATCAATTCCAGAAACGACCGGAGTTGCACTAGCCGCAGTGATTATTGGCCAATGAACCAAACAACCACCAGTACAGCTACTCACTCCCGAGTTGGGGACATCCAAGTCATAGTAATAGGCGGTCATGCCTTTGCCGTCGACAACAATCTGACCAAGGCTGGATTCCTTGACAGAGATGTCGGGGGACGTGGCAAAGGCTGAGGGACCGGATCCAAAAAAGAATAGGGACGCGACTGCTAGACATAGACCTCGGAAGGTTCTGCTTCTCATTTAATTACGCCTTCTTTCATGTGCGGGGACTTCCAAAGTGGCTAACTAGCCGTTTGGTTGAAAGGGTCGGATACCCTAATAACGAGACTCGGGGCAAAAAGGTTCAATCTGACTATTTACACCTCGGATGAACCTTTTCCTGGGCTATCTCGTTATCTGATTGGGGGTGATTATGAAGAGTGTGAAGAGCAAGCAAGACGAACTTCTGTTCGCTGTTAACCAGACGCATGGTCGTGCACTTTTCAGTTATATCTCCCGTATGACCGGTGATGATGCTCTAGCTCAAGATATTGTTCAAGAAGCATTATTAAAGGCTTGGAAACATCCGACAATCTTGCAAAAGGGCGATGATGCAACGAGGTCTTGGCTCTTCACCGTCGCTCGAAATTTAGTTATCGATGATCGTCGGAGCGCTCGGTTTCGACGGGAATCTGCAACCGACATCCTCCCCGATGTTTCGATTGCCGATGAAACCGATGCCGCTCTTGATTCCTGGGTAATCTCGGATGTTTTGATGACCCTGAGCGAGCAACATCGCCGAGCAATAGTTAGTGCATATTTTCAGGGAAATTCCGTAGCAGAAATTGCCAGATTAGAAGGTGTCGCCGTGGGAACCATAAAGTCCCGACTCCACTACGCGTTAGCCGCACTCCGGCTCTCACTCCAGGAAAGAGGTGCAGGAAAATGAATAACTCCGAAGATCTCTACCGGGATTGGGATGCCGCATATGTTCTTGGCGCTTTGAGTGTTGAAGAACGGAAAGAGTTTGAAAACCACCTGACGAATTGCACTCACTGTCTCAATGCTGTCGGTCAACTCGCCGGCATTCCTGCAATCCTGAGCAAGATTGACCAGCAATCAGTCGATGCGCTGATCAATGAAAGCTATGAAGTCTCTGCAACTTCGTCCTGGGACGATTCTGCATTCCTTGTGAAACTAGCCAAACGAGCTGAACAAGAAAAGCGCAAGACAAAAATTCGTCAGGCAATCTCTCTCGTGGCTGCCGCAGTTATTTCGATCTCTGCTGGAATAGGAATCTCTGCCGCCTTCCACTCCTCCACCAATAGTGGCGACTCGACTCTTGCACTCAGCAGCAACATTCGAGTCACCAATCTCGTCCCTCACATCATGACTGCAAAGCTTCGAGTCACAAGCAAAGCGTGGGGCACCAAAGTGGATTGGAACTGCACCTATCTCGCAGGAGTTTCTTCGCGTTACTCACAGAAGAAATATGACCTTGTCGCTACCGACATCGGTGGACACCGGACAGTTCTGGCTACTTGGGTTGCTACTGGATCCAAAGCGTTGGGAATGTCTACAACAACAGCTTTGACGATTTCACAATTGAAATCTGTCGAAATAACGGCTGCCTCGTCCCCACAGCCTTTAGTTCTCGGATTGATCTAGTCCCCAGTCAATCCGAGAACTTACTTTTATCTCCAATATTTAGTACGCCTTCAACGTTTCGGCAATAACACGGGCAATTTTCTCAATATCGTTAGAGTTAATATTTGCGGGCAGTTCGGCGATACGAGTAAAGCCTTTACGACTATTCAACAAGACTCCACTTATCTCTTTCGGTGGCAACAGCATCGGCCAGTCGGCGCGATAGAAGTAAAGCAAACCAGTTACCAGGACACTTACGTCCTGTTTGGCCAAGCATTCAATCACAATTTCAACTTGGCGCTTTACTCCGTCCACTAATTTGGTTTGATTGCGATTGCCAACCTTGAGTTGCGGTGGCTTTAACGAAAAGAGACCGCTGTATTCGATTTTGATCTGACCTTCATAATTTTTTACGTCTATTACGTAGACACCTGTTCCGGTGATGGCAATGTGATCAATATTCGCCTTGGATCCAGGAATTCGGCGATCGTGAAGAACGATGAAATTGTATTTCTTAGCAAGTTCTTCAAGGTTCCGACCAACTCCTTCTTCGCCTTGGGCTCCCTTTTTCCAAGCTTTGGTGTCATGGGATTCTTCGTTTATCACTTCCGCCAAGGCTCGAAGTATTGGACGTCCTTCAAATTTAGCATCCAAGCGATCTTGCCGTTTCCGTACTTTTCGATCGGCCATTCGTTTTGCAGATCCCCCGGCCGTGCCACGATCGATTGGAGGCAAAATCGAAATACTTGGGGTTTCGGTAACTTTTTCCTCAAAGTGTTCCAGGCAGAAAATGAGTTTCTTCGATGTGTCCCAAAAGCCCGTCGTCCCAGCTTTGATCTCCTTTGAACATTCCCCGCAAACACCGTCTTTGCGGAATGCCATTTTCTTCATATCTATATTTAACCAGCGAATATGCCTTCAATCTCTAAAAAGAAAGACCCCCAATGAAAATTGGGGGTCTTTGCAGCCTCCCGACAACTGAATTCTTCTAAATTCTTTTCCCCAACTCGGAGTTGTCAACAAGTCGAATTCCAGATTGCCGAGCAAAAATTCATTGCGACCTACCTTGCCCTGGTGCCGCTGTAGCTCAAGGGACAGAGCACCGCTCTGACGATGTCGGAGGTTGTGGGTTCGAGTCCCACCAGTGGCACGAAAAAATCGACCCCTCAATATTTTTTGAGGGGTCGATCTAATTTGGAGGTTGTGGTTTTACACCGCACCGCTCTGACCTGAAAAGGTTACCAAAGTATTGTCGGATAAACGAGCAAAATTAGTTGTGGGTGTGTATTGAAATAAAACTACGTTGAGTAGTTTGAAATACATTGTTGGTACTTGAGTCAAAAGTAGAAGGGCCCCACTGGAAATCCCAGCGAAGCCCTTCTGATTCTAGGTTTCTAGTTATTCACTAGAGATTGATCATGAACATCCAGAAGTGGAACCGCAACCTTCGCAGACGAAGCAGGAACCAGCCATCCGCATTTTCACGCCGCAAGACATGCAGAGCGGTGCATCTGATTTGATACCGGTCATTGCTTCGAAGAGTTCGGTTGATGATCCAACACCGGCAGGTGCGGCCTCAATCTTCACTTCAACTGGCTTGGAGACTGGTGTTTCGGTAACTGGCGCACTCTGTGCTGCAGTTGTCAGAGCCTCAGATACATCTGGAGTGTAGACGCCGCTATCCAAAGCGCGAGCGCGCTCAGAAGCAGTGTGAATTCCCATTTCCGAACGAGTCTCGAATGGCAAGTAATCGAGTGCAAGACGACGGAAGATGTAATCCATCATGGACTGTGCCATGCGGATATCGGCATCATCGGTCATTCCGGCTGGCTCGAATCTCAAGTTAGTGAACTTCTGTACGAAGGTCTCAAGAGGCACTCCGTATTGAAGACCAATCGACACTGCGATCGAGAAGGCATCCATGACACCGGCGAGAGTTGAACCTTGTTTGCCGAGCTTTAAGAAGACTTCACCAAGTGCGCCATCTGCATAAGCACCTGCGGTCATGTAACCCTCAGCGCCGCCGACCATGAAGGAAGTGGTGCGAGAAGGACGTGACTTAGGTAGACGCTTACGAGCAGGAGCAGCAACGGTTACTTCAGCAACAGCTGCGGAATCGCTCTTGCCTTCATTCTTGCCCTTGCCGGCGGACAATGGTTGTCCGACCTTGCAGTTGTCACGATAAACAGCGAGCGCCTTCAGACCAAGCTTCCAACCTTCGTAGTAGACCTCTTCGATCTCTTCAACGGTTGCATCTTCTGGCAAGTTAACGGTCTTGGAGATTGCACCAGAGAGGAATGGTTGGCAAGCAGCCATCATTCGAACGTGACCCATTGCTGCGATTGGGCGAACACCCATTGCGCAATCGAAGACGTCGTAGTGCTCGGTCTTGAGACCTGGAGCATCAATGACGTTTCCATTGGCCGCGATGTATTCGACGATCGCTTCGATGGTCTCCTCGGTGTAACCCAACTTACGGAGGGCTTGAGAAACGGTCTGGTTAACGATCTGCATAGAACCGCCGCCGACCAACTTCTTGAACTTGACCAAAGCAAGGTCTGGCTCGATACCAGTGGTATCGCAATCCATCATCAAGCCGATAGTTCCAGTTGGAGCAAGAACGGATGCCTGCGCATTGCGCCAGCCATTCTTCTCACCAATCTGCAAGCACTTCTCCCACTCCTGATTAGCGACAGTCCAAACATCGCGATCAAGGGTGGAGACCGAACGAGCTGCCGTTGAAGCATTGGCGTGCTTGCGCATAACGCGAGTGTGGCCATCCTTATTACGAGCAAAGCCTTCATATGGTCCAACGATCCCGGCGAGTTCTGCAGAACGACGGTAGGAAGTTCCGGTCATCAAAGAGGTAATCGCACCGGCCAACTGACGTCCGCCATCAGAATCGTAAGCAAGACCAGAAGCCATCAAGAGGGCTCCGAGGTTGGCATATCCGATACCAAGTTGACGATAGTTGCGAGTGGTCTCACCGATTGGCTCGGTTGGGAAATCAGCGAAGCAGATAGAGATATCCATCGCCGTGATGATCAGTTCAGTTGCCTTTACGAATGTCTTCGCGTCAAAGGAACCATTTGATTGCAAGAACTTCATCAAGTTCAATGATGCAAGGTTGCACGAGGAATTATCCAAAGACATATATTCCGAGCAAGGGTTTGAGGCATTGATACGACCGGTCTCAGGATTGGTGTGCCAATCATTGATGGTGTCGTCATATTGAATTCCTGGGTCGGCACATGCCCATGCGGCTTCGGCCATCTTGCGGAAAATATCGCGAGCTTCAACGGTCTCCATGATTTCACCAGTTGCGCGAGCGCGAAGACCGAACTTCTCACCCTTCTCATATGCCTGCATAAAGGCATCAGAGACACGAACGGAGTTATTGGCGTTCTGGTATTGAACCGAGATGATGTCGCGGCCACCAAGGTCCATATCAAATCCAGCATCGCGAAGTGCGCGGATCTTGTCCTCTTCGCGAACCTTGGTCTCAATGAATTCTTCGATATCTGGATGGTCAACATCCAAAACAACCATCTTGGCCGCGCGACGTGTTGCGCCACCGCTCTTAATTGTTCCAGCAGATGCATCGGCACCACGCATGAAAGAGACTGGGCCAGAGGCAGAGCCACCGGACTTCAGCAATTCCTTGGATGAACGAATACGGGAGAGGTTCAAACCTGCACCAGAACCACCTTTGAAGATCATTCCCTCTTCGCGATACCAGTTGAGAATCGAATCCATGGTGTCATCAACAGAGAGAATGAAGCAGGCAGAAACTTGTTGTGGTGCATTGGTTCCCACGTTGAACCAGACCGGTGAGTTAAACGAGAAGACTTGGTGCATGAGCATCCAGGTCAATTCATGTTCGAAGATCTGTGCATCTTCATCAGATGCGAAGTAACCAAATTCTTTTCCGGCCTTGGTGTAGGTCAGAACAACGCGATCGATGACTTGCTTTAACGACCATTCGCGGTTCTCATGTCCCACAGCGCCACGGAAGTACTTCGTGGTCACAATGGTGGAGGCGTTGACGGACCAGAAATCTGGATACTCGACTCCGCGCTGTTCGAAGATAACTTCGCCAGACTTCCAATTGGTCTGGACTACATCGCGACGTTCCCACGTCACCTCATCATAAGGATGAACACCGGCAGTGGTGTAGATGCGTTCCAGAGTAAGCCCCTTGCCTAGGCTCTTCTTACTCTTCGCGGTCGCTGGTGTATTAACCACTGACATGTTCGTGCTCTCTTCCCTCAAGGTTGTACTGGACGTAATTCTGATTTGGTTTTTTGCTGGACTACTTTGAACTACTTGGACTACTTGGAATTTTCTAAGACAGGTCTGACATTGGTACTGAGTGAAGAATCTGAAGGATGGGAAGGAGCCGCACGAAGTAGTGCGATCTCGCCTTCAAAATCTTCTAATGATGTGAAATTGCGATAGACCGATGCATATCGCAGGTAAGCGACCTCATCGAGTTCTCGCAACGGCGCCAGGATCGCCATTCCTACCTCCTGGGCCTCGACCTCTGCCTGACCATCGCCACGAAGAGCTTCCTCCACCCGTTGCGCCAGCAGAGCCAGATCGTCATCGTTGACCGGACGACCTTGGCAGGCCTTGCGGACACCGTTGATGACCTTCTCGCGGCTGAAGGGTTCAGTAGCCCCAGATCGCTTGATAATCAGCAGAACGGAGGTCTCCGATGTCGTGAATCGACGTCCACAGGAAGAACATTCCCGTCGGCGACGAATCAAAGTACCCTCTTCTACTGGACGCGAATCAACGACTCTAGAGTCGTCATTGCGGCAGAACGGGCAGATCATCGGTGGCACTCCTTAAATGTGGGCAGACCGAGAAACATAGTCCTAAAAGTGCCTTTTGGCACTAGATATGAACGCAATTCCTTGTTTTACCCCTATATGTTGTGCCAACCGTAAACCCGAACTTGATACATTCTCATCATTTTCTCGGCGTGTCGAAGTGAATTCAGTAAAGAAAACTGCCTCCACGCTCAAATGAACGGTCAGTTAACAGAAAATGGATTCAGATCAAAAGTCTGGAACTTGGATGAGACTTCGCCAAAGAAACGTCAAAAGTCCAAAGCTCGCAGTTCTTGAGCGTTGCCGAGGCCGAAATCAATGCATCTGGGAGTTTTAGTTTCTTTTCGGATCGAATCCGAACTGCCAGGGAAGCTATTTCAACATCCACATTAAAAACCTCGTCGAACTTCTTAAAGATGGAAATTCTGATTTCTTCAAAATCGGTTCGCTGCCCAAAGCCAACAAGAAATTCCGAAAAAGAAATTACCGAGATGCCAACCCAAGGGGAAGCCTCAAGAAGGGCTGAAGTGGCTGATTTATAATGGCTATCGCCATCGTTGTTTATTGCAATCAGAACGGAGGTGTCGAGAATTACTCTCCCCATGCTTCCAAGCGCTCTTTCTCCCAGTCGAAGCCATCCGTAATTCCATTACCAATTCCAAAGAGCCCGGCTATTTTTGGGACCACCTTTTGAACGAGAACTTTTCCATCCACGAAATGAAATTCCACTTCTTCTCCTGCCTCAAGACCGCTCATGCGCATAATCTCTACCGGAATCGTGACCTGATTTTTAGAACTGATACGACTTGTGGAAGATCGACCCTTGCGAATCGCCTTAACCTTTACTTTAGATTCCATATGTAAAGAATATCAGAGGTGAAATGATAGTTTCCTGACATTAGGGAGCCCCACATGCCATACGACGAAACGGACGTTCAACTCCTGACCTGGGAGAAAACCGTGGAAAAGCCGATGATGTTCCTATCTCTGCTTTTTCTAATCATCGTCATCATTCCCTCAGCCCATCCCCTGACTCATCAGGAACGACAGCTGCTCGACCACATTGATCAAGTGATTTGGGTGCTCTTCGCATTGGATTACTTCGGCAAATTCGCAATCGCAAAACACAAAAAACTTTTCTTTAAAACACATCTCTTCGAGCTCGCAATCGTTGCTTTGCCATTCCTGCGACCCCTTCGATTACTGCGATTAATACCGTTAATGGGCTACTTCCTGCGTTATGCGAGGCGATCACTCTCCGGTCGATTAGTTCAATATGTAACTCTTGCAGCAACCACATTGACCACTATCGCAGCAGTCTTGATGTATGAAGTAGAACGAACCAAACCAGGTGCCACAATCAAATCTCTTGGAGATAGTTTGTGGTGGGCAATCTCTACCATCACGACTGTGGGCTACGGCGATCGATATCCAGTCACCGCCATTGGCAGAGTCATTGCAGTCGTCGTAATGCTCAGCGGAATCAGCCTCATTGGAATCATCACCGCCTCAATCGCGGCATGGATTGTGAAATCAGATGAAGACGCGGCAGACCAAGTCCAAATGGCACAGTTATTAGGAGAACTTCAGGAAATAAAGCGCAAACTGGATGAACGTGGCAATCCCTAAAGTCTTTCCACTCGCCCATCAACGAGTGGTCAGCAAAAGCTGCCGGCAATGATTTATCAACCACTAAAAAATCGAGCACATCTTTTAGATCTTTTTCAAGATTTGCGCCTCGTGAACTTTTCTTCTCACGTTTGAAATCCTTTTTGAATTGCGACGAATACTCAATCGTTCTCATTTAGTTGCGCAAACAAATCGTCGGTGGCTTTGGCCGTTGATAATTTTCCAGAACGAACTTCGCGCATAGCGTCAATCGTTTTCTTGTTTGGAACTAAGGGCGCAAATGGCAAGGATCCCTCTTCCACAACCCGCATAAGCAGCATGCGATAGGCATCAGAAAGGGTCAGACCCAAAGATTTGAGAATGTCAGAGGCCTCAGCTTTCACTTGGGAATCAATTCTTGCCCGAACTACCGAATCTGCAGCCATGAGAGCCTCCTAATTTTGTAGCCACATTGTAGCCACAAATACTGAGGCTTTAGTTAGCCGGAACCCACAACTTCTCGCCTGCGTGAATATCGGAGGATGAGAGCTGGTTAGCCGAGACGATCTCATCGACTACAACCGAGACATTGGACTTGCCGGCGACCAAAGAAGCCAAGGACCAGAGGGTCTCCCCCGGGGCCACAATCACCTTTACGTAGCCAGAGGTAGCAGGAGTGGAAACAACCTTGGACTCTGTTGCGTTACCAACAGCGCTGAAACCAGCGCCAATCACTACTAATAGCGATAGGACAGCGGAGGCGCGTACTACGCGTCGACCTCGTCGGGTAAGTGCCATGGTGGGGAACTCCATCTACTCTTCGGTTCTGATTCGAAGTGATTCGAACACTTGTTCTAAAGAGAATTAAACTCCATCCCACCGACAAAGGCAAGAAATATTCGAACATATGTTTGAATTTCTTCTCTCCGTGCCTTACCCTTACAGACATGAGCAATGACATTGTGGCTGAACTCCCCGACGGTCCGGCTGACGAACACGGCCTCACCGCCCGCCAGGTCAAGATCCTGGAAGTCATCAAAACCGCCATCGAGACCAAGGGCTACCCACCTTCCATGCGGGAAATTGGCCTCGCAGCCGGTCTGGCCTCCCCCGCCTCGGTCAAATACCAGCTCACCTCCCTCGAGGAAAAGGGTTGGATCCGCCGCGATGCATCCAAGGGTCGAGCCCTGGAAATCAAGATTCCTGGCGAAGTCGAGCCAGCCGTCACCCCTGAAAAGACCAAGTTCATCCCGTTGGTGGGACGTATCGCAGCCGGCGCCCCGATCCTTGCCGAGCAAGAAGTCGAAGAGATCTTCCCTCTCCCTGAATCCCTAGTCGGAGGTGGCGAACTCTTCCTTCTCAAGGTCGTCGGTGAATCCATGATCGATGCCGCAATCTGCGATGGCGACTTCGTAGTCATCCGTGCCCAAAAGAACGCCGAACTCGGCGAAATCGTTGCCGCCATGATCGATGGCGAAGCCACGGTCAAAACATTCGCCAAGCGCGATGGCCATTATTGGTTACTGCCCGCGAACGAAGCGTTCTCCCCCATTCCTGCAGATGATGCCGAGATTCTTGGGAAAGTTACGGCTGTACTTCGTTCCGTTAGATAATTATCTGAACTGACCGAGAATTGGTTTCTGACAGTTTTTGTGACCATTCTTTGTCAACCAAACATTCCTGAACCTAGATATACAAGTGTAAGTTTCAAGAATGGAAAATAGCCGTATCCTGTTATTGCATCAGAATTCGGTGCGGTCTGGTGCAATTCCACAGGAGGCATTCAATTGGTCGAGATCTAAGAAAAATTGGAAGCGGGATTTATTTGCCCATTCAGATTTCATTTCGAGATTGCCAACCGCTCTAGATAGGGCAACACTTCGGGAGCTAGCGACATCGAGTGCAAATTCAAATGTTGAAAAGTTCATTGCAATAATGATTTGGGGTTACGGCGATGTGGGCTATGGCTCCTATCGTGTAAACATAATGCTCAATTCGATTGGATTTTCAGAAAAAATCGACCAAGTGTCTGAATATTGCCGGAACGGACAACCATTAAAAGCTTATGGGTATTTGACGAATAACCGTATTGAAAAATTGGGTCCCGAATTTGGTACAAAATTCATAAGTTTTCTCACACCTAGAGAAATAGTTGCGCCAATTTACGATTCCTTCATTAGTAAGTGGATGGCTTTACACGCACAGGAAGCCTTCGCGGGCAAATCAAGTTCTTCACTGGCATGGAACTTGAGGACCTATTCCGCTTACGTTCAGTGGATGGAAAAACAAGCAGCGAAGTTGGATTGCCTTGGCGACGATTTAGAGTTGTTAATCTTTCGAGATGCTCTTCAACAATTTTCAAATTCTTCGCGTTGGGCAAATTTATAATTTTTCACTTTCGGCTCTAATTTTGACCAATTTATAAAGCCTTTTTGAAAGACGGATTTAGAGATTTGTAAACGACGCTGATTGTTAAATTTTGAGAAATGGTTCAATTCTTAAGTCTGATCAGAGAACTCAACGAACCGGGCGTTTAGACGTTCTTTATCGGGTTTCTTTGATTCATAAAACGGGACCCAGATTTCTGACTGATCCATTTCTTGAATCCCATGAAGCAGCATGGGACCATCCTTCTCTTTAAGAATGTCCTCCCTCACGTGAACTCTGTAGTTTGCGTCGATTCCTAAAATATTTATGTCATATGCCGTATGGTGAATTTTGCACAGACTCAGACCATTAGTAACTGATGTCGACGACGATTCGTCACTGTCTGCCGTAATGTGGGCAGCGTCTAATAGGCGACCATGTCCTAGCCGACAAATCGCACATTTGGTTTCATAAGCGCTTATAACACGGGCTCGAAAGGCTGGCTGGTGGAGACGCTGCTTTATTTCCCTCAGAGCGTATTTACGTTCAAGCGGAGATTCTGAACTTGCGGCGACTGCAAGTGAAAGATCGGGAGAAATCAAACAGTATCCATCTTCCGGAAAGTCACTGATTACGAATATTTTATAAGGGACATAATCACCAGACTCTTCTTGGCGAAACCAAAGCAGCGGAATTTTAAGCTCCATTGCTTTTCTCATTTTTGTGTTTCTACCTGCCACGCCACCTGCTTGATAGTCATATCTCCACAGACCATCGGCCACTTCTTTGTCAGCATAAATATTAGTTTTCTTCTTTTTAGTTGTTGTATTAATTGAGAGCGTTGCGCGCAATTCGTCTTCAAGCGGCCACGACGAACCGGGATTCCAAATACCACCCTGTGGGTCAATCAATCGAAGATAAATCCCATCGAAGAGAAAATTCCCCAACTCCGTTCTAGAGAGCATTCCATCGTCTTCATTTGCTTTGGAAATAACTGCTTCGATCAAGGCATCTCGAAAGATTATCTCTTCATATAAGGACCACATGAACGCAGCTTAGATCGAGAAATCAACAATAACCTTTAACTGTGCGGTCAATAATGTGAACTAAATCAACTTCCAAACATCGCTGCTCTTCTTCAACAAAGGCAACTTCTTTCCGTTCGAAGTCTTGATACTCAAGATCTTCATGACCAACTTGCCCTTGATGCTTGTCGGCGGTGCCAATTTGATGGTCACAGGAGCGTTAATGAAGGTGCCGCCGGCGCAGGTGGGGGTGCAATTGTTGGCGGAGTAGATGCCGGTTCCAATGGCCCCGTTTTTGCCCCAGGATTTCCAAGCGATCTTAATGACGCTTACCCCGGCATCGGCACAGTAAATGGTCAGAGATGTGGGCTTTTGGGAAAGGGTGCCGCAGTTGGTCACATAGACGGCTGATGAGACGGTGGGATATCCGGAGGCTTGGCTGGTGGCGGCGCCGAATGTGGCGAGCGCGGTGGTTGCGATAAGGGAGATGATGACGGAAGTTGAGATGCGACGTGCGAAGTTCATGGGGTCCAGCCTCTAGTTGATTGTAAGTTTCATACTAGACCTGATTGGGGCTATCACTCAGAAAACGCGAATGTGACCGAATTGTTTTCCTCGAATTAACCATTTGGCAAAGCCCTTGTCGTTGTGGCTGGAATGATTAACTCGTGCGCACAATAGATACCGAACAACTCAAAAAAGTCCTTGTTGGCCTGCCAGACAATCCTCGGATTGTGGTCTCGGGTAACTTCGCTCCCCCGATGACCTTGCTGGGTATTCTGGACTCGGTTCTACCGCAGTATCGCCTCCATATGTTGAATGCCCAACCTGGCATTCCTGACCGCGAGGGCGTTACCCATGAGACGGCATTCGTTGGTGCGGGAATGCGAACATCGACGCGGTTGGATTATGTTCCGTCGCGATTGAGTCTCTTGCCTGTATTGCTTCGCGATCACCTTCGCCCCGATTTGGTTCTGCTTCATACCTCCACCCCGCGCTTTGATACCGTTTCATTGGGTATTGAGGTCAACATTCTGCCGGCCGCGATTGAGGCGATTCGTGCCTATGGCGGAATTGTGGTGGCGCAGGCAAATGCTCAGATGCCTTATACCTATGGCGATTCGCAGATTTATGAAAACGAGATTGATTACTTGGTTGAGGTTGATGAACCTTTGAAGGTCCACTCTGCTGGAACGTTGTCCGACAATGCTCGGGCTATCGGCGAGCGCATTGCTGCATTGGTCTCTGACAACTCGACTTTGCAATTGGGAATTGGCGCCGTGCCAGATGCAGTTTTGGAATTGATGAAACAGCGTAAGGGCATGCGTGTCTGGACTGAGATGTTTAGCGATGGCGTTTTGGAGTTAGAACGGTTGGGCGCGTTGGATGAGGACGTGCCCATTACCGCTTCCTTTATCTTCGGATCGCGCGAACTCTATGACTGGTTGCATTTGAACCGTCGGGTGCGAATGCTTCGAACCGAGAAGACCAATGATCCTTCGCAGATTGCAAAGCAGGCCCGAATGACTTCGATCAATGCCTGTTTGCAGGTGGACTTGTTCGATCAGGCGAATGCTTCGCGAGTTCGGGGAAAGATCTATTCGGGCTTTGGTGGTTCTACCGACTTTATCGTCGGTGCTCTTCACAGCCGTGGTGGTCAATCCTTTATGGCTCTGCCTTCTTGGCACGCTAAGACCGGGACATCGACAATTATTCCTAAGATCACTGAGGCGGTTACCTCGTTCCAGCACTCTTACGTGGTGACGGAAAATGGCGTGGCACCGTGCTTTGGTCGATCTGAATTTGAACAGGCGGCCAACTTGATTGAGAAGGCGGCGCATCCAGATGCCCGAGAAGAATTATGGGATGCCGCGTTCAAAATGGGTCTAGCTCTTTAACTCAACTTGCTATCTTTCGATTTCTATAGGGGTTAGCTGACTTTTTCTCTTTCTTGACTTTCAGTGAGGTTTCTAATGATTCAGTTTGCTGAATTGGGTTCGGCAAGCTGAAGTCCAAGTTGAGGACATGGAAGATTCTGCCGAGCGTAAGAAGGGTGGCTCCAATCTCGCCATTTTCTATGCGACTGATGTCGCCTTGATCCACCTTGGCTCGCCTCGCCAACTCCTTTTGAGTCATATTTTGATTGACTCGGGCAACCAAGATGTGAACGCCGACTCGTTCGACCAGACCTTGGGCTTCAAAGTTCAAAAGTTCAATCTCGGATAATCCTGATTTAAAAATTCTCAATTCATCCTCAAAGGAAGTTGCCACGATTATCCCTTTCGCTTAAAAATAGAATATGTGCTTATACCCATAGTGTCAAGTATCAAGATAAACACCTTGGATCTTCAATTCGAGTAGTGCTCGTACTGCTTTTTCAATCTCGAGATCCTGAATTCTTTTCGAGGCATGCCCTGACTTCTTATATGCGCCCAAGACCCAAAAGACCTTGCCGGCCGCGAGGTGAACAAAGATTCGAGCCTCAAATTGATGGACGGAGATTACAAATTCAGCAACTCCACTTCGCAACGGTTTTAGTTCTCTCGTCGCAAACAGAGCAGTCCCTAAAACTGAGAGCCGATTTTCTATCTTATTGATGACAATCACATACTGGTCGTTCGCCAGCGAATTTAGCCACTTTTTGAATGGTTTCACGCCGTTGGAATTCTCGAAAAATTCGACATGAAACATCCAGCACTCCTTCGCTTCAAGATCAAGCAAAGGTAATTGAGAGAAATAGAGGAGGTTACGTGCGAGGTAGTAAAAGGGGACGAAGTCGATCTGTGGATTGGATACATCAAAATGGGTCTAGCTCTTTAACGACTCCAACTGTTTCGCCAGACCGCCATCGACCATGGCGTGGATCGAAGTTCCTTCAGGTAGGTAATCCTCAGAGAGAATCTCACCGCGTTCGTGAATCTTGTTGACGAGGTCGCCGCGGTTGAACGGAATGATGGTGTTTATTTCGACCCGTGGTTGAGGCAAGGAAGATTCAATTGCTTTGATCAAGGTCTCGATGCCAAAACCGGTTCGGGCAGAGAAAGCGAAGCTGTTGGGATTCTCGCGCAGCAATTGCATGAGGGTTTCCGGTGGTGCGATATCGGCCTTATTGATGGCGATGATTTCGAGGATATCTCCCCCGCCAATTTCATTGATGACTTGGCGAACCGCACGGATCTGTTCGTGTGGGTCGGGATGCGATCCATCGACGACGTGAACGATGAGATCGGCTCCAGAGACTTCTTCCAAGGTGGATTTGAAAGCTTCGACTAGTTGGTGTGGCAGGTGGCGAACGAACCCGACGGTGTCGGAGAGGGTGTAGACGCGACCATCTTCCGATGTGGTCTTACGAGTGGTGGGGTCCAAGGTTGCGAAGAGCGCATTTTCAACGAGAACACCGGCGTTGGTGAGGCGGTTCATCAAGGATGATTTACCGGCATTGGTGTAACCGGCGATGGCGACAGATGGGATGGAGTTGCGACGACGCTCTTGGCGTTTGGTATCGCGGGCGACCTTCATCTCTTTGATCTCTTTGCGAAGTTTCGCCATTTTGTCGTTGATGCGACGGCGATCTGTTTCGATCTTGGTTTCACCAGGGCCGCGGCCACCGATGCCACCGGCCTGACGGGATAACGAATCACCCCAACCACGAAGTCGTGGCAGAAGGTAGGTCATCTGGGCCAGTTCGACTTGGGCTTTACCTTCGCGGCTCTTGGCGTGCTGGGCAAAGATGTCGAGAATCAAAGCGGTGCGGTCGATGACCTTTACTTTTACTTTTTGCTCCAACGCGCGCAATTGGGCGGGTGAGAGTTCACCATCGCAGACCACGGTATCGGCACCGGTTGCGATAACGACTTGGCGAACTTCGGCGACCTTGCCCGAACCGATGTAGGTGGATGGGTCTGGTTTATCGCGGCGCTGAATGAGAGCCTCTAACACTTCCGAACCTGCGGTTTCGGCAAGGGCGGCGAGTTCTTTCATCGAATTATCGGCATCGGCGGCAGTGCCTTCGGTCCAGACTCCGACGAGGACGACCTTCTCCAAACGCAATTGGCGATATTCGGCATCGGAAACATCTTCCATTTCGGTGGAGAGGCCTTTGACGCGGCGAAGGGCATATCGATCTTGTAGGTCAGGTTGGTTCTGCTCGTAAGCCTCTAGACTATTCTCGGCGGCGTCATATTCCGCGGCAGCCTTGGCCGAATCAAGAATTAATTGATCGATATCGAAATCGTCATTACTCACAAATAAGCATCCAATTCAACGTCTTTGATGAGAACTGCAGGACCAGTAAGTGTCGCATTATTGTGGCCATCGATGTCGACCTTTAATCGACCACCGGGTGGATTGATGATCCATGAGGATGGCAAGCGCTTCTTTTGGTGAAGAGTCGCGGCCAAGGCCACGGCGACAGTTCCGGTTCCGCAGGATTGGGTTTCCCCGACACCGCGTTCGTGAACGCGCATTTTCAATTCGCCATTGTCCAGAACTTGGACGAACTCGACATTAACACCATCGGGATACTCATCTTCGGGATTAACTTCAGGGGCAACTTTAAGATCTCCCGCATCGGCAACATCATCGACAAAAACGACGGCGTGCGGATTGCCAACGTTGATGTTGTAACCAACCCAAGTGTGACCATTTGCGGCGACTGTGATTTCGCCATACAACTCTTGAACTTGTCCCATGTTGACTGCGATGTCATCAACCATCGGAACGGCGAGATATTTCATTCCGGCTCTGGTGTTAATGGGAAAGATTCCTTCGGGTTGGTGACCACGTTCGACCAAATATCGAGCCATTACGCGAATTCCATTGCCGCACATCTCCGCGATTGAACCGTCGGCATTGCGGTAATCCATGAACCACTTGTCGTTCTTTTTTGTGATTCGAATAATTCCATCCGCACCTACTCCGGATGAGCGATCGCAAATTTTCGCAACTGATTCGGGTGCGATTGTGAGTTCATCGGCTGGGTCGTAAATCAGAACAAAATCATTGTGGGTGCCGTGGCCGTAGGTTCCAATCATGCTTTGAGAATAGTCCCTAGAACCGTACCCGCGTGCTCTGAAGTGGTGGCCGGGACCAGCCATGTGATCCGTTCATCTCGGGTGAACCAGGTCTCTTGGCGGCGGGCATATTGGCGGGTGGCTACCTTGGTTAATTCTTTGGCGTCGGACTCGGAAATCTCACCGTGTTTGAAACGAATGATTTGGGCGTATCCCAAGGCGGCTTGGGCGGTCTTGCCTTCCAAAAGCCCTTGATTGATAAGTTCTTCGGTCTCATCGACCAAACCCTGTGCCCACATTTTCTCGACCCTGGCATCGACACGTTGGTTGAGGTTGGCGCGGTTTGAGGCCAGCCCGAATTGGAGAGCTTGCGGATATTTGGTGGAATCTTTGCGAGGCAAATTCGCAGTGAATGGCTTGCCAGTTATCTCGATAACTTCCAGGGCGCGAACTACACGTCGAACATTCTCTTTCGGAATCGCAAGGGCCGCGGCCGGGTCTAATTTCGCAAGGCGAGCATGCATGGCCGCGCCACCAATTTTCTCGGCTTGAGCTTCGAGACCCGCGCGAACATTGGGATCGGTGTCGGGAAAATTGAGGTCATCGAGAATGGCCTTGATGTAGAAACCAGTTCCACCAACGATGACGACGTATTTATCTTGGGCAAGAAGTTCATCGATTGTCTTGCGGGCCAATTCTTGATACCAGGCCACCGTTACATCGGTCGTCACATCAACAATATCGAGAAGATGGTGCGGGATGCCTTGTCGCTCTTCATTAGTTAATTTTGCCGTTCCAATGTCCATGCCTTTGTACAGTTGCATCGAATCAGCGTTGACGATTTCGGCGTTTAACTTTTTGGCAATGGCAACTGCGAGGTCGCTCTTTCCGGTGGCTGTAGCGCCACAAATAACGATGAGGTGGCTCATACCTTTTTGAGTTGTTTCAAAGTCGGCATGCCAATCATCAACGCCTGCGGTCCAGCCTCTTTCATTCGGGCATCGTGGGCATCTCCCCCGCGAGTCTTTCGAATATCGATGGGCAGACCTTCAGCAAGAACAAAGTTCGGCGAAGCTTTTGTAATTTGAGTTGTCACCAAATCGCCAGGGCGAGGTGGATTGGTTTCGTCCACATTGAAGTGAACCAATCGAAAATCTTTTGACCGCCCAGTCATCCGGTGCCGCTGCCCATCGCGTCGGCCTTCATGATCTGCGACAAGAACTTCTTGGACAGTTCCAACCACTTCTTGATTGACGGCCTCGGAAATCTCTTGTTGTAATTTATGGAGCGCTTCGTATCTCTCTCGCATGACGTCGTCAGGAATTTGATCGGGCATAGTCGCGGCCGGCGTTCCAGGGCGCTTGGAATATTGAAAGGTATAGGCCGCCAGAAATTTGGCTTCGCGGGCGACTTCCATCGTCTGGGCAAAATCCTCATCAGTCTCGCCTGGGAATCCAACGATGATGTCGGTGGTGATGGTGGAATCCGGCATTGCCGATCGCACCTTCTCGATAATGCCCATGTAGCGATTGCGTCGATACGAACGGCGCATCGCAGCCAAGATTCGATCCGAACCCGATTGCAGTGGCATGTGCAGGTTAGGCATCACATTCGGTGTCTCGGCCATCGCCTCAATGACATCATCGGTGAAATCGCGTGGGTGTGGTGACATAAATCGAACTCGTTCCAGCCCATCGACCTTGCCACATTCGCGCAGCAGCTTTGCAAAAGCTCCCCTATCGCCAAAATCGACGCCATAAGCATTGACGTTCTGACCCAACAAAGTGATCTCGACGACGCCTTGATCAACGAGGGCGCGGACCTCTTTCATGATGTCTTCGGATGGGCGGTCTTTTTCGATTCCGCGAAGAGAAGGCACGATGCAGAAGGTGCAGGTGTTGTTGCATCCGACTGAGACCGAGACCCAGGCGCTGAAAGCGGAGTGACGTCGGGCCGGCAGAGTGGAAGGGAAATGTTCGAGGGCTTCTTTGATCTCGACTTGAGACTCTTCCTCGATCCGAGCGCGCTCTAAGAGCACTGGCAACGAACCGATGTTGTGGGTACCAAAGACCACATCGACATATGGCGCGCGTTTGATGATCGAGTCCTGGTCCTTCTGGGCCATGCAGCCACCAACCGCAATCTGGAAATTTGGGTCGATCTTCTTGCGCGGGGCAAGAAAGGAGAGGTTTCCATACAACTTGTTGTCGGCATTTTCCCGAACCGCGCAGGTATTAAAGACGACTAGGTCGGGTTCGGAGTTCTCCAGGGCTTGGACGTATCCGGCGTTCAACAAGAGGCCGGTGATCCGTTCAGTATCGTGAACATTCATCTGGCAGCCATAGGTCTCGACGACGAAAGTCCGTGGCGCTTGAGATTCAGGCGCGAAGGAACCCGTTGACGACTTTGTTGAGATTGGCACGGGCTAAGGATAGTCGGGGGCTAAAAACGCGCCCAATTAAGGCTAAGAGTTGACTGGTAAGTTTGCGGTTAGCGAGGAAGTCGCCACTGAAACACTAGCAACTGTCGTTGCACCATTTCCTGTGCTCGTAACCTGAAAAGCAATCCGCGCGCCAGCCGGTACCGCAATAGTGATGGTTTGCGAAGTGGAAAGCGCTGCTGAAGTGCGAGTTCCCGGGCTGCATACGCCTAGGGCCGTGAAAGTGCTAGTTGTTCCGGTGCAGTAGTAAACATTGTTAAAACCAGTAACCGTGGAAAGGGTCAAGGTGAAATTCTTGATTGCAATACTTCCAAAGTTCTGAACAAAAAAGTTGGCGAATCTATTTGTTGCACCTGAACCTGTAGTAAGTGAAAGCGTTCCTGTTCGCTGAGTTCCGGCCGTCGAAACAACTTCAGTTCGAAAATTGCCAACAGATATCTGTTGTGCAGTCGTGTTACTTGCATTCGCTCCCAAACTTGCAGATGCCAAATCGAGGCC
>CAIMZW010000114.1 GCA_903846075.1 uncultured Actinomycetes bacterium
CGTTATAAAATAATTGCTCGATGAAAGGTTCTTTGTGAAGACAAAACTTTGCCCGGTATCAAATTCAATATCGTACGAAGTTATATTTGGAATATATGACCAGAAAAAGCCAATTGTTGAACCCACATCAAATGTTGATCCATTCGCGGGAGAAGATAAGGTTGGGGTGGGTATCTGTCCATTTGTTTGATAATAACAAAAAGAAAATGTTACAGCCAATATGATTGCAATTCTTTTCATGGAATTAATTAAAGGTTTTGCGTCGTAAATCCAATGTCAACAGCACTTTTGATAAAAAAAACCTCATGCCTAGGCTTACAAACCGTTTGAAGCCATATTTATAACAAAAAACTTTTACATACGGATTATCTTCGATGCAACCATTGGTGTTCCCGCAAACACACTCAACAGGTTATTGAATCCCATTTTAGAAACAGGATAGGAATGATTGATTCCAATAATTCCGGGTCCGAATTGAAGTAGGGCCCGGGATTAGAGCAAGAATATATGTAACCATTATCCAACTAATTTGAGCTGGTGAATATTCAGGATTTGGACAGTCACACGCTAATCATTTTATAGTGGTTTGCTGAGGTCCGAAATCTGGATTATAGTTCACTTGAACAGTTAGTAATGCAAAGTGCCTTAGAATCCTGTGCGAGCCTCTGTGCACACTGTCGAGTAGGCCGGGGGAGTTTCACCCCCAGCCTCTCACAGAACCGTACGTGAAAGTCTCCCGTCATACGGCTCTTCCAGATAGATTTAAACGGTAAAGCCATAACTCCAATGAACAAACGTATTCGGGTACAACCTAATCGTGCGCTTTAACCAACCAAAGGATTTGGAATAATTATTCATCCTGAATTTCCTTCTCGCCCATTTAGCTATACGAATATTTAGCAACCAGAAAACCCTGTCCATTTCAGACATGCGAAATTTCCCATAGTAATTGAGCCAGCCTTGAATCTTGGGTGCCAGTGCGGCCGCTAATCCATGAATGTCTAAATACACCCATTTTTGGAAAGCCAGTTTCCGCATCTCCTCCCCAATTCTTTTCTCGCTCTTCTTACTGATTGCCGGCCGAAACCCCCAGAACTTAACCCCGTCCGACTTTTCACAGACCCTTGGCTTAAAGGTGAAACCCAGGAAATCAAATGCTCCGGGAATATTCCTTTCCTCCTTGAAAAATCTGGCAGTTCTATAACAATAGACCGTCTTGGTCTTGTCGGGATGTATTTCCAGTGAATACTCCGCCAATCTTGCTTTCAGTTTGTCCAAAACGAAGTTCGATTGCTCGATGCTTCTTGTGTGGATCACGATATCATCAGCATAACGCTCGAATACGATGCGCGGCTGCGTGTCAGCCAGCCACTGGTCGAAGGCTTCATGCAGGTAGAGGTTGGCCAGTAATGGGCTGATGACGCCGCCCTGCGGCGTGCCTTTGCTCCTTGCCTGCAACTCTCCATCCTGCTTGCATACTGGTGCTTTCAACCATCGTTCGCTGTAAAGCAATATTAGCTTCTGACTCGTGTACTTCTGCAAAATCTTCATCATTTGTCCATGGTCAATGTTGTCAAAGAAACCTTTGATGTCAAGGTCTACCACGTACCATCTTTCCCAACAGTTCTTTGCACATTGCTCAACGGCATCGTGGGCGCTCTTGCCCGGTCGATACCCAAATGAGCTGGGATGGAAAAGCGGTTCTATGATTTTCTCCAGTTCCACTCTTATTACCTGCTGTGCTACCCTGTCGAGGATGGTGGGTATTCCCAACATCCGGACTTTGCCATCTCCTTTGGGGATGGGCACTTCCTTGACCGGTGGCGGGAAATAACTCCCACTCGCCAGTCTGTTCCACAAAGGATACAAGTATTTACGTGGGTTGGCGTCAATCTCCTGAAGGCTGACCTGGTCGATGCCCATGCCTTTGCCTCCTTTCCTTATATGCTTCCACGCTGACCATACCTGATCTTTACTTACCGGTTGCGTCTTTGGCTTTAACTCCTCAATCATCCTTCGTTTAAGTTGTTGTACTCGTTAAATCCCATCTGGTGAAGCCCTTCGCTCCATCCCCATTACAGGAACTTCATCACTACTACGGCTTCATCCGCCACCACCCATTGCCTCTCTACTTTTGACCTCACGGCTTGCCTGCTTGCGTCGTTTCGATTTTCATCATCGGGTGGCTTCCACAGTTCCATAATCAAGCCCATATGCAAGTCCTGCTGTCTTTATGCCGGGTGCCAGCACAGGCCGTTTATCTCTCAGGTTACGCCTGCACTCGTCCCGGGATGAACTAGGGCACCCCGGTTTCTGGCCGCCTTCTTTGTTATTTCGACACCTCATCGATCAGTTCACTTTCGTTCAGCTCTTGCATAAGCACCTGGAATGCTTCTTTCATCATCCCTTTTCCCGGTCCGTTCAACACCTCTATCATTGGATAAAAGCACCGCCGGGTGGTTTGACAGATTCCCCTGCTGGCCCCTGTCGGTGGTTCATCTCAGTACTCCTTTCTCTAAAGTTCTCTGTCGGGTAGCTCAGCCAGTCTGTTCGATCGACCTCCGCAGACATACCTTTCGTTCAATACGCTCTAAAGTGGTTTTCTGAGTTCCACCATCTCGATTATAGTTCACTGATCCAGTTATTTGGCGCAATGTGCCTTTGCGCTCTGAATCAGCCTCTGTGCACACCTAATTCTTTATACA
>CAIMZW010000115.1 GCA_903846075.1 uncultured Actinomycetes bacterium
AGACCTGGCCCAGTATCGGAAACGTCGACAGTGGTTTCATTTTCAAATTGTGTGACAGAAACTGAAATGCTCGTTCCGGCCGGAGTATGAGTTCTGGCATTGGCAAGCAGATTCGCTATCGCTTGATGAATGCGAAGTGTGTCACCTAAAACGTAAGTCTCTTCGCCCGGAAGATGAACCGTGATTGGATGATCTGGGCCAGCAGCTCGTGCTGAGGCGACGACCTCTGGAATAAGTGAGTTGAGATCAACCGGTTCTTGGGCAAGTTCTCGAGATTGATCCAACCGGGCAAGGAGAAGTAAATCTTCAACTAGAGAACTCATGCGGATTGATTCTTTTTCAATTCGTTGAATTAACTCTTTTGTCTTTTCTTCACCTTGCACTGCACCTTGACGATGGAGTTCTGCGAATCCTCGGATTGCAGTCAATGGAGTTCGCAATTCATGGCTGGCATCGGCTACAAAGCGACGTAGCTTCGATTCCGAGGCGACTCTGATGGCAAATGATTCTTCAATCCGACCAAGCATTCGGTTGAGCGAGGAAGTTAAGCGACCAACTTCAGTATCGGGATCCGCATCGGGCAGACGTGCAGAGAGGTCTCCGGCAGCGATCGCTTCCGCGGTAGCTTCAACTTTATCCAGTGGATTGAGGCTAAGTGCAATCAACCAGCGGGAGACAATTCCAATAAGCAGCAATACCAAGAGACTAATTATCAAAAAGAGGACTGTTAACTCTTTTAAAGTTCGGTCCACACTATCGAGTGAAACCGAAACGACTACCGTTCCCAAGCCAGAGGGCAATAATTTTGCTATCGCACGAATATCTGGTTGGTCCTTATTGCTAATAAAAGTAAATGGTCGTCCCGCATGAGTGATGACGTCGGCTGGCGTGAAACCAGCAAAAGCAGTGCTTGCAGTGGTGTCATTGAGATCTCCGCCGAGGTGACCAATAATTTTCCCTGAAGTATCAAGCAAGGTCACGGTGGTTGCGGTGGGAACACCGCGCAAGGGTCGAAGCACTTTGTAAGGACTATTGGAATCGCTTGGGGTACTAGAAGTCGTTATGTCATCGATGCCAGCGCGATCGAGACGCAATAACGAGCCGCCAGCAATGCTGTTGAGTTGAGTATCAACCTGGTTTACGAGAAAGGAATGTAACGCGGTGTTAGCTGCAAAGTCTGAGGCAAGAATTGCCACCGCTGCGAGTGAGAGAGTCGCGAGAATTAGTCGACTCCGAAGACTCCACATGGAAAGTGGACTCTTCACGCGCAGCGGGGAATTCATGAGTAGATGCTACTTCTACTTACTTTTTTGCAGGAAGGCGCATGCGATAACCGACACCTCGAACGGTGTGAATTAAAGCAGGCTCGTAAATATCAATCTTTTTACGTAAGTAGGAGATATATGTTTCAACGATTCCCGCATCACCACGGAAGTCGTACTGCCAAACATGATCGAGGATCTGCGACTTGCTAACAACTCGGTCTGCATTAATCATCAGATAACGCAGGAGAAGAAATTCGGTTGGGGATAAATCCACCATATGGCCGGCCCGACGAACTTCGTGCGTGGCCTCATCAAGTTCTAGATCGGCAAAGCGAATTTTCTCGTCATCAGTTTCCACTTGGATTACCCCGATACGACGAAGGAGCGCGCGCAACCGCGCAACCAGCTCTTCGAGGCTAAAAGGCTTAGTGACATAGTCATCGCCGCCGATGGTGAGTCCAGTAATTTTGTCTTCAACACTGTCTTTTGCAGTCAGGAAGAGAACCCCGACGCTGTGACCATCTTGACGCAGTTGGCGACAGACTTCAAAGCCGTTCTGGTCCGGCAGCATCACATCGAGAATCAAGGCGTGAGGTTTAAATTCCTCAGCCACTCGAAGGGCCTCAGCACCAGATGCGGCGGTTCGAACATCAAAACCGACGAAACGAAGACTGGTGGAAATTAATTCGCTGATGCTGTTTTCATCATCAACTACAAGGATGCGTTGGGTAGTTGCCTCCGACTTGTCGGCTGGCTGGGTTCTTTCTTTTAGAGCGGTCATCTCTCATCACCTCGCTGCATAGAATTATCCACGAAACTGGGGGTTTTCTGAGAACTAGCCGTGATTGAGCCTCGAGTATCTCAATGAATTCTTTTCAAATTGAAGGACTTAGGTGTGCTCACACCCAGATTATTCTGTTGAGCCTCTAGGTTTAGCCACCTAGCACGCGCGGTTTGTTGCCCGGCTTAGTGAGAACTTTTCGAAGGGGGAAGAGATTTTGATTGAAAATCATGTCATCCATCTCTCCTCTCAAGTCGAGCGGAAGGCGCAGTTCGAAGCTCGAAATGGGTCTTTTGCGACTTTTCACTGGAGTGAAGGGGTGCTGGGAAGTGAGTTTGATCCGGCCGAGGCGGTGATAAGTGGGTTACTAGCGCCAGAAATGATTGCCAAACCCAGATTCGAAGGAGATTTTCGGTTCTCCCCTTCTGCAATCGGCAGTGCTGCTTCGCATGTCGCGCTTTGGCGCAAGTCGATAGCCGAAAATCGGAATTTAACTATTTTAGAAAATGATGCAATTTTAGCTCCGCGATACCAAGAGACAATTGAAGAGTTGACTGCCCGCCATCCAAGTTTTGACTTCATTCAATGGGGTTGGAATTGGGATTCGAAATTTCATGCTCAGATTTTGGGCGGATTCGGTTTGGTCGAATGCCATTTTGTTCAAGATCAAATTCGATTGAATATTGATCACTTTCAGAAACTGAGTACGCCACGAATTCTTCTTAAGCTCGTGCATTCTTGGGGAATTAACTGTTACACCATTAGCCCAAAGGGTGCGCAAAAATTGATTGATAGTGCGCTACCAATGACCACTGCAATTATTGACCGCAGTGATGTCGGACTTAAATATTTTCCCTCCACTTTAGATGGAGTAATGAATCGAAGCTACCTTGGTATTGAAGCCTTTGCTTGTTGGCCACCACTGAGTATTGTCGAAAATGATCAAACTCGTTCCTCAATCGAGCGAACTACTTAACGCTCCTTAGTAAGGCCTGTGCAACATCTAAGACTTCGATATTCGACTCGCGAGCATTGACGCCATCGCTGACCATTACTCGACAGAACGGACACGCAACGGCGACCTCTTCGGCCCCGGTTGCAATTGCCTCATCGACTCGATTGAGATTAATTCTGGTGCCTAATTTTTCCTCTTGCCACATTCTTGCGCCACCAGCACCACAACAGAATGAACGATCTTGATTTCTCGGCATCTCGGTAATTTCAATGCCACTTGATTCCAAAAGCTCGCGCGGTGGTTGATAGATCTGATTGTGCCGACCTAAATAGCATGGATCGTGATAGGTCAATTTCTTGGTTGAGTGTGAGATAGGTTTTAACTTACCCTCTTTCACAAGTTGGTTGAGAAGTTGAGTGTGATGAACCATCTGAAGTTCGAAACCTTGTTGTTTATAGTCTCTGCCCATCGTAGTAAAGCAATGAGGGCAGGTGACAACCACTTTCTTAATGCCACGGTCACCAAAAGTCTCTTGAAGAGTTTCGATATTTTCTCGCGCCAAGATTTGATAAAGAAACTCGTTGCCACTTCGTCTGGCTGGATCGCCGGTACACGTTTCTTTCTTTCCTAGTACTGCAAAACTAGTTCCGGACATATAGAGCAATTCTGCGACCGCTTTAGTAGTTTTCTTTGCTCGATCTTCGAATGCACCCGCGCAACCAACCCAGAAGAGGTATTCAACATCTTCTGGAATCTGGTCTTCAATAACCGTAATGGGAAAATCGACTTCGGCGATCCAATCATGCCGAGAGGCACGGTTGGCTCCCCAGGGATTTCCTGTCTTTTCTAAATTTCGAAACGTACCTGCGAGTTCGGAAGGAAATTCAGACTCCACCA
>CAIMZW010000116.1 GCA_903846075.1 uncultured Actinomycetes bacterium
GCTCTTCTCTGGGCCAACAAATCCCATGGCAAGAAAGACAAAGTCGGCTGGAATCTCTTTTTCACTGCCGGGAACTTTCTCGAATTTCCCATTAACCAATTGAGTTTCGACAATCTGAAGGGCGCGAACATTTCCTTCACTATCGCCAAGAAATTTCTCGGTTGAGACCGCATAGAGCCGTTCTCCAGCTTCTTCATGGGCACTACTTACTCGATAGATCATCGGATAGGTAGGCCAAGGCTGTGTTGATGGGCGTTCCTCCGTGGGTCTTGGCATGATTTCCAGTTGAGTGACGCTAGCCGCACCTTGTCGGATTGCAGTTCCCAAACAATCTGCACCAGTATCGCCGCCACCAAGAATGACAACGTGTTTACCTTTAGTGTTGATTGGCGGTTCGCCTTCAATTTCGGAGAGACCTTGTTTATTTCCCCAAGGCAGATATTCCATAGCCTGATAGATGCCTTTGAACTCTCGACCAGGAACCGGAAGATCTCGCCAGGAGGTGGAGCCAATTGCTAGAACCACGGCATCGTACTTAACGCGAAGAGCAGATCCCGTGATCTCCTCCCCGACTTTGATGCCGGTACGAAAACGGGTTCCTTCCCCAACCATCTGGGCAATTCTTCGATCAAGGATTGATTTCTCCATTTTGAATTCTGGAATTCCGTAACGCAACAATCCACCAATTTTGTCGGCACGTTCGTAGACCGCAACCGTGTGACCTGCACGAGTTAATTGTTGAGCCGCGGCAAGTCCGGCTGGACCGGAACCAACCACCGCGATTGTTTTGCCAGTTAATCGATCAGGTGGAAGTGGTACGACATTTCCATTGGAAAATGCCTCTTCAATGGTCCGAAGCTCCACCTGCTTAATGGTGACAGCGTCGCGATTAATTCCCACAACACAGGCAGTCTCACACGGAGCCGGGCAAAGCCTTCCCGTGAATTCCGGGAAGTTATTTGTCGCGTGCAGTCGATCGATCGCCTCTCGTTTTTCGCCTCGCCAAATTAAGTCATTCCACTCAGGAATGAGATTGCCGAGTGGGCAACCATGATGGCAAAACGGAATTCCGCAATCCATGCAACGACCGGCCTGCTTTTGGAGATCGCTGAATTCTTGAGGTTGGTAAACCTCTTTCCAATCCAAGATGCGAACGTCAACTGGGCGACGAGTTGGGGTCTGTCGTGGTGTAGTGAGAAAACCTTTAGGGTCAGCCATTTACAGCCTCCATTACTACAGTGTCGACGGGAAGTCCTTCACGCTCTGCGCGATCGATTGCTAGCAAAACCCTGGCATAGTCACGCGGCATGATTAATGAGATCCGCGACTTATTTGTGGGCCAATCAGAAAGAATTTGGGTTCCAATTTCAGAACCAGTCTCTTCGACGAATCCCTCAATTAAGGCGCGAACCTTCTCTTCTTGATCTTCAGGAAGTGGCAGAACATCAACTAAATCACCGTTTACGAGTGCTGGGTCAAGGTCGAGAACAAAGGCGCGACCACCTGACATACCTGCCGCGAAGTTGCGACCAGTCTTGCCCAGGACCATGGCAATACCACCGGTCATATATTCGCATCCGTGATCACCAACACCTTCAACGATGACGGTGGCGCCAGAGTTTCTTACGCAGAAACGTTCACCGACAACACCGCGCACCATGATGAGACCTGAAGTTGCACCATAGCCAATGACGTTTCCAGCAATCACATTCTCACTCGAGACAAAGGTTGCCTTCTCATCTGGCCGCACAATAATTCGGCCACCAGAGAGCCCCTTGCCGACAAAGTCATTGCTATCGCCGAAGAGTCGCAAAGTTATTCCCTTAGGTAAGAATGCGCCTAAGGATTGTCCAGCCGATCCTCGTAAAGTAATGTCAATAGTTCCTTCTGGTAGACCAGTACCACCAAATCGGCGAGTAACTTCAGCCCCTAACATTGTTCCAACGGTGCGATTGACGTTGCGAACTGGAACTTCAAAATGAACAGGTTTGGCATCCATCAAGGCTGGGCTTGATTTATCGATGAGCAAATTATCGAGAGCAGCATCTAGCCCGTGATTTTGAACCGTTGTATTTTTTCTCGGACCCTTTTCATCACCAAATGGAGAATGAAGCAACGGTGTTAGATCTAATCCGCTTGCCTTCCAATGATTGATAGCGGCTGAGGTGTCGAGGAATTCCACTTGACCGATTGCTTCATCGAGGGATCGAAACCCTAATTTGGCTAGCCATTCGCGAACTTCTTCAGCAATATATTCAAAGAAAGTCTCTACGAATTCTGGTTTACCCGAAAATCTTTCTCGAAGGACGGGGTTTTGAGTTGCGACTCCAACTGGGCAGGTATCTAAATGGCAAACCCGCATCATGACGCAACCAGAGACCACCAAAGGTGCGGTGGCAAAACCAAATTCTTCGGCACCGAGAAGAGCCCCAATGATGACATCCCGACCCGTCTTCATTTGGCCATCTACTTGAACCACGATGCGATCGCGAAGCCCATTCAGGATCAAAGTCTGTTGAGTTTCAGCTAGCCCCAACTCCCATGGTGCGCCAGCATGCTTCAAACTCGTCAGTGGTGAGGCACCAGTTCCGCCATCGTGTCCAGAGATGAGAACAACATCGGCGTGAGCTTTACTAACTCCGGCTGCGACAGTTCCCACTCCAACTTCGGCCACAAGCTTGACATGCACTCGGGCGTTCTTGTTGGCGTTCTTCAGATCGTGAATAAGTTGAGCTAGATCCTCAATGGAATAAATATCGTGATGGGGCGGTGGTGAAATCAGACCCACTCCAGGAGTGGAGTAACGAACCTTTGCCACCCAGGGATAGACCTTGTTGCCAGGAAGCTGTCCACCTTCACCAGGCTTTGCGCCTTGAGCCATTTTGATTTGAATGTCATCGGCATTAACTAGGTATTCAGAAGTTACGCCAAAACGACCACTAGCAACTTGCTTGATAGCAGAGCGCTTGGAATCTCCGTTGGCTTCCAATTCATATCGTGCTGGATCTTCGCCGCCTTCGCCGGTATTAGATTTTCCACCAATGCGGTTCATAGCGATAGCAAGAGTTTCATGCGCCTCTTTTGAAATCGAACCGTAAGACATCGCACCAGTCGCAAAACGCTTGATAATCGATGAAACAGGTTCAACCTCGGAAATATCAATCGCTGGGCGAACGCCTTCTTTGAAACTGAAAAGACCTCTAAGCGTCATCAGGGATTTGCTTTGATCATCGATCTTCGAGGTGTATCGCTTGAAAATGTCATATCGCTTGGCGCGAGTGGAGTGCTGCAATGTAAATACGGTCTCGGGATCAAAAAGGTGAGGTTCGCCTTCTCTTCGCCATTGATACTCCCCGCCAATAGGAAGTCGCTTGGTGCCAGGTACTTCACCGCCAGGTGGATAGGCAATGTGATGGCGCTTAATCGTCTCTTCGGCAATGGTGTCTAGGCTGATGCCACCAAGTCTGGAAGTGACCCCAGTGAAATATTCATCGACCAGTTCGCGCGAAAGTCCAATCGCTTCAAAAACTTGGGCGCCGGTATAAGAAGCGATGGTGGAAATTCCCATCTTCGACATCACCTTAAGAACACCTTTACCCAATGACTTAATTAAATTGGCAACAGCCTTTTCCGGAGTGATTCCGGTGATGACTCCTTGACGGACCAAGTCCTCAGCGCTCTCCATGGCAAGGTAAGGATTAATAGCTGCTGCGCCGAATCCAACGAGAAGTGCA
>CAIMZW010000117.1 GCA_903846075.1 uncultured Actinomycetes bacterium
ACCGACAACATGAAGAACGACATCGCCCGTTGGATGCGCCGGTGCTTGCGAGTCGGTCGAGACCCAGACCTGAGTTGCTTGGTTAAAAACCGTTGGCCTGGTTCCATCTGCTGACTTCACTGCTTCCAAAATATATAGACCATGCGCGGAAGGAAAATTCCCAAACCCAAAATGGATATCTGCCCCTGCTGGATCAAGTCCAGTGAATGGGCCGCCTTGAACGACAACCGTTGGTGCGGCTTGGGCAGTCGGTGCAAAACCAACCAGAACAAGACCAACTCCAGCAAGCACGGCGAAGAATTTCTTTCCTAACATTTTCTCTTCTTTCTATTTTGTGAAGGTGAGCGGAATTTTCAAGTCATAAGAGCGATCGTCACCACGGGTGTGATCGGCACGAACATAAATCGCACAGGAAATTTTCCGGCAATCTAACTTTCCAATTTTTGGCGAAACTTTGATACTCACAGAAAAGCGACCACCTAATTGATAAGGCTTAGCTAAGCCAATCCCATAACTTGGCGGGTTTGATGAGATCCACATTGATGAACCACTGGCACCTGTTTCATCCACCCCGCCACCGCAAGGTGTTGGTAGATGTCCGTGCGGAACAACGCGGCACATCGCCACATAGATTCCAACTGTTTGATCAAAATGATTACCTGAAATTTTTAAGAGATCCCCAGATCGAACTTGAGTTGTCTTTGAAACTGAAAGTGTTTCACCATGTGTACCGGTGACTGAAGTCGCAGCGAAAGAAGGGGTAGTCAGACTGCTAAAAATAAGAGCGGCCGCAAGGACTAATACCTTCTTCATAGGAGTGAAAGGTAGTCGCAAGTTAAGAAAGCTTTGCTGGACAGTTTGTTGGCGAGTTGTCGGTTGAGAATAGGTATCGTTATTCGACAGAGCTATCCAATTTGTCGGACATAAAGATGTGATAATCGGCAAGTGAAAATCAAGGTGGCGTTCTTACTTATGTCCCTAACATTTTCTATGGTCCCGCAGAGTGCGAATGCGAGTTCGATTCCCAACATCAGCGCTGGGGATTTATCACTTCCTACCGTTCACTCGAAAGAAATTCCCACAGCAAAACGCGTGGTTGCTCTGGGAAATGGATCTGCCGAAATTGTTGCGGCCTTAGGTTACCGGTCTATTTTGGTTGGACGAGATATTGCTTCAACGATGCCTGAACTTTCTCGCATCCCGGTCGACACTGATGCCCACCAAGTTTCGGTAGAGCGAGTGCTCTCCCAAAATCCCGACCTGATTTTGATAGATTCCAATACCAGTCCTGCTTCAGCGCTTGGCGTTCTGCGAAAAGCAAAAATTCGCATAGTTATGTTGCCCAATTCCTGGACTCTAGGAACTGTGGCTGCGAAAGAGATCGCGGTTGCGAGAGCACTTGGCGTTCCGAAAGCGGGAATGCTCTTGGCACACCTGATAGCTAATACGCACTTCCCAAAATCGCCGGTAAAGATTGCTTTCCTTTATCTTCGCGGAACGGCCGCCATTTATCTCATCGGAGGTAAGGGATCTGGTGCCGATTCAATAATCGAGAGCATCGGATTTCACGACGTTGGAGCTCAAACCCTCGCCCACCCATTTAATGCTCTCTCTGCTGAAGCCCTTATTAAAATGCAACCCGATCTCATTCTTCTTATGACAAAAGGGTTGGAATCGGTAGGTGGAATTAACGGTCTTGTTTCTCTGCCAGGAGTTGGCCAAACACCGGCTGGAAAAAGTAAGCGAGTTGTCACCGTCGATGACTCTCTCTTGCTCTCCTTTGGCCCTCGGACGATAACTCTCTTGCCTAAATTAAGAGCGAATGTTCTTGCCGAAATGAAAAAATGATGGGTCGAAAATTCGGAATTCCGTTTCTGTTATTGCTCGTAACAATTGGACTCTTTATTCTCTCTTTGCAATTTGGAATCATTCATCTTCACTCCTCTGTCTTATCACTAATTGGCAAGGGTGGGTCTGTCGATGCAGCGACAGTTTGGGATGTACGTTTTCCTCGAGCTCTAGGTGCCGTCGTTATCGGAGCTGCTATGGCAATTGCTGGGGCGCTCGCCCAAGGAATTTTTAGAAATCCGTTGGCCGAACCAACACTTATTGGACTCTCGAGTGGGGCAACGCTTGGCACAATTGTTGGAATCGCAACTGGATTTGCCGGGTACGGTTCGGCAGGTAACTGCATCACCGCAACGCTCGGAGTTGCCATTGCAGCCCTTATCAGCCGAATTTTGGCCCCAAATAAGAACTTTGGATTTCTCTTGACGGGAATTGCGCTTGCTTCAATTTTGACTTCAGTTTCTGGACTTATTATTTCCGTCTCGCATCAAGCTGGTATTCAATCGCTCTCTTTTTGGAATTTTGGCTCGCTCTCTTTGATTAATTTCTCAACCGTTAGAGTTATCACACCCTTTATTTTTGCGGGAGTTTTGTTGGCATTCTTCCTATCCAAAAGACTGAATGCCTGGAGCCTGGGTGAGAGTTCGGCATACTTTTTAGGAATCAATCTTTCCCGTTTCCGTCTAATGGCAATTCTTGCCATTGCCCTTCTGATCGGTCCCTCCGTCAGCGCAGTCGGCTCAATCGCATTTCTTGGGTTGCTCGTCCCCCATGTCGTTCGTTTAATTATTGGACCAGATCATCGGAACCTATTTCTTCTATCAGGTCTACTTGGTTCAATTGTTCTGCTGGTGGCGGACTTTTTGGCTCGTACCGCGTTTCAACCACATGAAATTCCACTGGGGCTGCTTACTTCATTAATAGGTGCTCCGGTACTCATCATTTTGCTTCGTTCCAGGCGTGCCCAGTGGGTGAGTGAGCAATGATTTCGATTTCAAGTCTTACGGTTTCCCGAGACGGTAAAAAAGTTCTCTCTGAATTCTCACAAGAGATTCCAGGAAAAAGTGCCACCTTGCTATCTGGTCCTAACGGTGCGGGTAAAACATCGCTCATAAGTGCGATCGCTGGAACGCTAAAACCCACTCACGGAGAGATCGCTATTTCCGGAAAGAACCCCTATCAATCAACACCGCTAGATTTGGCTAGATGCAGATCCGTCGCGCCGCAGCGAAGGATTTTTACCCTCGCTTATACTGTTGGCGAAGTCGTGAATTTCGTCCCCAAATCTTTGCGAATCGGCGATCCAGAGCGAATATATTCCGCTCTTGGTTTGGATGAACTGTGGAGTAAAAAAGTAACTGAGCTTTCCATCGGCCAACAGCAAAGAGTCAGCCTTGGCCTTGCCCTCAACCAAAATTCTGATTTCTATCTTCTTGATGAACCCTTCGATGCCCAAGATTCACACTTTCAACACGAGATTCTTGAATTAATTTCAGATCTGAAAAAAACAAAGGGGGTGCTGGTGGTCAGTCATAACACCGACGCACTGCACCCCTACTTTGATCAGGAAATAGTTCTTACTTAATAGGTAAAACTAGATGGATCGCGCAGGACGCTTTCCAGCAGTTACCTTCTTTACGCCACCCTTACGATGTTCGGCGGGAAATGGCTTACCTGACTTTTTCTTTGCACCGCCAGCTCGCTCGCGCGTTGACTTGGGAGCAAATTCACTGCTCTTGCGGTCGGATTTGTA
>CAIMZW010000118.1 GCA_903846075.1 uncultured Actinomycetes bacterium
AGCGCACAGGTTCTAGCGGTCGATGAAAGTGCAATTACCATTGGCATCGTCAATGCTGGCGCTAGGGATTCATTTCTTCGCTCTGGATCAGATGAAATTCTTCGAGAAGCTTTTATTGATGTGACTGGCCTAGATCGAAAGATCGAATGTCTTGTAGATTCGACGGTGAATGCGCCCGTTTCTTCGCGAACATTTGAAGATCCGTCTGACGCAGACCAACTCACTGGTACCGAATTATTGATGCGCGAATTGGGAGCCAAAGTAATTAAGGAATACACCAAGGAATAGCGCCTCGTGCGCTACGGTGACCACCATGTACGAGGGAATCATTCAAGACTTAATCGATGAACTCGGTCGGCTGCCCGGAATTGGACCAAAGAGCGCACAACGAATTGCATTCCACATCATTCAATCTGAACGAGTGGATGTCACGCGACTTGCTGACGTACTTCGCACTGTTAAAGAACGCGTGAAGTTCTGCAGCACTTGCGGAAATATCACCGAAGAAGAACTTTGCCGAATCTGTCGCGATCCTCGCCGTGATGAAACTTTGATCTGTGTTGTAGAAGAGAGCAAAGATGTCATTGCGATCGAAAAGACTCGAGAGTTTCGCGGGAAGTATCACGTCCTCGGCGGCGCGCTCTCGCCGATCGATGGAATTGGGGCTGAAAATCTTCGAATTCGCGAGTTGATGGTTCGCCTGGCCGACCCAGCCATCGTTGAGATCATTATTGCCACCGACCCGAACCTTGAAGGCGAAGCGACGGCGACCTACCTCTCGAGAATGATCAAACCACTTGGTATCAAGATTTCTCGCCTTGCCAGCGGTCTGCCGGTAGGTGGGGACCTGGAATATGCCGACGAAGTAACTCTCGGACGGGCATTTGAAGGGCGAAGGACGCTAGAAAACTAAAAAGTTAGGATTTGTCTCATTATTTGGGCGATTTGCGTGTCTCATTATTTAAGATAATTCGCCACTGCACCTTTTCTTCTGTCACATTTACGCCATGGGATTGATTGTTCAGAAATATGGCGGTTCCTCTGTCTCTGATGCCGAAGGGCTCAAGCGCGTTGCGAATCGAATCGTTGCGACTAAACGGGCTGGTCACCAAGTAGTGGTCGTTGTTAGCGCAATGGGCGATACGACAGATGAATTGTTGGAGTTGGCCAATCAAGTCACCCCGCTGCCAAACGGTCGCGAACTCGACATGCTGTTAACCGCGGGCGAGCGAATTTCGATGGCCCTTTTAGCAATGGCAATTGGAAATCTTGGAACCGAGGCGCGCTCCTTTACTGGATCGCAAGCCGGCGTTATCACCGATTCAGTTCATGGCAAGGCGCGAATCATTGATGTGGCGCCGGGTCGAATTACTGAAGCCCTTAACGACGGTGCAATTGCAATCGTTGCTGGTTTTCAAGGAATTAGCCAAGACACCAAAGATGTAACAACTCTTGGCCGTGGTGGCTCGGACACAACTGCAGTTGCTCTAGCCGCAGCTCTGGATGCAGATGTCTGTGAAATTTATACCGATGTTGATGGCGTATTTACTGCCGATCCACGAGTCGTCCCCACTGCAAGAAAATTGAAGACAGTTACATATGAAGAGATGTTGGAACTCGCAGCATCTGGTGCCAAAGTTCTTCACCTTCGTTGTGTGGAATATGCCCGCCGTTTTGATTTACCAATTCACGTACGTTCATCATTTTCAAATAACGAAGGAACTTGGGTGGTCAAAGATCATCCAGATGGAGGAGACATGGAACAAGCAATCATTTCTGGAATCGCACATGATCAGAGCGAAGCCAAGATCACGATCGTTGGCGTTCCGGATCGAACGGGTGTTGCTGCAAGAATCTTCCAAGCCATCGCCGATGCTCATATAAATATTGACATGATTGTTCAGAATGTATCGGCAGCTGCTACTGGTTTAACTGACATCTCCTTCACTTTGCCAAAGACTGAAGGTGCTCATGCATCAAATGTTTTGCATGGGATTCAAGGCGAGATTGGTTTTGCCTCCATTCAATACGACGATCAAATTGGTAAGTTGTCGTTAGTAGGCGCGGGAATGCGTTCTCACCCTGGCGTTACTGCAACCTTCTTTGCCTGCCTGGCTGACGCCGGAGTCAATATTGAAATGATTTCAACATCGGAAATTCGAATCTCTGTAATCTGTCGAGCTACTGATCTTCAGGTTGGCGTGAAAGCGGCTCACACTGCTTTTGAACTTGATTCTGAAGAAGCAGCCGTTGTTTATGGAGGAACTGGACGATGAGAAAGAAACTTCCTTCACTTGCAGTAGTTGGTGCAACTGGCGCCGTCGGTACCGTCATGCTGGATATCCTCAGCAAGCGCGAGAATGTTTATGGCGAAATTCGTCTCATCGCATCGGCGAGAAGCGCTGGTAGAAAATTGTGGTGCCGTGGCGAAGAATTAACGGTTGTTGAATTATCGCCCGAAGCTTTCGATGACATTGATATTGCTATGTTCGATGTTCCAGATGAAATTTCAGCCGAATGGGCTCCGGTAGCTGCATCTCGCGGTGCAGTTGTCGTTGATAACTCGGGAGCATTTCGAATGGATCCGAAAGTTCCCTTGGTGGTTCCAGAAGTTAATCCAAAAGATGCGTTAAAGCGCCCTAAGGGAATCATCTCAAATCCGAATTGCACAACTCTCTCGATGATCGTTGCGATGGGTGCACTCAATCGTAAATTTGGTTTGAAGGAATTGGTTGTTGCTTCTTATCAAGCGGCATCTGGCGCTGGTCAAGCCGGCATCGACACCCTTCGAGCGCAAATAACATCAGTATCCGGAACAAACGTCGGGGATAGCGCTCGCGATTCTCGAGAGGTCATCAAAGACTTTGGGCCATTTCCGGCGCCACTTGCACTTAACGTTGTGCCTTGGGCCGGTTCACTAAAAGAAGAAGGTTTCTCTTCTGAAGAGCTCAAAGTTCGCAACGAGTCTCGCAAAATTCTGGGAATGAAGAAATTGAAAGTCTCGGCCACCTGTGTTCGCGTACCAGTTCTGACCACGCACTCTTTAGCGGTACATGCGGTCTTCGATAAGAAGGTCTCCCGTAAGAAGGCTCAGGAAGTTCTGCGTGATGCAGCCGGTGTTGAGTTGATGGATGATCCAGAGAATTTCATCTTTCCAACCCCTGCGGATGTTGTGGGCACCGATCCAACATATGTCGGTCGAGTCCGACGGAGCCTTGATAATCCGAAAGCCCTTGACCTCTTCCTCTGCGGTGACAATCTTCGTAAGGGTGCGGCACTAAACACGGCGCAGATTGCCGAACTAGTAGCGAAGGAATTTGCTAACTAGTATTTGTTGGTATCGGGGTGTGGCGCAGATTGGTAGCGCGCGCCGTTCGGGACGGCGAGGTCGTGGGTTCAAATCCCGTCACCCCGACCAATTACGGGAGGGAGTGAGATGCACAAACGTCGATTATCAATAACCTTGGCTTTGGCCGTTGTAGCTGCTACATCGCTATCTATCTCAACTTCGTCGGCTTCAGCGATTCCAGATTGCTTCAAAATTCGCGCATTTGCCGCCAAGCCGATCCAATCGGATGTAAAGAGTGCGATAACCAAATATTTTCAATCGAAGAATCAACTTCCGATTTCCATCGCAAAAAATCAAGAACAAGTAATTGATGTGAGTCTATGGAGCGTGGGCGCGCATCAGTGTTCACTCGGTGGCGGATCATTCGGTAAATACACCGGGACTATTCCTAAGGGCGCAACTGCTGCGGTTCAAGTTAACGTTACTCACAAACCAGGTGTTGGTGCCCCCAATGGTGCCAGTCTTTTGGTTTTGGCAAAGTTTGCTGGCAAAGGCTGGTCGGTAATTTCTAGCTCTTAGTTTTATTACAACTAGAGCGCTGGTTCCAAGGTAATCAAGGAGACTTCTGGTGGGCAGGCAATTCGAATTCTGGAAAATGGACTCGTACCCATTCCTGCCGAAACATTGAGCCAGGGTTCTTTCGGCTCCTTGGTCAACCCGCGTGCGCGCCAAGTTGGCAGATCGCAATTAGTTGTCAGCGCCTTACTTCCGCCAGGCCAAGGCAATCGAACCTGACCACCATGAGTATGTCCGGCAAAAATCAGATCGAGATTATCTTCTGACATTGATTTAAGAATTCGTAAATACGGCGCATGCGTAACACCTATTGCTAGATCTGCTTTGGGATTTGGTTCCCCAGCCACCTCACCATATTTATCTCGCGATAGGTGCGCATCATCAGTTCCGCGAGCTTCAATTGTGGTGCCGTTAATAGTGATGAGGGTTCGTTGATGGTTGATATCAACCCAACCTTGTGAGGTTAAACCGTCGGCCAATTCTTGCCACGGTAGCTCGGTACCTAACTTTCTGGTGCCATCATCCTTTGTTAAATAACTAAACGGATTCTTGAAAGATGGTTCGTAATAGTCATTGGAACCAAAAACAAAGAGTCCGGGAATATCCAGCAACGCATCGAGTGCATCAAGAACGGTAGGGACGGCTTTCTTATGGGCGAGAAAATCACCAGTGCTGATCACGAGGTCTGGATTGAAGTTAATCCACGACTTAATATCTGCGATTTCCATTTTGCGGCGGGGAGTCAGGTGCAGGTCGGAGAAATGGAGAATGCGAATATCAGCGGCCCCGACCGGCAGGACGGGAACGCTTGCTTGACGAAGTTGATAACCCATAGGCGTGAGAAGATACCCCTATGGGACTAAAAGAACGACTCCAAGGGGATTTAACCGAGTCCATCCGCTCCCGCGATGAACTTCGTTCGGGCACGATTCGCATGGTTTTGACTGCCATAACGAATGAAGAAGTCTCCGGGAAGGTAGCCCGAACCCTGACTGACGCTGAGATCATCACCGTTCTCTCACGAGAGGCAAAGAAGCGACGCGAAGCTTCCGAGGCTTATGAGGCTGCAGGTCGAGCCGATCGTGCGGAGCAAGAAAAATCTGAGGGAGTGGTGATCGCCGAATATTTGCCGCAACCACTGACTGAGGTTGAAATTCGCGCCATCATCACCAAGGTGATTGCGGAGACCGGTGCCTCCGGCCAAGCAGGCATGGGATTGGTCATGAAAGGTGTAAGTCCTCAAACCGCTGGAAAAGCGGATGGCGGAACGGTTTCTCGGCTGGTTAAAGAAATTTTGCTCGGACAATAATCACATCGACTGGAGAATATGATGAAGTTTGAATATGTAACAGTTCCGCTTCTTACTCACGCTACGAAGCAGATTTTGGATAACTGGGGTTCTGAAGGTTGGGAACTTGTTCAAGTCATTCCAGGTCCTGGAAGTGGCGATCAACTCGTCGCTTACATGAAGCGTGAGGTTAAGTAAATGTCGGTTCGCGAAACTCTCGCGCAATTGGGCTTAGTAATTCCAGAGGCGTCACTGCCGGTTGCTGCATATGTACCGGCCGTGAAGACGGGAAATTTAGTTTTTACTGCGGGGCAGTTGCCACTCGTTGAAGGAAAGATTCCTTTCATCGGCAAAGTCGATGGTGGAGTTACTCCTGAGCAGGCAAAAGAGATGGCTCAAGTTTGCATCCTTAACGCCCTGGCTGCGGTTAATACCGTTGCAGACGTTGATGACATCTACCGAATTGTGCGCGTTGTTGGGTATGTCAATGGTGTCTCTGGATTTATCGGTGCACCTGGCGTAGTTAATGGCGCATCAGAATTATTGATCAAGCTGTGGGGCGATCAATTGGGAAAGCATGCTCGTTCGGCTATCGGAGTTGCAGAATTACCTCTTGATGCTCCGGTCGAGATCGAACTCACAGTCGAACTCAAGAGCTAAAAAGCCTGTAAAAGGCTTACTTTCCGCGTTTTGCCAATCGGTCGTAATCAAGAACTACGACCGCGCGTGGTTCAAGACGCAACCAGCCTCGACCAGCAAAATCGGCGAGCGCCTTATTCACGGTTTCACGAGAAGCACCAACAAGTTGGGCTAGCTCCTCTTGTGTCAGATCATGGTTTACGTGAAGACCATCATCTTTTTGAACTCCGAAACGAGTCCCAAGATCGATGAGAGCCTTCGCGACTCGACCAGGGACATCAGAGAAAACAAGATCAGCCAAAACTTCATTTGTTCGGCGAAGGCGTTGTGCCAAACGTCCAAGGAGTTGTAATGAAACTTGTGGGTGACGAGTGACCCAACCAATAACTTGATCGTTGGCGAGAGCTAAAAGTTTTGCATCTGTTACGGCAGTTGCAGTCGCGGTGCGTGGCCCTGGATCAAATAGTGAAAGTTCACCGAACATTTCGCCGGGTCCAAGAATCGAGAGCAGATTCTCGCGACCATCTCCGCTAGAGGTGCCCAACTTCAGTTTTCCATCAACTACGACATAAAGTCGATCGCCATCATCGCCTTCTTTAAAAAGGGTGTCGCCTTTGGCAACTTTCACAACAGTCATCGATGCGCGAAGCGAAGCGGCTGACTCGTCATCAAGCGCGCTAAAAAGTGGAGCATTGCGAACTACAGATTCGTCAGGGATGTTATGAGTCACAGGGGAACGATACCCGCAGTTAGGCGGTCACTTCCAATTTCGGCGCGTATGGTTTGCTGGTATGAGTAAGTCGCCCAGTCAAAAGTCAGCCCAAAATGAGGCTCTTGCGATTTATCGGGTTCTCACCAAGCGCTACCCAGATGTGAAGTGCGAACTGGATTTCCAGACCCCTTATCAATTATTGGTAGCAGTAGTGCTCTCTGCGCAGTGCACCGATAAGCGAGTCAATCAAGTGACGCCGGCTCTTTTTAAGAGATTTGGCGATCCCAAAAAGATGGCCGGTGCAAAAATTAGTGATATCGAAAATCTCATTCGCTCGACGGGCTTTTTTCGAGTCAAGTCCGCCAACATCAAAACATTAAGTGAATTGATTATTAGTAAATTTGGTGGCGAAGTTCCACAGACTCTTGAAGAGCTCATTACCTTGCCAGGGGTAGGTCGGAAAACCGCAAATGTCGTCTTGGGCCATGCCTTTGGGATACCTGGAATTACAGTCGATACCCACTTTGGTCGGTTAAGTCGAAGATTTGGCTGGACAACTTCGCAAGATCCAGTCAAAGTCGAGGTCGAGGTGGGGAAGTTGATTCCCGAAAAGGAATGGACAAATCTCAGTCAAAGGTTGATTTGGCATGGAAGGAGAATTTGCCATTCTCGAAAACCTGCCTGCGCAGCCTGTCCACTCGATAAGTTATGCCCCTCCTACGGGATTGGCGAAATGGATAAAGTGAAGGCCCTTGCAATGGTCAAGTCAGATCAGGATTTTTCGTGAAGCGAATTTTTCTCCTTATCCCGGTTCTGCTTTTGAGTGGCTGCGCCACCAAGGCGGCTGTTGCGCCGGTAGTAAACCCTGGCAAGCTCGTCGCTTGTTCGACGATTCCTCACGTTGAGGCAGCCAATTCGAAGAAAGTAACTCAGCTTCCCTGCTTGGATGCCGGGAAAGGACTCTCCTTCGAATCCATCCGCGGACCTGTTGTGGTTAATGTCTGGGGATCTTGGTGCGCTCCGTGTATCGAAGAAATTCCCCATTTCCGAGCACTTGCCGCCAAAAACAAAGTTCGAATTGTCGGCATTGATGTCGAGGAAAGAAGTATGGCATCAGGTCGAAAATTCGTGATCTCACACGGGATGACTTGGCCAAATCTCTATGACCCCGATGCTCGAACCAAAGGAATTTTTGGCCTCGGCGTCCCAGTGACATGGTTTATCGATGCCAACGGCAAGGTGACCTTTAAGCAAATTGGGACAATACATTCGGATCAACAACTCTTTGAACTCGTAACGAAAAATCTTAAGATTTCATTATGAAATTCACTTGGTTGGACGCACTTGTCGGACTTGCACTCGCGGCATCCATTCTCCGTGGATATCGGGTCGGTCTCATTTCAACGATTTTCTCTGCGATTGGTTTTATCGCAGGTGGTGTCTTGGGATTGATGATTGCTCTGCATTATGTTCAAACATGGACTGGAATAGCTGGAAAAGTAGGAGTCATGATTGCTGGAATATTTCTGGCAGCCTCAATTGGCGAAAATATTTTTCGCGCGATTGGAAGACTTTTCCACCGCAAAGTTCTCATCGGTCCGCTCAAAACTATTGATTCGATTGCCGGGGCAGCAGTTTCCGTAGTGAGAACTGGATTTTTTATTTATCTTCTTTCTCTAATTGCACTTGCGACTCAGTGGAACGGAGCGCACGTTGCCATTCCAAAGAGTTACTTCTATCAACAGGTTCATTCTCATGCGCCTGGAGTCATCAGCAATTTGTCTCATCGAATTCAAGCGGCATTTCCAAAAAACTAGTCCTCGCTCTTTCCCGTTTTCAATCCCTCTTGAATGAGTTTCATAACATTTGGATCGGCCAATGTTGTGGAATCGCCAACTGCGCGATGTTCAGCAACATCTCGAAGTAGACGTCGCATAATTTTTCCACTTCGCGTTTTTGGTAATTCGTTAACAACCATAACTTGTCGCGGCTTTGCAATCGGACCAATTTCTTTGGCTACATGATCGCGCAACTCTTTAATCAGGATTTCGCCAGTTGTGTGTTCGACACCGGTTCGCAAAATCACGAAGGCAACGATTGCCTGGCCGGTCATTTCATCTTTGGCCCCAACTACCGCGGCTTCTGCGACAGCTTCGTGAGAGACAAGCGCCGACTCAACTTCGGTCGTAGAAATGCGGTGGCCAGATACATTCATGACATCATCGACTCGACCAAGAAGCCAAATAGCCCCGTCATCATCTAACTTTGCACCATCACCTGCGAAATAAGTGTCGGCGAATCTGGACCAATAATTCTCTTTGTATCTTTCTGGCTCGCCCCAGATTCCGCGAAGCATCGATGGCCAAGGTTGAGTCAAAACAAGGTAACCGCCATGACCGTTAGCGACAACATGCCCATCGTCATCAACAACCTTGGCTGATATTCCTGGTAGCGCCGCCATTGCCGAACCGGGTTTCGTTGCGGTCACACCTGGGAGAGGTGAAATAAGAATTGCACCAGTTTCGGTTTGCCACCAGGTATCGACAATCGGACATCGTCCACCACCAATAATTTCTCGGTACCACATCCATGCTTCTGGATTAATTGGCTCACCAACTGAACCTAAAACACGCAGAGATGAGAGATCGCGCGAGAGGGGAAATTCATCGCCCCATTTCATCCAGGTCCGGATCAAAGTTGGTGCGGTGTAGAGAATCGACACTTTATATTTTTCAATAATGTCGAAAATTCGAGATTTTGTTGGAGTATCTGGAGTGCCTTCGTACATCACTTGAGTCGCACCATTGATCATCGGACCGTAGACAACGTAGGAGTGTCCGGTAATCCAGCCGATGTCAGCAGTGCACCAATAGACATCAGTCTCTGCTTTGAGGTCAAAAACCGCTTTGTGAGTAAAAGATGTTTGGGTGAGATAGCCACCAGTTGTATGAAAAATACCTTTTGGTTTTGCAGTAGTTCCTGAGGTGTAGAGAATAAAAAGGACATGTTCGCTATCGAAAAATTCGGCTTCGTGTTCTTCAGATTGTCGATCCACAATCTCGTGCCACCAGATATCTCGATCGTTCTCCCATGCGGTTTCTTGTCCTGTTCGTTTAACGACGAGGACATTGCGAACATTTGACTCACCTTTAAGCGCTTCATCGACGGCAGGCTTGAGAGCAAATGGCGCTCCTCTGCGGAATCCACCATCAGAGGTAATCACTAAAGTGGCATCGGCATCTTGAATTCGTGAGAGTAAAGAATCTGCCGAAAAACCCCCGAAAACAACGGAATGGGCGGCTCCAATGCGGGCACAAGCCAACATCGCGATCGCGGCCTCGGGAATCATCGGTAGATAAATTGCAACTCTGTCGCCCGACTTAATTCCTAGTTCGATCAAGGCATTTGCTGTTTTCTTTACCTCAACCAGCATTTGGGCATAGGTCAATGTCCTGGTGTCACCTGGTTCGCCTTCGAAATGAAAAGCGATGCGATCTCCTCTTCCAGCCAAAACGTGGCGGTCTAAACAGTTGTATGAGGCGTTGAGTTTTCCGCCTAAGAACCATTCCGCGAAGGGGGCTTGCCACTTGAGAGGGGTGTGCCAGGTTTGCTGCCAATGGAGTTTTCCGGCTTCATGCTCCCAAAATCGAACTGGGTCGACCGCCGCGCTCTCATAGAGCTCAATTCCGGCATTAGCTTGTTCGGCGAACTCAGGGCTGGGCGGGAAGCTTCGCTCTTCGTGGGAGAGATTTTCAAGCGCTTCAGAATGAGTCTGGTCACTGGACATTCTTCGAGATTACCAGCGTCGAGTTATCCCCACCATAGACCAAACCTTTAAACGCGCAGGGAATTCTCTGCGTACCTTCGCCCCATTCGTCGCAATGACGTCGCTAGGACCACAGCGGAACTAGAACCTATTTGGAGAGGAGGTAGTTATGCGTGCGATTATCAGTTTGGTCTCTCATTTTCACCTTTTTAGTACAGTTGGGAAGACCATTCTTAAGATTGGAAAAGGTTTACTTCACTCGAATTTTGGACTAATTGGGCTTGATCGGATCCTGTCCCATTTCGGTATCGGTTAGTAAAGCCGTCGAATTGGCTTAAAGCAGTGCTAGCACAAGCCTGATTCCTCTTGATTTTTCCAATCCGCCCCAAAATGTGGTGGGATATGCCGTAAGCCTCACCGTCGACCCAATGACGCGCTTCGACCAGAGATTTACGCGACAGATGTCCATCCTTAATTTGGGAGATGAAAATGCCAATTGCAACCCCTGAGATCTATGCCGAAATGTTGGATAAAGCCAAAGCTGGGGCATTTGCTTACCCCGCAATCAACGTTTCATCCTCACAAACTCTAATCGGAGCAATTCGTGGATTTGCAGAGGCCGGATCAGATGGCATCGTTCAAATCTCTTGGGGCGGGGCGGAATATCTCTCTGGTTCAACCGTAAAGAACATGGTGGATGGCGCGGTTGCGCTCGCCGAGTTTGCCCATATTGTGGCCAAGAATTACAACGTCAACATTGGAATTCATACCGATCACTGCCCTGCTGAGAAGCTAGATGGTTTTATGCGGCCACTTCTCGCCTTAGGTGCAGATCGAATCAAAGTTGGAAAGGCGCCACTTTTTAACTCCCATATGTGGGATGGTTCGGCTGTTTCGATGACAGAAAATATGTCGATCGCGGACGAACTCATCAATGCATCACTCGCAGCGCGCACAATTTTGGAAATTGAAATTGGTGTTGTCGGTGGCGAAGAAGATGGCATCGAAGCAAAGCACGATGCGAAGCTCTACTCCACTCCTGAAGATGCTTTGCTAACCGTCCAAACATTGGGCTGGGGCGAGCGCGGTCGTTACATGGTGGCGGCTACTTTCGGAAATGTCCACGGCGTTTATAAGCCAGGCAATGTTGTTCTTCAACCGAAGATTTTGCAGACTCTGCAAGAGGCCGTCTCTGCTTCTAAGGGTTTGCCCGCCGGTTCCAAGCCAATGGATCTTGTCTTCCACGGTGGATCTGGTTCCTTGCTCTCTGAGATTCGCGAGGCTTTGGATTATGGCGTCGTCAAAATGAATATCGACACCGACACCCAATATGCCTTCACCCGTCCAATCGCCGATCACATGTTCAAAAATTACGATGGTGTTCTCAAAATTGATGGCGAAGTTGGAAATAAGAAGGCTTACGATCCACGTGCTTGGGGTAAGGCTGCCGAGGCCGGAATTGCCAAGCGTGTCGTTGAAGCATGTGAAGACCTACGTTCGACCGGTACTTCACTAAACTCTTAATCTGCACTCACCTAGCTGAAAGCGAAGACACATGCCTGCCATTGTTTTGTTGGGAGCCCAATGGGGCGATGAGGGCAAGGGTAAAGCTACAGACCTCTTGGGTGATCGAGTGGACTACGTTGTTCGTTACCAAGGCGGCAATAACGCAGGTCATACCGTCGTCATTGGCGATCAGAAGTATGCCCTTCACTTATTGCCATCCGGAATCTTGAGTCCGAATTGCGTTCCGGTTATTGGCAACGGTGTCGTTATTGATCCATCGGTCTTACTTCAAGAGATTAAGGGTCTTAATGAACGTGGGATTGATACTTCGAAATTGAAGATCAGCCTTAATGCGCATTTGATCACTCCGTATCACCGCACGATCGATAAGGTCTCGGAGAGATTTTTAGGAAATTCAAAGATCGGTACAACTGGTCGCGGAATTGGTCCGGCTTATGCCGATAAGATCAATCGCATCGGCATTCGAGTTCAAGATCTTTTTGATCCTTCTATATTGCGACAAAAAATTGAAGGCGCACTTCGCGATAAGAACCAAGTTTTGATTAAAGTATTTAATCGCAAAGGAATTGAAGTCGAGGAAGTACTCACCGAGTATTTGGAGTACGCCGATATTTTGCGACCCTATGTTGCAGATACCGGTTTACTTCTTGACCAGGCGCTAAAGGCTGGTAAATACGTACTCTTGGAAGGTTCCCAAGGAACTTTGCTCGATGTTGACCACGGCACTTATCCGTTCGTGACCTCTTCCAATCCAACTGCAGGTGGGGCATCTACCGGTTCTGGAATTGGACCGACCAAAATTACCCGTGTTATTGGAATTGTGAAGGCTTACACAACCCGCGTGGGTTCTGGACCCTTTCCTACCGAACTCTTTGATGAGGATGGCGAAGCACTTCGCCGAATCGGTGGCGAAGTCGGTGTCACTACTGGTCGAAATCGACGATGTGGTTGGTATGACGCTCCGATCGCGCGCTATGCAGTTCGAGTTAATGGTTTAACAGATTTCTTCCTCACCAAACTAGATGTCTTAACTGGCTGGGAAAAAATTCCAGTATGTGTGGCTTATGACATCGAAGGAGTGCGAGTTGAAGAGTTGCCCGCCTCGCAAACTGACTTTCATCATGCGAAGCCGATCTACGAATATTTACCAGGCTGGACAGAAGACATTACTTCGGCCAAAACTTTAGAAGATCTTCCAGCAAACGCTAGAGCTTATGTGAAGTTTCTTGAAGATATATCTGGCGCACCGATGAGCGCAATCGGAGTTGGCCCAGGGCGAGACCAAACAATTTCTGTTAAGGACTTCATTTGAAAGTACTTCTGATTGGATCTGGTGGGCGCGAACATGCGCTTGCTGATGCTCTCAATCGAGACCCAGCTCTAACAGAATTACATGTGGCTCCTGGCAACCCAGGAATCGCAGAAATTGCAACTTGCCATCCCATCGATACCTCTCGAAATGATCGGGTGCTCGAACTTGCCGAACTGTTAGGCGTTGATCTGGTCGTGGTAGGTCCGGAAAAACCTCTTGTTGATGGCTTAGCCGATCTCCTTCGCTCCGCTGGATTTGCCGTCTTTGGTCCCTCACGTGCCGCAGCCCAAATCGAAGGTTCCAAAGATTTCGCTAAACAAGTTATGCGAGACGCAGGCGTTCCTACTGCCCGAAGTTTTACTTGCACAAACCTCGTTGAAATTGAAGCGGCGCTAGATGCATTCGGTGCACCTTATGTCGTCAAGCACGATGGTCTAGCCGCAGGTAAAGGCGTTGTTGTGACTGAAGATCGAGATTTTGCAATCGAGCACGCGATGCAAAGTTCCCAAGTTGTCATTGAAGAATTTCTCGATGGACCTGAGGTTTCTCTCTTCGGAATTTCAGATGGCCACACAGTTATTCCCATGCAGCCCGCTCAAGATTTTAAGCGCGCTTTTGATGGAGACATTGGTCCAAATACTGGAGGAATGGGCGCCTATTCGCCTCTTCCCTGGGCACCGGATGACATCATCGAGCAGACTTTGATCGAAGTCCTCAATCCGACGATTGCTGAAATGGCGGCTCGCGGAACCCCGTTTGTGGGATTGCTCTACGCCGGATTGGCTCTCACTTCGCGGGGGACAAAAGTTATCGAATTCAACGCCAGATTTGGCGATCCGGAGACCGAGGTTTTGCTTCCCAGGCTAAAGACACCTTTGGCGCAGTTGTTATTCCGAGCCGCCACGGGCGCATTGGCATCTGAGGAAAAGTTAGAGTGGAGCGAGAAATCTGCCGTGACAGTCGTTCTGGCTAGCGAGGGTTACCCCAGCGCCCCTAAAACTGGGACTCCCATCATGGGAATAACCGAAATAGAGGATTCTCGCCTCTTTCATGCCGGGACCACTTTAAAGGACGGAATATTGCACTCATCTGGTGGGCGGGTCCTTGCCGTCACTGGGATGGGTAGCGATCTCACGGAGGCGCGCGACCGGGCGTATCGAATGATCTCTTCGATTCGACTGGTCGGCAGCCACTATCGCAGCGATATTGCCTTAAATGCAGCAGTTGCCGAGAAGGGGAATTAAATGGGGGAGAATAGTCCCGTGAACCTTCTGGCTACTCGATATGCCTCCGCCGAAATGAGGGCTATCTTCGCTCCAGAGTCGAAAATTCTCGCCGAACGAAAATTGTGGATTGCAGTTATGCGCGCCCAATCAACTTTGGGACACCCCATCTCTCCTGAGATCATCAATGATTACGAACGAGTCATCAACAACATCGATTTGGATTCAATTGACCAAAGAGAGAAACTGACTCGCCACGATGTAAAGGCTCGCATCGAAGAATTTAATGCGCTGGCAGGACATGAAGCGATCCATGCCGGAATGACTTCCCGCGATCTCACCGAAAATGTCGAGGCGATGCAGATTCGCGATGGGCTAATCCTGTGTCGAGATCGCATCATCGCAATTTTGGATCTGCTCGCAGCACGCGCCTTGCAATATATCGATCAACCTATTGCGGGCCGTTCGCATAATGTGCCAGCCCAAATCACCACGTTAGGAAAGCGTTTTGCTAGCGCTGCGGAAGAAATTCTCTTTGCCTATCAACGGTTAGAAAGCTTGATCGAACGTTACCCAATTCGTGGAATTAAAGGCCCAGTGGGAACAGCGCAAGATTCCTTAGATCTTCTGGGGTCTTCGCAAGCGCATGCTGAACTTGAACGATCAATTGCTGAATATTTGAACTTCACCAATGTTCTCGATTCCACGGGACAGATTTATCCTCGATCTTTTGATTTCGATGTTGTGACAACTCTCGTTCAACTTGCGGCTGGACCTTCATCATTCGCTACCTCCATTCGATTGATGGCTGGGGCCGAACTCGTGACTGAAGGTTTTAAGGCTGGGCAGGTTGGTTCTTCAGCTATGCCACACAAGATGAATACTCGATCCTGCGAGAGAGTTAATGGTCTTGCGGTAATTCTTCGAGGCTACGCCTCCATGGTTGGTGAACTTTCAGGTGACCAATGGAACGAAGGCGATGTCTCTTGCAGTGTCGTTCGAAGAATTGCCATTCCTGATGCCTTCTATGCATTTGACGGTTTAGCCGAAACATTTTTGACGGTGCTTTCAGAATTTGGTGCCTTCCCTGATGTAATTGCGGCCGAACTAAATCGGTATCTGCCTTTCTTAGCGACGACCAAAATACTTATCGCCTCCGTTAAAGCCGGCGTAGGTCGCGAAATTGCTCACGAGGCCATCAAGGAGCATGCGGTGGCGGCGGCACTGGGAATTCGGGCCGGTCGTCCAAATACCATGTTGGATGCATTGGCAACGGATTCAAGAATCCCGTTAACAAAATTAGAGTTAGAAAATTTGCTCGCCACTCCTTTGGAATTTACTGGCGATGCTCATGCTCAAACTCGGCGAGTTATCAATCGCATCGAAGCGATTACAACCGCTCATGCTGCGGCCGCGCAGTACCGACCAGGTTCTATTCGGTGACCGCGATGCTAAGTGGATGGACTCATCTACGCAGCGGAAAAGTACGAGATCTCTATACCAACGACCATGGTGAATTGCTTTTGGTCGCATCAGATCGAATTTCTGCTTTCGACTTTATTCTTCCAACAGCAATTCCGAACAAGGGTAGAGTCTTAACGCAACTCTCACTTTTTTGGTTTGATTTGCTGAGCGATATCGTTCCGAACCACATCTTGCCGATTGTGGTCCCGGCTGAAGTCGAAGGACGTGCGGTGATTGCCAAACCGCTTCAAATGTTTCCGGTGGAATGTGTGGCTCGTGGCTACTTGACTGGTTCCGGATGGGTTGAATACCAAAAGAGTCAGACCGTATGTGGCATTGAATTGCCTGCTGGATTGCTGGATGGTTCAAAGTTGCCAGAACCGATATTCACTCCTGCCCGTAAAGCTGAGATGGGCGAGCATGATGAGAACATCACTTTCGATCAAACCTGCCAAATGGTGGGCGTAGAAGACGCTAACGCATTACGCGAATTAACCTTAAAAATTTATGCCACTGCTCATGATTGCGCGGCGACTCGGGGAATCATTTTGGCAGATACCAAATTTGAATTTGGCATTGATAGCGACGGCAATATTTGTTTAGGAGATGAGGTCCTCACCCCTGATTCTTCGCGTTTTTGGGCGAGTGAAAGTTGGAAGCCAGGTGGGGCGCAACCATCTTTCGATAAACAATTTGTCCGAGATTGGTTACTCAATTCTGGTTGGGATCGAATGAGTCCACCTCCTGAGTTACCAGTGGAGATCGTGGCAAAGACCCAAGAGCGTTACGAATCGGCCTATGAAGTACTGACCGGAAGGAAAATCTAACGATGGCAAAGATCGTTGTTGAAGTAATGTTGAAACCAGAGATTTTGGATCCTCAGGGACAAGCCGTTGGTTCAGCGCTGCCACGTCTTGGATTTACATTTGCAACTTCCGTTCGACAAGGCAAGCGCTTTGAAATTGAGATGGTGGGAGATCCATCAGAGAGTCAGATGGCTGATATTCAGAAAGCTGCTGAGACTTTACTTTCAAACCCAGTAATTGAAACCTACGTAGTAAAGGTAGAGAAGTAATGCGGATTGGCGTCGTAACTTTTCCCGGATCTCTCGATGATCGAGATGCCGCCCGTGCCATTGAGCATGCTGGTGGCACCGCGGTTTCGCTATGGCACGGTAGCGATAATCTCAAAGAGGTAGAGGCTGTTGTTTTGCCTGGCGGATTTTCTTACGGCGATTACTTACGTTGTGGTGCCATCGCACGTTTTGCTCCAATCATGTCTTCGATCATTATTGCTGCTGAACACGGATTTCCCGTTCTTGGCATCTGCAATGGCTTTCAAGTTTTGTGTGAAGCGCACTTGCTTCCAGGTGCTCTGACTCGAAATCAAGGGTTGCATTTTCTCTGCCGAGACCAACGATTGAGAATTGAAAATAACTCCACGATGTGGACAAATGGTTTTTCGCTCAATCAAGAGGTTGTCATTCCGCTGAAAAATGGCGAGGGATCATTTCAGTGTGATGATGAAACTTTGAAAACTCTCGAATCGGGTGGTCAGGTAATTGCACGTTATTTAGGTGAAGACCCCAATGGTTCGCGGGATTTAATCGCTGGAATAAGTAATGCTCGCGGGAATGTGGTTGGACTAATGCCGCACCCCGAACATGCTATTGATACTTTGACCGGACCCTCTAACGATGGTCTGACTTTTTTCACTTCCGTGCTTCATCAATTGGTGGGTCGAGCATGAATCTAGATACCGTTTCTCAAGCTCAGATCGATCCAGATCATGTTCAGCCATTTCGCGAACTTGGTCTCAAGGATGACGAATACTTCAGGATCAAGGAAATTCTTGGCCGTCGGCCAACATCTAGCGAGCTCGCAATGTACTCAGTTATGTGGTCCGAGCACTGTTCCTATAAATCTTCGAAAGTTCATCTACGTCAATTCGGTGAAAAGGCACCGCACTCAGAGGCCCTTCTCGTCGGTATCGGAGAAAACGCCGGTGTGGTAGATATCGGTCAAGGCTACGCAGTTACCTTCAAAATTGAATCCCATAATCACCCTTCTTTTGTTGAGCCTTACCAGGGCGCCGCAACCGGTGTCGGTGGAATCGTTCGCGATATTTTGACTATGGGCGCCAGGCCAATTGCGGTGATGGATCCGTTGCGATTTGGTTTAGCCCAGGCTCCAGATACCAAGCGCGTGCTTCCTGGAATAGTTGCCGGTATCGGTGGCTACGGAAATTGTCTGGGCTTGCCAAATATTGGTGGCGAAATTGTTTTCGATGAAACTTATGCCGGAAATCCATTGGTAAATGCACTCTGTGTTGGAGTTATGCGCCACGAAGATATTAAGTTGGCAAAGGCTCATGGAACCGGAAATCTCGTCGTCCTCTTCGGCGCCAAAACTGGTGGCGATGGAATTGGCGGAGTTTCCGTCCTAGCATCCGAGACTTTCAATGATGCCAAGCCAACAAAGCGTCCGAGTGTTCAAGTGGGCGATCCCTTCGCGGAAAAAGTACTTATCGAATGTTGCTTAGAGATTTTCCACGAAGACTTGGTTGTCGGTATTCAAGATCTTGGTGGCGCCGGCTTATCGTGCGCTACTTCTGAACTTGCTTCGGCAGGTTCTGGCGGCATGAACATTCAACTTGAGAAAGTCCCATTGCGCGATCCCTCCCTTTCTCCTGAAGAAATTTTGATGAGCGAATCACAGGAACGCATGTGCGCCATCGTGGAACCTTCAAACATCAATCGCTTCCTTGCCATCTGCAAGAAGTGGGATGTTACGGCGACAGTTATCGGTGAAGTCACCGATGGCGAACGACTAAATATCACCTTTAACGGAGAATTAATCGTTCACGTGCCTCCTCGCACTGTGGCCCACGAAGGTCCGGTTTATAACCGCCCCTTCGCCGAGCCTGACTACATTGCAAAACTTGCAGCCTCAACAGTTGATGTTCCGCTGCCGATCACCGCAGCTGAAATCAAGGATGCGGTGTTGAAATTAATGGCATCTCCGAACTTGGCCGATAAAACTTGGGTCACTTCTCAATACGATCGCTATGTTCAAGGAAACACCATTCTCGCCCAACCTGAAGATTCAGGCGTGGTTCGGATCGATGAACAAACTCATCTCGGAGTCGCCATCTCGACCGACGCCAACGCTCGTTGGTCATATCTCAATCCGTATGAAGGCGCGAAGTTGGCTTTGGCAGAGAGTTGCCGAAATATCGCCACCTCAGGGGCGAAGCCACTTGCTGTCACCAACTGCCTAAATTTTGGATCCCCGGAGGATCCAGGTGTGATGTGGCAGTTTGCCGAGACCGTTCGCGGACTTGCTGATGCGTGTTTGGAATTGGGATTGCCAGTCACTGGCGGAAATGTTTCCTTCTATAACCAGACTGGAACGGTAGCCATCTTGCCGACCCCGGTAATTGGCGTCCTTGGCGTCATCCAAGATGTGCGAGAGCGAACTCCCATGGGAATCGCGAAAGCCGGTTTGGATCTGTACTTGATTGGTCAAGCTGGCGAGAACTTCTCAGGTAGCGAATGGGCCTATCTTCATGGAGTCATGGGCAATCAAGCTCCCGAATTAAATCTTGACGTCGAACAACGCTTAATTAATCTTCTTCTCGAAGGTCAATCCATCTTTGAGTCTGCTCATGATGTCAGCAATGGTGGAGTTGCGGCCACGCTCTCAGAAATGGTCTTACGGCACAAAATTGGCGCCAAGGTTTCCCTCGAAAATCCAGCCCCAACTCTTTTTGCCGAAACTCCCGGTCAAGTTGTTGTTGCAATTGAACCGACCTCAACCAATGATTTGGTAGCGCTCGCGGGTAAGTTTCAGATTCCAATTCTCCGAATTGGTACCTCTGGTGGCGAAAATCTGATCATCAATGATGCAGATATCAGCCTCGTCGAACTCAACCAAGCCTTCACTGAAACCTTCCCTAAGCTCTTTGGATAATGCGCGACCAAAAAGTTCTAGAAGAAGTGAAAGCGATACTTGCCGCGCTCGTGAAATTGGCTCCGGGCCATGCAGTTGAAGTTCGGATACCCCCCTACTCCGCGGTCCAATGTGTCGAAGGCCCGAAGCACACTCGAGGAACCCCACCTAATGTGGTCGAATTGAGCCATCAAACACTGATGGATTTGCTGAGTGGAAAAATTAGTTGGTCATCGGGTATCTCATCCGGCGCGATTCACGCAAGTGGCGAGCGATCCGATCTTTCCAACCTTTTCGAACTTCTTGCGAAAACAATTAGAGTTACCTCATGAGCCGCCGCCCTGATGGACGACTAACCCACGAACTCTTCTCGGATGAAAAAGGCCCACAAGATGAATGTGGAGTTTTTGGAGTTTGGGCGCCTGGTGAAGAAGTTGCGAAACTTACTTTCTATGGTCTCTATGCCTTGCAACATCGCGGACAAGAATCAGCCGGAATTGCGACAAGTGATGGCGAACGAATTTTTGTTTACAAAGATATGGGATTGGTTTCTCAAGTTTTCACGGAAAATGATCTAGCGACTCTAACTGGAAGTCTTGCTATTGGTCATTGTCGTTACAGCACCACCGGATCGAGTACCTGGGCAAATGCGCAACCAACTTTGCGGGCTACCAATCACGGAACATTGGCTTTGGCGCACAATGGAAATCTTACGAATACTGGCGATCTCGCCGAGTATCTTTCTAAGAGCACCACGGAAAAACATGATGGTGGATTTCACGCAACTACTGATACCGAAATAATCACAGCATTGATTGCGGCTCAAGAAGGTAAGAATTTTGAGAGTTCGGCTCTTGCAGTTTTGCCAATGCTTAAGGGCGCTTTCTCTTTGGTATTTATGGATGAACACACTCTCTACGCCGCTCGCGATAGCCATGGCGTTCGACCTCTTGTCATCGGGAAACTAGATCACGGCTGGGTTGTCGCTTCGGAATCTGCGGCCCTTGATATCGTCGGCGCATCCTTTGTTCGCGAAATGGAACCCGGGGAATTTATTGCCATTGATCAAAATGGTCTTCGTTCCCATCGCTGGGCACCGGCCGAACCAAAAGGTTGCATTTTTGAGTATGTCTATTTAGCCAGGCCAGATACGGTTATTGCTGGACGGAATGTTCACGCAACTCGGCTAGCTCTTGGTGAACAGCTCGCCAAAGAACATCCAGTTGAAGCTGATCTAGTTATTCCAGTTCCCGAATCTGGAACTCCGGCTGCGGTTGGGTATGCCCGAGCATCAGGAATTCCTTACGGCGCGGGGTTAGTAAAAAACTCCTATGTTGGTCGAACATTTATCCAACCAAGCCAAACTATTCGACAACTAGGTATTCGACTTAAGTTGAATCCGCTTCGTGAGATCATCGAAGGAAAGCGCATAGTTGTAGTCGACGACTCGATTGTTCGAGGAAATACCCAACGAGCATTGGTACGAATGTTGCGCGAAGCAGGCGCTCTAGAGATTCACGTTCGAATTTCATCACCTCCAGTGAAATGGCCTTGCTATTACGGGATTGATTTTGCGTCCCGAGCCGAACTCGTTGCCGCGGGTCTTGAGGTCGAAGAAATCCGTCGTTCCATTGGTGCGGATTCACTGGGCTATGTCTCGTTGGAAGGACTAGTAGCAGCTACAACTATCGCCGAAGAGAATTTATGTACCGCCTGCTTTACTGGGGAATATCCAATTCAAATTCCAACCGATCTCTCTGCCGGAAAGAATTTGTTGGAGATTGTGAATCGTTACGAGTGAGCACATATTCTGAAGCAGGCGTCGATATTGATGCCGGTGATCGCGCTGTTGAATTAATGAAGGTTCATTTGGCAAAAGCCAAGCGACCTGAAGTCGTTGGAGATATTGGTGGCTTTGCAGGATTGTTTGATGCCTCTGCTTTGAAAAAATTTGAACGTCCACTTCTCGCGACATCAACAGATGGTGTCGGCACAAAAACCGAAATTGCTAGAGCTCTCGGCAAATACGACACTATCGGTGAGGACCTGGTTGCAATGGTCGTTGACGATCTCGTTGTTTGCGGAGCCGAACCCTTGTTTATGACTGATTACATTGCGGTTGGCAAAGTTTTCCCTGATCGAATTGCTGAGATCGTCAGTGGAATTGCTCGTGGTTGTGCCAAAGCCGGAACTGCCCTCATTGGCGGAGAGACTGCCGAACATCCTGGACTTTTAGATGAAGATGAGTTTGATATTGCGGGGGCTGCGACTGGCGCGGTGGATGCGCCTAATTTGCTCGGCGCGGAGAGAGTTCGCAAAGGCGATCTCCTCATCGCCATGCCTTCTAGCGGATTTCACGCTAATGGTTATTCCTTGATTCGCCACATCATCAAAACTAATAATCTCTCCTTGGATTATGTGCTGGCCGAATATGGAAAGACGGCTGGTGAGGTCTTTTTAACTCCGACTGAGATCTACTCCCTTGACTGCCTAACGCTTCAGAAGGCACTTTCTGAGAACCTTCACGGCTTCTCCCACATCACTGGCGGGGGAATTGCAGCCAATACGGCACGGGTAATTCCAGACCACCTAACTGCCACCTACGACCGTTCCACCTGGGCGTTGCCTGTGGAGATGGAGTTCATGGCGCAACTAGGCAGGGTTCCGCAAGCCGATATGGAGCGAACCTGGAACTGCGGCATCGGAATGGTGGCCATTGTGGCCCCGAATGAGGCCGATCGAGCCCTGCGAACCCTCTCGGCTCGGGGAATGAAAGCATGGGTGGCTGGTGTTATCCACGAAAGAGGCGACTCTGAGGGTTCTGCGTTGGAAGGCAACTACCAAGCGCGATAACCTTCGCACCTGAAGAAACTATCGAAACCGCTGAGATATCCGTAAGGGGGTCACGCGCATGGGGCGAGGCCGGCAGAAAGCTAAGGCAACCAAGGTTGCTCGAGATTTAAAATATTCATCTCAGGACATGGATTTGGAACGTTTATCCAAAGAACTTCATGGTGAGATTAAAAGTGATGAAACCGAGAACGACGATGACCCGTTCGCAGAGGGCAACTACATCCGTAGGGCTTAAATGCGACCAACACCGTACGTTGCCTCGCTACGAATATACGAACCAATAACGGCATTTGCCCCCGCAGAACAATTGCGCTGGGGCGGAGTTGCATCGAATGAACCAACCGGCTTGCAAGAGCAAGAGCGAGCACTTCGTCGTGTCATTGTCGTAGAACCTCCTGCGTTAAAACCTGACGGGGCTCACATTCTTGAAGCAGATGGAAAGCGCTATGTATCGCCATGGTCAACTGCGACCAGATGTTGGTCTGCGCTTCAAACATTTAAAGATTCAATGCCATTGCCAGTCACTCGTTTCTTCATTCCTGAAAATGTTGAAGATGCAATTGCGATTAATTCGGAATTAATTGAAGACAAAGTCGCACACATTCTGACCGAGACTTGGATGGTTCCACCAAGATGGTTCTCACTTTTTGAACCTACCGATCGTCAACGCGGTCACACCTCAGATGGTGCCTATACTGTTCTACGGACCGGAATTAATAAAGCCAAACAACGTTGCATGTTTACTCATCAAGCCGTAGTTCAATCATTTGGGAGTGGTCCAATTGAACAAGAGATTGCGGACTTGCTCGAGTGGCTCAACCTCTTTCATGCTGAATCGATTGTTGAACTGGATTACGGCGGGTTGGCAAATTATTTGGAAAAGACTTTGATCGAAAATGGCGAAAATGGCATCGAAGCGGACACCTCCGTAGAAGATATTCATCTCTCCCTCGCGGGATTGGCCTCCGGAGATGGCGCCATGGCCGGCCAAGGCTACGAACGGCTGATTTCACGATGGCGCCGGGTAGCGGCGATCGAACAAGCTTCCTAATAGCCCCTTGAATCAGGAACGTAATACCTAGATACTTCATCCCTATTGGTGCGAAAGGGACATATCCCCTCTTTCTAGACGCTTTGGACCTTCCGGAGCGTGCGCCGTGACCAGCAAGAGAGGGGCAACTATGAGCGAGTTAGAGGTGCTCTTGACTCCATCAGAAGTAGCCAAGCTTTTCCGGGTAGATCCAAAGACTGTGACCCGTTGGGCCAAAGCTGGAAAACTAACTTCAATCAGAACCTTAGGTGGCCATCGCCGCTATAAGGAATCGGAAGTTAAAGCCTTACTTGCCGCTGTAGAGATAAAGGGAAATTAGATGTCAGATTCAGGAAAAGCTGCCGAAAACGAGGCGAAAGCAAAAATGCTCGAAGCGCTCGCGAAGAAGCAAAAAGGCAATAACGCGGGTAAAGCTGGTGGACCTGCTGCTGGTTCAAAAATTGGCGGAGCAGCTGGTGCTAATGCACCGAAGATGTTTCGACGAAAGTCTGGCTCTGCCTGATCGTTAGTATCTTTGAACTAGTTGATATCTTTGAACAATGAGAGTCTCGCCCGAAATTTTGCGATCTCTCGAAAATGAGTCAATAGAAATATTGCGCGAATGCGCGGGAACTTTTCGCAAACCCGTCATCCTTTATTCGATTGGGAAAGATTCCTCCGTTCTACTCCATCTGGCGAAGAAGGCTTTCTTCCCTGCCCCGATTCCTTTTCCACTCCTTCACATAGATACCACGTGGAAATTTCGAGAGATGATTCAATTCCGCGATGAAGTGGTTGCCGAAAATGACCTCGATCTGATTGTTCATACCAACCAGCGGGGAGTCAAAGCTGGAGTAAACCCTTTCACAACGGGTATATCTGAATACACCCGAATCATGAAAACAGTTGCCTTGCGAGATGCACTCGATATACATGGCTTTGATGCGGCCATTGGTGGCTCTCGGCGAGATGAAGAGCGCAGTAGAGCCAAAGAGCGGATATTTAGTGTTCGTGAATCAGGTCATTTGTGGGATCCACGAAATCAACGTCCGGAATTGTGGCGAACTTACAACACCAAATTACTTCCCGATCAGAGCATGCGAGTCTTTCCGTTGTCGGATTGGACCGAGTCAGATGTTTGGTTCTATATCCAGCAAGAAGGAATAAAGGTTAATCCACTCTACTTTGCGAAACCGAGACCAGTAGTTGCACGAGGTCATCAATGGATCATGGTCGACGACGAACGATTTCCCTTAGCGGCGCAGGATGCAGTAGAACTTCGTGAAATCCGATTTAGAACTTTGGGTTGTTATCCACTCACTGCTGGAGTCGAATCAAGCGCTAGGACGATTTCGGAGATTCTCGATGAAGTCCTTGAAGTTCGTTTGAGCGAACGTGCTACCCGACTCATTGATGGCGAAAAAGAAGATTCGATGGAGAAGAAGAAATCGGAAGGTTATTTCTGATGTCCATTCTTCGTTTGATGACATGTGGCAGTGTCGATGATGGAAAAAGCACCTTGATCGGCAGGCTCTTGGTTGAGACCGAGAGCGTTCCTTCAGACACCATTGAAGGCGCACGCTCAATTCGACGAACCGGTTCAACAATTGCACCGGGGGAGATTGATTTCAGTTTGCTCACCGATGGCCTTGAAGCCGAACGTGAGCAAGGCATCACGATCGACGTCGCATATCGCTCTATGGCATTACCTGATGGTCGACGGTTGATCATCGCTGATACCCCTGGTCACGAGCAGTACACCAGGAATATGGTGGTTGCTGCCTCTCGGTCAGAAATCGCATTGCTTCTCCTAGATGCAACCAGAGGAGTTCGAACTCAGACCCATCGCCACCTCACCATCTGCGCCTTGATGGGAATTGAGAAAATTATTGTTGCGATAAATAAAATGGATCTGGTTGATAATCAGGAATTCACATTTTCGGAACTTGCGTCACAGGTGATGGATATTGGAAAACGTCTTGGTTTTTTACCCACCGTTATCCCAATCATTGCTTTAACCGGAGCAAATGTGGTCTCAAAAAGTGAGGATTTTGGTTGGTATGGCGGTGCCAGCGTTCTGGAATCAATACAAAATTGGAATGGTAGCCAGCCAGATCTTGATTCCTCGTTCTTGCCCGTCCAGTTAGTTAGCCGAACTCAAGATTTTCGAGGGGTTAGCGGAACCGTGGTTGGTAGGGGTTTTTCTCTCGGAGATGAAGTGCGTGTTCTTCCTACGGCTCAAAAGGGGACCATTAGAAAGATTTATGCTGGAGTCAAAGAAGTACATCACGCAGGAAATGGCGAAGCGGTTACTTTCGAAATATTCCCGGAAATTGATATTTCTCGAGGTCAAGTACTTGCAGATGTGGGATCAACCGCAATACTTTCTCGCAATCTTGTTGCCAATCTTGTTTGGTTGGGCGAAAGAGATCTAGCCATCGGCCACTCTTACCTGTTGCAATCAGGAGTAATGCAATCTCCTGTCGAACTTAGAGCAGTTAGAAATGTCATTGATGTTGAAAGCGGAGATTTTCTCCAGCATCGAGAGGTCGCGAAGAACGCAATCGCTGAGGTCGAGCTCGTTCTTACCTTCCCTCTCCTCTTTACTAACTATCGAGCGTCGAGAGAATTTGGAAATTTCATTCTTATAGATCGGGAAACCTTACAAACGGTTGCGGCGGGAATGGTTAATGAGACGCAAACCAAATCCGAAAATGTCTCTCGGCAAAATTATGAGGTAACGCGATCTGAGCGAAGTCGATTAAAGGGCCATCAGCCACATGTGATTTGGTTGACCGGACTATCTGGTTCTGGGAAGTCGACGATCGCTGATGCTCTGGAAAAGAGTTTGTCTTCTGATGGTGTTCACACGTACGTGCTTGATGGAGACAATTTACGGCTAGGACTAAATCAAGATCTCGGTTTTTCTAGAGAAGATCGCCGAGAAAATGTGCGTCGAGTCGGTGAAGTAGCCAAGTTGATGATGGATGCCGGGTTGGTTGTCATCGTCGCCCTAGTTAGTCCTTTCGCAGAAGATAGAACGGCGGTGAAGTCACTCTTTGCTGTGAATGAATTTTCTGAAGTGTGGGTCAATACTCCAGTGGCGGTCTGCCAAGAGCGTGATCCAAAAGGTCTCTATAAAAGAGCTACAAAAGGTGAAATATCAAATCTGACTGGTATTGGACAAGAATATGAACCGCCGAAAGAACCAGCCCTAGTCCTTGACGGAACTATGGATCTTGACTCTAATATCTTTCTACTTCGCGGGTTACTGCTAACATAATTTCAACTGCAAAGTCCTTGCAAATAGCCTCAAACAGGACGAAAGTTCATGTCATGGTGAATAGAGAATCTTGGTCATTTGATACTCAACAAATTCATGCAGGTCAAACTCCCGATCCGGTAACTGGATCTCGATCGCTACCGATTTATCAAACAACTGCCTATCAATTTCGGGATACTCAACATGCTGCAAACTTGTTCGGAATCGCAGAAGCGGGAAATGTTTACACGAGAATTAACAATCCAACTCAAGATGTTGTGGAGCAACGACTAGCAAATCTAGAAGGTGGGGTAGGCGCACTTCTCGTAGCTAGTGGAATGGCGGCTACGGCATACGCGATCATGAATGTGGCCGAAGCAGGCGACCACGTTGTAGTGAGTCGAAATGTCTATGGCGGCACCTACAACTTATTTAATTACACCTTGCCCAAGTTCGGACTTCAATTCACTTTTGTCGAAGATGCAAGTGATCTCGATGCCTGGCGTGCAGCGGTCCGCCCCAACACAAAGGCTTTTTTTGGTGAAGGAATCTCCAATCCACTTGGAGCAGTTCTCGATATTGAAGGCATCGGAAAGATTGCACATGAAGTCGGAGTTCCTTGGATCGTCGATAACACCATTGCTACACCGTTTCTCACAAAGCCAATCGAATACGGTGCTGACATAGTCACCCACTCGGCAACCAAGTTCCTATCTGGACATGGAAGCGCGATGGTTGGCGCAATTGTCGATTCAGGAAATTTTAATTTTGCTGCAGATCCCAAACGATTTCCTGGCTTCAATGAACCTGATCCAAGTTACAACGGACTTGTTTATGCCCAGACTCTCGGGGTCGGCTCAAGCTTCGGTGCCAATCTTGCTTATATTTTCAAGGCACGATTGCAATTACTGAGAGATATCGGCGCATCTGTCTCACCATTCAATGCATGGCTATTGGCTCAAGGTTTAGAAACGTTGAGCCTGCGAATGAAAAAGCATGTTGAGAATGCTCAAGCAATTGCCGAATGGCTTGAGATGCACGAGGGCGTCTCTCATGTGAGCTATGCCGGATTGCCCTCCTCGAAATGGTATTCGCAAGCCCAGAAATATGCCCCCAAAGGCGCTGGAGCAGTTATGTCATTCGAGGTTAAGGGTGGCGTTGTAGCCGGGAAGAGTTTTGTTGAGGCGCTAGAACTTTTTAGTCATGTAGCGAATATTGGTGATGTTCGAAGTCTTGTCATCCATCCCGCGTCAACCACGCATTCTCAACTCAGCCCCGAAGAACAATTGATGGCGGGAATTACGCCCGGAATGGTTCGACTGAGCATTGGACTGGAAGATATCGAAGACATTAAATCCGATCTTGATCGTGGTTTTTTCGCCGCCATTTCTTAATTTCAACGGAAATTTTGTCCTCCCAAAGGGCGGGATGATGTTAGATAGAATTAACTCCTTAGACCGATCTCGATGAAATAAGGGTGAAATGCCGTTAACAGGTGCATGGTGTTGGTTCCATTCACCCAAGGCATTCACCAAAGATGGAGTCACTTGCGTCGGCTCGGTTAGCCCCAACGGGCAACAACAAATTCACTTCCTCGATATTCATAGCAAGGAAAAGTCAACAATTACCTTGCCGGCTCCACGAATCGAAGTTGATGACCATAATGTCCCGGCCGTCAAATACCTCAGTGATGGACGAGTACTTGCTGCGTATGCCGGGCACCTCTCAGATAACTTCTTCAATATTGCAACGATTGATTGGAAAACAAGGAACCTACTTGCCGATGCAGCACTTCAATTTGAATTTCCGACATCTTTCACTTACGCAAATATCGCGCTTCTCGAAGATCAACTTCTGATTTTCACTCGTGGCTTTGATAGAAATCCAAATTATTTTTCTACCAATCTCAGCAATACCTCTTTAGGAACAGTTCATCCATTTATCTCTCATGACGTGAGTCTCTTGGGCGAAAATTGGCGAGGTCTGGATGGCGGCCGTCCCTATATCTTGTTTTTCCAAGATCAAGCAGAGATTCACTTTGTAGTCAGTGAGGACCATCCCAGGGCGCACAATAATTCGCTTTATCATGGCGTAATTAGGGAGGGCCTCGTCTTCGACAGTTTTGGAAATGAAATATCTCCTCTAACCGAATTCGCCAATCACAATCCCTTCGACACGTTGTCGAAAATTTGGCAATCTGGTGAGAACACCACTGCATGGCCAGGTGACATTTGCGTGGATCGCAAGGGGCGCTTAACTATCGCTTTTTCTTTTCAAGTTGATCATTCGTATTCTCCAGATGGAGTTCAGCGACCTGGTGCGGACCTCCGATATGCGGTTGCTCGAAAAGAAGGGAATAGTTGGCAGACCCGCGAGATAGCTTACGCAGGTAGAAGCCTCTATCCAGAAGAGCCCGACTATTCCGGCGGCATCGCTATTGATCGCCACGATTCAGATTTCCTTGCAATCAGCGCAAATGTGATGCCACACAACGGTGAACCAATCTCAGTGCGCCGTAAATTCCAAATCTTCTTGGTTGCACTTTCATGCGAAGGCTCTCCTCGATTTAGTCAGCTCACTCATACCGGTGAAGCCGACAACATTCGGCCGATTTTTTCTGAACCGCTGGACGATAAAGGTCATTCATTACTGTGGATGCAAGGTCGCTATTCCACCTTCACGGACTTTGACACAAAGATTAAGAGTCTCGATTTCGTTCCTGGTGAGAATTGTTACTCAGGTTCGGATTTCCATGCAGATTTGGCCTGGAAACTTGGAACTTCATCCGAGATGCCGGTTGAAGAAAACGAATTTCTCATTGGTCAATTTTCTACAATGACGGAATATCTGGAATACGGCACTGGCTCAAGCACAATTAGTGCCATCAAATCCGGTGTTAAGAAAATTACGAGTGTGGAAACTGATGGAGTTTGGGCGGCTAGTTTGAGAAAACTTGCCCAACCACTTTTGATTAGTGATCAAGAATTTGTAGTCCTAAGTTCGAACATGGGTCCGACGGGCGAGTGGGGAACGCCTATCGACAAAGAATTATTGGCTGGTGATGAATACGCTTCGGCTCCCTGGTTGCTCGGTGAAGTGGATCCAACCTTTGTTCTCATCGATGGAAGATTTCGAGTTCGAACTTTATTTGAAGTGATTTTACGTAGCCAAAGACCCTGCACCATCATGTTTGACGATTATTACGAACGAGATCACTATTGGATTTGCAACGACTATTTTGATGTGCAACTTCGAGTCGGGCGAGCCGCAATATTCTTTACTAAGAGAGTTATTGCCCTGCCCACCGAAGAGATACTGGAAAAGTATGCGAAGGATCCGCGGTAAATATTGCTTTATTGCTGAACAAAATAAACCTCTTCACATTCAAAGTTTCCTATAGGATTTCTTCACTTCCTGGAAGACTTCCAGATTTTTCGTGACCGGTAGGGAACTCATGACTTCTCAGATTGTTCGGTTCATCAACAACGGCGAAATTTTTGTTGGCGTCAATCAATCAGGCACAAGTTCTGCCTCCAAGTTAGCAGTTGCCTCACTTGCCGAATTACTGACGCTACCTCTTGATGAAATTAGAAATCTTGTCGCTCAAGCTTCTCAAAAATCTGAATTGTTCTCCCATGATCGTCTTTTGCCACCCGTTGATGGCCTAACGGAAATATGGGCTTCGGGGGTTACCTACAACCGTTCGAGAAGCGCTCGGGAAGAAGAGAGCGATCATGCTGACGTTTACTCAAGAGTTTACAAAGCAGAACGCCCCGAACTCTTTTTCAAGAGTGTGGCTTGGCGCGTTACCGGAGATGGCGAACCAATTGGAGTTCGATCTGATTCCAAAATAAATGCACCAGAACCTGAATTGGCTTTAGTGTGTAATGCGAAAGGTGAAATTGTTGGCTTGACGATTTGTAATGATGTTTCTTCGCGATCTATTGAAGGTGAAAATCCGCTCTACTTAGGGCAGGCGAAAATTTACTCTGGCTCTTGCGCTCTCGGACCCGCGATAATTCCCATATGGGAAATTTCCGATATTTACAGCCTTGAAGTTTCAGTGTCAGTTGTTCGAAAGGGCGAAGTGGTTTGGAGTGGCAGGACTTCCACTTCAGAGATGCATCGTCGATTTGAAGAATTGGTTGAATACCTATTTCGCCAAATGAGCTTTCCGTCCGGAGTATTTCTCTCGACCGGAACTGGGATTGTTCCGAATATTGATTTCAATCTTTCCGTTGGTGACTCGGTGGAGGTATCTATCTCCGATATCGGAAAATTGGTTAACCAGGTTATTTCAGCAGATCACGAATTCTTTGATTGGTTAACGCCAGATCCAAAACGATCGGCTTTTTAAAAATAACTCTTACTAAGTGGCTGGGGACGGGATCGAACCGTCGACCTCACGATTTTCAGTCGCGCGCTCGTACCAACTGAGCTACCCAGCCAACAAAAAGAAGTCCCCCCTTTCGGG
>CAIMZW010000119.1 GCA_903846075.1 uncultured Actinomycetes bacterium
AGATATGGAAGCTGATCGGAAAATCGGCATTAATGGGTTGCCTCAAATTTTAGGCACAACGAAAAGCATCCTTTTGTCCGGCGGAGCATTGATCCTGATTGCTTCAATTCTGGCAAACCAATCGGTTCATTACAGATCATGGATTTTGCTGGCAACCGCAATTGGGCTGTGCTTCCTACTTATTCGTCCAAAGAAGTTTGGTTTTCCTGTGATTATGGTTTTAGCGATGTTTGATGTCACTACTTTGCTTTTTTCAGGGGTGCTACGTTAATTGGTTTCACATTTTGTGGCGTAGGACACCTTCGTACTCCTCGGTAGCACGGCTACTATGGCGGTTTACTTTCCTTTTTACAGACGATGGAGTCTTGAGATGAAAAGCACGAGCCCTGGTTATGGAATAACGATTCGTATCGACACCGATATGAGTATCGCCCCAACTTCATTAATTCCCGCGGTGGTGGCCGCAGCAGGCGGAACGCTCACGGCTCTTGATGTTGTGGAGTCGAATCAAGATCACGTCACCATCGATATCACTTGTGACGCGATCGATGCCGATCACGGTGTCGAAATAACCGATGCAATCAAGGCCGCTTCGCCCCAAATAAATATTCGTAATGTCAGTGACCGGACCTTCCTTCTCCACCTTGGTGGAAAGTTGGAAGTACGTTCCAAAGTTCCTTTAAAGACGCGCGACGATCTCTCTCGTGCCTATACACCTGGTGTTGCCCGAGTCTGCCTGGCAATCGCAAAAGATAAATCTGATGCCCGTCACCTAACAATCAAGCGAAACACCGTGGCCGTTGTCACCGATGGATCTGCTGTTCTGGGATTAGGCAATATTGGACCAGAGGCAGCTATGCCCGTCATGGAAGGCAAGGCCGCCCTTTTCAAGAGATTTGGCAATGTAGATGCTTGGCCAATCTGTTTGGACACCCAAGATACTGAAGAGATTATCAAGGCGGTGCAGTGGATAGCCCCAGGTTTTGGTGGCATCAATCTCGAAGATATTTCAGCACCCCGTTGTTTTGAAATTGAAGCACGTCTCAAGGAGTTGCTGGACATTCCAGTCTTCCATGATGACCAACATGGAACTGCAATTGTCGTGCTTGCTGCTCTGATCAACTCATTGAAACTTGTGAAGAAGAACTTGGCGGATGTGCGGATTGTCCTCAGTGGCGCTGGCGCAGCTGGTAATGCGATTATTCGACTTCTCATTTTGCAGGGCGCTACTCACGTTATTGCTTTTGATTCCAAAGGTTCCATCCATAAAGGCTCACCAAGATCTAACCCAATGCGGGAATGGTTAATCGATAACACCAACCCGGAGAGCCGAGATTGCACACTGGGAGAGGCTTTGGTCAATGCTGATGTCTTTATCGGAGTCAGCGCGCCGAACATTTTGAAAGAATCCGACGTGGCTGCGATGGCGCCAGATTCAATTGTTCTCGCGATGGCAAATCCTGATCCTGAAATTGATCCTGTCATCGCATCCAGGCATGCTCGAATTGTAGGAACTGGGCGAAGTGACTATCCGAATCAGATAAATAATGTGCTTGCTTTCCCTGGAATATTTCGTGGCCTTTTAGATGCCGGAGTCACAAAAGTGACCGATGAGATGCTGGCCATGGCTGCTAATGCCATTGCTGGCTGTGTAAGCGAAGAGCAATTGAACGCTACATTCATCATTCCCAGCGTCTTCGATCCCGCCGTCACTCCGGCCGTGGCAAATGCTGTTATTGCATTGGCGAAAGCCTCCAAACCTGCTCGGGCTTAGCAAGCCATGAATCGAGGAATCTTTCCAGTTCTTCAGATGCCTCTGAACGAACTTGAAGAGATTGAACCGAAAGAACTTCGCCGCGAAATTGATTGGTTAATTTCATTTGGAGTCGAAGGCGTAGTTTTGGCAATGGTCTCGGAAGTGATGCGCTTTAGTTTTGAAGAAAGGCGTCACCAATGGCAACTTGTGTTAGAAATTTTAGAGGGCCGTTTGCCATTGATCGTCAGCGTCGGAGCGGAGAGCACTCGGGTTGCCGTCAAGCTTGCAAAGCAAGCCGCATCAGATGGTGCAGCGATGTTGATTGCCACACCACCGGCTACTTACCCAGCGACCTCGGATGAAATATTTTCCTACTATGAAGCGATAGTGGAGTCAGTTGCCATTCCGGTCGTGGTTCAAGACGCTAGTAACTACATGGGACAACCATTACCAATGGAGTTATACGAACGTCTTCTCGAAAAATTTGGTACCGAACGAATCCAGTTCAAGCCTGAAGCTAAGCCAGTCCGTGACCGAGTGGCAAGACTTCAGGGAATAACGGGCGGTGAAGCGAAAATTTTTGAAGGTCAAAGCGGTATGGACCTTCTTGAAACTCATGAGTTGGGTCTGGTTGGAACGATGCCAGGGAGTGAAATCGTTTGGGCAATATCTAAATTGTGGAACTCTTTGGAATCCGGTGATTTCGAGAGCGCAAAGCAAATCCACCAAGGAATTTCAGAACTCATTGAATTTCAGCAAACTATCGACGCATATGTTGCCGTGGAAAAATATCTCTTAGTAAAACAAGGGATATTTACATCTGCTAGGCAACGAGGTCCCGTAAGCACGATCTTGAGTGAAAGTACAAAAGCCGGAATCGACCGAGTATTTGAAAAGCTGATCTCCATGATTGACTAGGCGATTGGCCTTAATATTCACTATGAAGTATCGATTGAAAAGAAAAGGCTTGATTGCTCTTTCGATAGCAATCTTGATGTCACTTCTCATATCCGAGCCGGGATATGCCCAAGCGGTAAAAATTCCAGGGGCTCGTCCATTTTCTGTATTCATTCCGAGTAGTTACAACAGCAATTCGCCAGCGCCTCTGCTTATAGCTCTCCATGGTTTTAACCAATCGGGCTCGCTTCTGGAAAAATATTTAAAAATCCAACCGGTTGCCGAATCTTTTGGTCTTCTATATGTCCATCCTGATGGAACCAGTGATAAGACAGGAACGAAATTCTGGAACGCAACTCCGGAATGCTGTGATTTTCAGAAACCAAAGGTGGATGATGACTCATACATCATGAGCATCATTGATGCCGTTTCAGCACGGTACTCGGTTGATCCCAACCGTATTTACCTAGTTGGTCATTCCAATGGTGGATTTATGGCAAATGAACTTGCCTGTAATCATTCTGATTGGATAGCGGCGATAGTAAATATCGCTGGCGGGAGTTTCGCTAAGAGTTCGCTCTGCAAACCTTCCTCAGCCATCAGTGTTCTTCAGATTTGGGGTACTGCTGATGAAACTTATGCCGGGAACCACATCATGGGAGTTGCGATTCCAGGAGCTATGGAAACTTTCACCAATTGGGGTGAGATCAATCGCTGCAACGGCTCACCACAACTGTCTTTTGAAAAGAAAGATTTAGACCGAGGCATTAAAGGTCTAGACACCACAATCTTTGCTTTTTCTCAATGTCCTTCAAACACCGGAGTCGAATTTTGGAAAATTTCTGGTGCTGGCCATGTCCCAAAAATCTCGCCAACTTTTACCCGTAGTTTTGTTTCTTTTCTCTTGGCGCATCCGAAAGTTGCCTAGCGAAATTTAGTTTCTATTTCGTAATTTTGCCGACGCTGCTTCGCAATACTTTCTAATGTGTGGAATTTCGGCCATTCCGTTATTCCTTGGCCGACGAGTTGAACAGTGCTGGATTCATTTGCTTTGCGCTTGGCTTCCGTAATTTCAAGCGGAGGCTGAGTGTTGTATTGAAAATCGACCATTTCCAATCCGGCTACAATATTCTCACCAAGAACTATTTCCACCCAAGTTTGCAAATAATTGGATTTGGAATACGGAACCTGAATCAAGGTTATTGGATAATCCAAACTCTCTTCGAGCTCGGATATCTGGCGAAGAGTCTCTCGAGATTCCGCTTCTAGTTGTTCCTTGACGTTCTCAAAGTGACTGCTAAGTCCAAAGTGCACCAGAGTTGGGTAGAGGCTAATAGCTAAATTCGCTATATCTCGTTCTGTAAACACCAAAACAATTTCGAATTGAAATTTTGGTGCTTGAAGAAAAAAAGCCTCCAAGAATTCATTCCATTCAGAAACACTTAATTGAGAAAAAGACTCCGAAGATAAAAGAATTCGATCGCAATTAAATTTCTGGGCTTCGAAGAGAAGTTGCGCGATCATCACACCTAAGGGAAGGTTCGGCGCCTGCTCATTTAAAAGTTTAGGATCCCAACCTTTGAGAGCAAAAGGGTATTCGTGTTGACCTTCGCGCCCAGTTCTCGATTGCTCGTAATAAATCCCCAGATTTGCCAGGGCAGGTCGATTAAAGGAAAAAAGATTCTGAAGTGAAGTCGTTCCTGTTTTATGAGGCCCTACGTGAACGATTAATTGCATAGTTCAGCGAGTATATTCCTTACCGCCGAATGGAGCTTAAAAAGAAAATCCTGATTTAGGTAATGGAATTGCCTCGGGCTTCGCTCTATCCTCTGTACACCTGTTAGTGTCCCCTAGCAATTGGAGTCCTCCATGCCGTCATCCAGGAAATATCCCGCCGCCACCCCGGTTACCGAGCAACCGCCCATTTTTTGAGCCGTTCTGAAACCTCCACTAAGTCCGCCAGTCTTGTTTTAGGACTCGGGCTTGGGTTGACGCTTGGGATCTTTGTAAAGACAACCACCCGGGCAGATTGGCTCTGGCCATACCCGGTGATCATCTCCCTCTCTCGGATTACAGCCATGGTCGGAACATATTTGGCGCTGGTTGGTTTAGTCATGGTTTCGCGGATTTCTTGGATCGAAAAAGCGGTCGGTCATGATCGACTCATTTTGTGGCATCGCAAGCTTGGACCATATTCGCTCTTTCTTATTGGTTTGCACGTATTGCTGGTCTCTTTGGGTTATGCCGGAAACGATGGTTCACGGGTAGGTCAAGAATTGTGGAAGTTCACCTGGAACTTTGATTGGATGCTGCCCGCCACGGTGGGATTCATCTTTTTTGTTGCTGCTGGATTGTCATCTTACAAAAAAGTTCGAAAGAAAATGTCGTATGAAACTTGGTGGACGGTACACCTCTACACATACCTCGCCATCGCCCTCAGTTTCATGCATCAAATTCGAACTGGACCGATGTTCATCACTCACCCTGTTTATCGTTTTTATTGGGAAGGTTTATATATTCTTGCGGGAAGCATCGTCTTGTATTGGCGATTTATCATTCCGGTCGTTCGTTTCTTCAAATACGAGCTGCGGATTTCATCCATTGTCGATGAAGGCGCAAACATGGTTTCCATCGTGATGCGTGGAAGAGGCCTGAATCGAATGAACGCGCAAGGAGGTCAATTCTTTACCTGGCGCTTCTTGACCTCTGGTCACATCTGGGTTTCCCACCCCTATTCGCTTTCGGCAGCGCCAACCAACTCTGAATTTCGCATCACGGTTAAGAATCTTGGCGATGGGTCAGGTGCGGTGAAAGATCTAAAACCGGGAACTCGTGTCTTTTTTGAGGGACCATACGGAATTTTTACTGCTCAAAAAGTGACGCGTGGGTTAGGGCACGTAGTCCTCATTGGCGGGGGAGTTGGAATCGCACCATTACTGGCTTTGATTGACGAGTTCGAAGACTCAGTCGATATCGATCTTCTACTTCGAGTTTCCAGTGAGGACGAAATAGTTCATAACCGTGAACTAGAAGAGATTGCAAAGAAGCGTGGAGCTCAGGTTCATTACTTGGTTGGCTCTCGAAAAGTTCACCCCATGACGGCAAAAGACATCATGCGTTATGTCCCTGCTTTTCGCTACTGCGATGTTTACGTATGTGGCCCCACGCCACTAGTTGAAGCAGTTCGCCAGGCTGCCGATGCATGTGGCGTTCCCATGAACCGTTTTCATACCGAGATTTTTGAATTTCATGCTGTTTAAGAGATGTAGCGAAAGGATGGTGAAGCAATGGGCGTAACAAAAGCAACGCTAATTGCAGTTGGGACATTTGGCGGATTAGGTGCGGTCTTGGCCTACTCTCCACCTCACCATTCTCTCAATTTAGGTGGATCATTTACTGGCGCAGCAGCAGGCTCTAGCTTTGGAAAAACTGTGCCCTCACAATCTGCAGCCCCAACTGAATCGAGCTCGGCGACACCGATTAATACGCCTGCGAGTTCAACGCCTTCACCCAGCGAAACACAGAAGCCTTCTCCTTCGCCAAAAGTAACTCACACATCTGTAGCGACGGTTCCGACGCATGCGCCAAAGCCAACAAAAACGACCGCGAAACCACCGGCGCCAAAGAAGAGCGTCGCACCGCAAAAGTCGTTGGTAAATGGAACATTCGTGGGTGCTACGTCTAAGACTGTTTATGGACCCGTCCAAGTGCAAGTTGTTATAAAAGATTCCAAAATTATTGATGTCTCTGCGCTTCAACTTCCCTCTGCGCAACCGTATGACATTCAACTAGATCAACAAGCTGTTCCCATCCTCGTTAGCCAAACTTTGGCTGCTCAATCAGCCGATATTCAAGGGGTTAGTGGGGCTAGTTATACCTCGCAAGGTTGGTATGACTCGCTAGTCAGCGCTTTGGCGAAATCAGGAATCTAATGAATCCCTTTCTAGTGTCCCCCAACAATTGGAGAAAGTAATGGCAACAAAATTAAAGAAAGTGGTTGGCGCATCAGCAATCGGAGCACTCTCACTCGTCGAGATGCTGCACTTACAACAAGCAGCGGCGACACCGGTGAGTTTTTCGGGTTCCTCTTTTTCCAACCCAAAAGGTGGCAGCGTTCAAGTCTCCATCACCGTTGATGGTGCCAGTGGCACCTATCGAATCGTGGGCGTATCAACGCCGGTTCAACCAACTGGGCAAAACGCGCCCTACGCAAACTTGGCGATCCCAACTTTGACCAACGAAGCAATTGCAGCTCAAAGTGCGGCCATTAATGGTGTCTCTGGTGCCTCTGAGATATCTGCTGCTTGGAAAAATTCGCTCTCATCGGCCATCGCTGCAGCATCCGCGGCGGGTCAATCGATTGGGTCCTCGTCAACTCCACCGGCCCCAACTCCTACTCCTAGTGCAACAGTTTCAACGCCTGGCGCTCCTTCTCCTAGCGCTTCGGCAACTGCAACTGCTAGCTCGACGCCAGCCGGGGTGGCGATCGCGCCGCCCGGTCCTGGTCCGCAGGAGCCGTTACCAACTACGGGAACCTGGGTCGTTCCGAGTTCTGTCGGGCTCCCACCAATATTCATGCCTCTGAATATTCCACCATTTGTGGCGCCACCTCCGACTACTGGAACAACGACCGGAACGGGAACTGGTACCAGTTTTACGCCTAACTACAGCGGATACCTTGCTCAAATTTCTGGAGTACTTGCCACATTGAGTCAGAGAATAGGGGAGGATCTTTCATCCGGTGCCGCAGCCAGCGCTCGGGCCGGACTCACGGCGCTGCAGGCACAAGTTCAAAATGACTTAACTGCGAGCAAAAATCAACCCCAAAGTCAGACCCCAGCTCCAAGCCAGAGGCAGGACAACTATGCGAGTGTTCTTTCCACTTACGTTGCAAATATGAATTCTCAATTGTCCTACATCGTGACCATGACAAATAAGGCGATCACTGAGTACTACGTTCGAGTTCAAGCCGCAGCCAATCACCTTTACGCAGACGCGCAAGCTTCCGCGGCCGCTTTATCTGCCAGCCCATCGCCGACTCCAACCGTTACGGTGACGGTAACCGCGACCCCAGTTCCAACTTCTACGCCTACTCCCATTGCAAGTGAAAGCTCGACAAGTGCATCCTTCTCCATTGTTACTAAACCAGGACTTGTGATTAGGAAGACCTATACCTGCGTTAAAACTGTAGGTGGGAAAACTACTAAGAAGCTGTTACAAGGCATCATTATGAAATGTCCAACGGGTTTTACCTTGTTAAAAAAATAGAGCTGGTCTAGTCCCGCTTGAGAATCTTGCGAATCTGTTCTAGTGCAGTCTTTACTCGAGATTCATAACCATGAGTGGTTGGCTGGTAATACTGAACGCCAAGTAAGTCATCGGGAAGATATTGCTGTTGCGCAATTCCTGCCGGTAAATCGTGGGGATAAATGTAAGACTGTCTCTTGCGCGCCGAATTGATTTTGTCGTCTCGGAGCGCTCCTGAGTTTCCATCTCGAAGGTGGGGTAAAACCTCACCACCTTTTCCTGATCGGACATCAGCCAATGCAGATTCAATCGCGAGATAAGCCGCATTGGATTTAGGGGCACAGGCAAGATATGTCACGGCCTCTGCGAGAATTATTCGAGCCTCTGGCATTCCTACTAGAGCCACTGCCTGTGCCGCGGCAACTGCCAAGCCAAGCGCCTGTGGATCTGCAATTCCAATATCTTCGCTCGCACTAATCATTACTCTTCTCGCAATAAATCGAGGATCCTCACCTGATTCCAACATCCGCGCTAAGTAATGCAAAGCAGCATCAACATCGGAACCACGGATACTTTTTATGAGTGCACTTGCCACGTCGTAATGGCTATCGCCACCTCGATCATAATTTTGAATCACTCGATCAACAGCCGTCGCCAAGACTTCATTAGTTATCTCATCAGTTGCTGCGCCGGCTGCGGCTTCTAAGTAGGTAAGTGCGCGCCTGGCATCGCCATCAGCAAGTCGAATGAGAGATTGGGCGGCCTCCGTCGAAATCTTTACTTCGCCATTGAGACCACGTACATCTGAAATAGCTCTTTCAATGAGATTTGCAACTTCAGCATCGGTGAGCGGGCGCAGAGTGAGGACGATAGAACGAGAAAGCAGGGGTGAATTGATAGAGAAGGAAGGGTTCTCGGTAGTGGCTGCGACCAAGGTGACCCATCGATTTTCGACTCCAGGGAGCAGTGCATCTTGCTGAGCTTTGGAAAATCTATGAACCTCATCGATAAAGAGGACAGTTTCCCGACCTTCTAATTCGCGACGTGATTGTGCGGCAACGAGGACCTCGCGGACTTGGGCAACGCCAGAACTGACTGCCGAGAGCTCTACAAATTCCCGCGCATCAGATTGAGCAATCATTTTTGCCAATGTGGTCTTGCCACTTCCCGGTGGCCCATAGAGGAGCACGCTGGTGATGTGTTTGCCCTCGCCCTGTATCAATCGGGTTAACGGCGAGCCAGGTTGGAGCAGATGTTGCTGACCTAGAAGTTCAGAAATCAATCGAGGCCGGAGCCGAACCGCGAGCGGGGATGAGTCGTCACTGCCATTCGACATGCTCATTACTCCCCTCATCGCTCGACTTGAAACTCTACTGCTTAAATGAACGATTCGAAATTCAATCCTTGGGCTAAATTAGCCGCATGACTCAAGCACGCGTTCCGTTAAAAATTGGAATTCTTGGCGCGGCCAGAATTGCTCGAAAAGCTATCGTCTACCCAGCCCACGCCACGGAACATGTTCTTTACGGGGTTGCATCTCGCGACCACGAACGCGGTGCTGCCTTTGCTAGCCAATACGGTGTCCTCAATGTTTACGACTCGTATCAAGAGATTATTGATGACCCCGAGATAACCATGATCTATAACGCCCTGCCCAATAATGGCCATGCCCCTTGGAATATTAAGGCGATGCGCGCCGGCAAACATGTGCTTAGTGAGAAACCTGCTGCAAGCAATGGTGAAGAAGCTAAGTTGGTGGAAGAAGTTGTTCTCGCTTCAGGCGTAACGTACATGGAGGCATTTCATTATTACTATCACCCAGTTTTTCAAAGAATTATTGAAATTCTCAAGTCTGGTGAAATTGGGGAATTAATCAGTATCAAATCAGCTCTCTATGGACTCATGCCCAGCGAAAGTGATCTGAGATTGCAGTTCGAGCTTGCCGGCGGGTGCTTGATGGATATGGGATGTTATTCAGTCCATTCCCAACGAATGGTTTCTCTCGCACTTTTTGGGGAAGAACCAAAGGTAGAGAGTGCAAAAGCACGAATGCACCGACCCAATCTCGATGTGGCTTTTGAAGCAACTCTTAAGTTTGCCAATGGAGCAGTTGGTATTGCGGATTCTGATTTCGACACCCAAGGATTTAGTTCTCCACTCAGTATTCAAGGAACAAAGGGATCAATTGAAACTTACTCTTTCGTTATTCCAAGCTTAGATGATCGAGTATTTGTCCGAGTAGGAGATTCCGAGCGCATTGAATCTCTCGGGACGATTTCTTCGTACACCTACCAACTGCAGTCATTTGCCGATGCTGTTGATTTTGGAAAACCCTTTACTACCGACGCTACCGATTCCCGAATCAATATGGAAACAATCGATACTGCTTATCTTGCGGCTGGGTTGGAAATCAGACCAGCTTTATAGGTTTATTGAAGAGCGCTGGCGATGGCCTGGTAGGAAACTCCGGAAGCAGCTTCCGATGGTTCCCAAGCTGAATCCTGTTCGCTCATCAACCAACCATCAAAGCCATGCGCTCGCAAAGAATTAATGGTTCCGATTAAATCTAAGACCCCAGTCCCGGCTGGAACGAAAAGCTTATCGGTGACGACAGCATCCTCCATGCTCGCAATTTCGCCACTTGCAAGTCGTCCGAGAACTTCGCCTGAGACATCTTTTATATGTACGTGAGTAATTCTTTCCTTATATTGTTCAATAGCCTGTAGTGGATCGCCTCCGCCGACAATCCAATGCCCAACATCAAGACACATTCCAACGGTTTGTGGATCCAGCAAGTGCATCAACTTCTCAGTCTCCGCTGGAGATTCAATGAAGGTGGCAGCATGAGGATGGAAAGAGGATTTCATCCCGTAGTTCGAAGCAACTGCTGCAAATCTGTTTACATGTTCTGCTAAGGCCGCGTATGCCGAATCAGTTAATTGTGGACCAGTCGCGGCGCGAGTAGCGCAGAGATCTCGTTCGGGGGTTCCATCGACGGCAAAGACCACCATTTCTACTCCGGTTTTTCGAGCTACCTCAATAATTTCGGCCGTCTCAATTTCAGAGCGTCCTTCAATTCCATCGGGCGTCATATGAACAGCGACATAGATTTCTGCGCATTTAAGATTGTTCTTAGCCATTTCGGCGAGAAACTCCGAAGAGTTCCCTTGGGCAACTGAAATCTGAATTCCTTTGAATCCGTATCCGGAAATACCTTCAAGGTAAGTCGCCATGGATGCTTCAGAATATTTCCAGTTGAGTGGAACGATGCCGATATTTGATCTGTCCATTTATAAGGTCCTGTCTACGAGGTCAAGCAGAATCATGGTCCAACTAAAATCTGGAGCACCCCACCCGGTTGCATCATATGGGTTGTAATATTCTCGAACACCACTCTTCTGGACGCATTCGATACTTTTGGCCGCGATGTGACTAGCTAAATCTTTTCTCCCGTGAGCAATCAATCCTCTGCTGAGATACCAATTACAACTAAGCCATGTAGGTCCTCGCCATACAAGATTGCCTCCGACCGTATTTGGTCGAAATGTTGGTTCATTCATCGCGACGGATGGAATGGGAAAGGTAGCCCAATACTCGTCTGGATTGAGGAGGTGTTCCAAAATTCGGCTAACTTTTTTCGGATCCGTTTCAGGCAGCAGGAGCGGCATGAGACTGACCCAAGTGTTGACTCGCATCTGCTCATTAGCGCGACCATTAACGTTGTAATACAGACCATCCGATTCATTCCAGCAAAGTTCGTTGAGTGATTTCAGGGCATGCTCGGCTCGTAATTTATAGATTTCTGCACCTGCTTCATCTTCAACCCGAGCGCAGAGTTGAGACAAGGTTCGAAGGTTCTCAATATAGATCGTGTTCACCATTACATCGGCGACGACAAAGTAATCGGACTCCATCATCTTCCTTGGGTCGCGTTGGTATTCATCGTACGGTTTGCAGATGAGGTCCCAGCCGCGATCCCAACTTTCGTGTTCTTCATCTTGAATTTGCAGAAGCTCATCCCAAACCGGTGAATGGTCCAAACCTGTCTCATCAGGCTGAACAACTCTTACTAACCCATCACTGAAAGGATTTCGAGTGCTATGCAGCCAATCGTAAAACTTACATAGATCTTCAATGACTTCTTCAATAAATGATGTTCCGCGACCCCGCGAAGCAACAGCTGCGACGGCCTCGGCAAGTAACGGGGGTTGCATCTCATCGGAGAGGTATCGATTTCTAAAAGCTATTTTGTAGTTGGCAACTATTTCATCATAAGTATCGCGTTGCCAGAATGTGACGTGAGAGATAAAACCATCTTCATGCTGATTCTTTAAGAGGCTTTTTAGTTCAGCCTCGGCTTTAGGTATATCAAAGTGGCTTAAGGTGATGGCGTGAAAGCAAGAATCCCAAAACCATTGGAAAGGGTATGTAACAGAAGAGGGACAGGTGAAATCAAAAGTTTCATTGCACCAATCTGCATATCCAACTTGTCGATTTTTAGTGTGAATCTCTATAGCGATTTTCTTTAACCACAAATAATCGTCGATGCTCGTTGTAGCTAATTTTTCGACCATAATGATTATTTATCCGCTTCATACTTTACGATTGAGTGTTCGCTAACATACCATTCACATAATAACTTTCTGCAGATTTCAGGAGCATCTATATGTCACTCAAAACCATAGTTCGCGTTGGAGTTGTCGGAGCCGGAGCCGTTGCGTCATCGGTGCATTTACCGATTCTCTCCCGACGAAGTGACATATTTGAGGTTGAGGCAATTGCTGATTACAACTTGACTGCGGCTAATGCCTTAGCCGATCGCTTTGCCATTCCTGCCGGAGGACGTTTTGAAGATCCGCTGAAGATGTTCGCATCTGGACTTATTGATGCTGCGGTCATTTTGAACTCCGGAAGTCACGCGGATCTCGTGGTTGCAGCCCTCAATTCTGGCCTTGACGTCTTTTGTGAAAAACCACTGGCTTACAGTGAAGAGGAAGTTGTAAAGATAGAAAGCGCTATGAAAGCGTCTGGAAGAAAATTAATGCTAGGTTATATGAAGACTTTTGATCAAGCGACAAAAGCAATGAAGGCAAATCTCAAAGGTCGTCCTCGAGCCGTCGATGTAGTCGTCCTTCATCCAAGCGGAGAGAGCCAACTCGCCACCACAGAGTTACATGTCCAGGCTTTTCCACCTAGCCCAGAGAATTTGGCAAAATTCAAGGCCAGTGCTCGAGCGGTAGCAGTGGAAGCGCTCGGAGAGGCAGGCGCTGAGGCGATTGGCCACTTGTACGCCGATGGAATCATCGGTTCGATTATCCACGAACTCTCAGTTTTGCGAGAGTTTGATATTCACATCACAAAAATTGATTTTGCGGATCGCTGGACCAGCGACGACTCGCCTAATGTGGTGATTCAAGCCAGAACTGACGATGACGTCCGAGTTAGCCTTCGATGGTTAATCCTGGATGACTACCCTCTCTATCAGGAGGAGATTCGCTGGGTAAATGACAAAGAAGGCCATCACTTGATTTTTCCTAGCCCTTACATTTTGCGAGTCCCCACCAAATATATTGCGACAACTCGTATCGGTTTAGATCATGTCAATACGATTTTCGAGTCCTACATGCCATCGTTTGAGTTGGAATTAGAAGCTTTTCACGCGCTCACTCAGACCGGTCACCAACAAGGCGATCCGATCCGAGATGGTCGAGAGGATATGCAGATTTCCCAGCAGGTTGTGAAATTTATCTTGGTACGCGAAGGCGTTGCCTTGGGCGGAAATTTACTCGACTAGCTGCATCTGACTTCTACTACTTATCGGGATTCGGAACCAAGGTATCCCGAACGAAGGTTTCAAGCTCGTTCACCGACTGTAAAAAGCCTCGCAAAGTGCGCATTGTGGCACCTAGAGTCGAGAACTCCTCGACCTTAAGTCCATCGGCGTTATACATCTTTCGAAATTCGGGAAGATGTTCCAACATTGGTTCAAGAATTCGATCTGCAACCGGGACTTCGATGCTTTCGAGGTTTGGTTTCAATCCCGATTGGTTGATTCGTACCTGCCAACTGTACGGCGGTGATATAACTGAATCCCCACCGATGATTTCACTCCAATGCATATGATTTCGAAAAGCAGCCGAGAGTAAACGAGTGCGGAAACCCCGCGCTTTATAGATTTGATAGGCATTTTTAAAGACTGCGACTCCAGCCCATTCCATGACGCCAGGATCGATCGTCACTTGGCTTTTTTCTGCCGAAACTTTTACCCAATCATCAACCCTACCCACCATGATTGTGCAGACTGGTCCCATCTGTGAAGTATCAAGTCCTTCTGCCTCTCGTCGCTTTAAGCCGCGTTCGATTGCTTCGCCCACTGCAATAGCCTGAGCAACCGAGAAGGAGACTGTGGCATTAATGCTCACGCCACGATATGTCGCCTCTTCGAAAGCCGGCATAGCCTCGGAGGTGACAGGAATTTTAACGATTATGTTTTTGGCAAGAGTAGAGAATTCTTCAGCTTGCGCTGCCAAAACGTTTGGATTTCGAAAATTCCTTGGATCCGTCTGGATTGAGAGCCTGCCATTTTTCCCATTGTATTTCTCAAATTCTGCTTCAAGAAGTTTGGCCGCATTACAAGACAATTCCTTGACCATAGCCCAACCAATTTGGTCATCTGTTTCGGTTGGATGGGATTGTGAGTATTCCTTGATTCGACTACTCCACAATTCTTTATCCGCTTTTAGTGCGGCAAGTGCAATCACTGGATTGCAGGTTGCTCCAACAATTCCCCATGTAAGCGCATCTTTAAGTTCTCGAGGGTCTGCGGAGTCATTCCACAAAACAGTTGGTGAATTCTGTTTCATGTAAAGAAATGGCGAGTCGGACATTTTTCCCCCAAGATTCTTAATTTCTTTATATCTTAATGGTTCAAGATTTCTGCAGATAGCCTGATCACGCTTTCATCTCCTTACATTTGCCGAAGATAGGTTTTACTATGCCATTGTGAAGAAAACTTCGATTTACGATGTTGCAGCTCTTGCAGGCGTTTCTATTGCCACTGTGAGTCGTGCGATTAACCAACCGCACCGGGTTTCAACATCGACTCGAAATTCTGTTCTCGAAGCCGTTAAGAAACTTGATTACGTCCCTGATTTTGAAGCTGCGGCACGGGCGCGACATCAAAATGATCGAATCGCACTACTCGCACCTCTAAATACTTATCCAGGTTTTACTCAACGATTGCGTGGAATCTCATCTGTTTTGGAAGAGATGCATGCCGAATTGATTATCTTTCAAGTGGATGCTCAAAAACTGAGCAATCCTCAACATGTTAAATATTTGGATTCCATGGCATCTTCAGGTCGCTTTGATGGTTTGATTGTCATGTCAGTTCCCATTGAATCTCAAGATATGCGCCGGATAGCCGATACGCACTTTCCCATTGTTCTCATCGAAACTTCGGATGCCAGGTTTCCGACATTTAAAGTCGATAACGGCGATGGTGCTCGAATGGCAGTCGCCCATTTGATCGAACGGAATTATAAAAAAATCGGGTTTATCGGCTTTAGAGCCTTAGCCAATTATTCGACGAATACCTCTCGCGCTCGCGAACAAGGCTATATCGATACGCTCTTAAATATGGGCCATGTAGTGAATCCAGCCCACATCATGATCTGTGATTACAGCATCGAAGACACCCGCATTCGAGCTACTGAGATGTTGTCTCATCCCGATCGGCCAGATGCCATTTTTTGTGCTGCCGATATTAATGCGCTCGGCGTATTGAAGGCGGCAAGTGAGTTGGGACTAAGAGTTCCTGAGGATATTGCCGTTGTGGGTTTTGATGACATTGAAATTGCAAGTTATCTGGGCCTTACAACGGTTAAACAACCACTGGAAGGTTCGGGCAGAGAAGCCACAATCTTGCTCCAGAAAATTATTGAAGACCCGACCTCGACAAAAACGATGCAAGTCACCTTGCCACTTGAACTTATGGTGCGAAGTTCCAGTTAGAAGTGTTAGCCGAGAAGTGGGCGCTGCTTCAGCCGTTTCACCAGGTACTCCTCGTAAGCCTTCTGGGTGCTCTCTAAAGTTGAAGTGGCGGCGATGGGCACATCCCACCAACCTTCACCGTCGGGGGAGTAGAGCAATGGGTCGCTATTTACATGAATCAGAGTTGCCCGATGGGAAGCTTTGGCTCGCAGAACCGCATCGTGAAGATCAGCAATGGCATTGGGTGTTTCAGATATGCGTATAACGTCGATTCCTAAACTTTCCGCGTTAGTAGCCAAATCGACTGGTAACTTCTCTCCGCCATCGTAATACTTTCCAGATTCGTCGTAGTAGCGGTATTTGGTTCCGAATCGTTGCGAGCCGGTACTTTCGGAGAGGTGTCCGATCGAGGCAAAGCCATGATTTTGAATCAAAACAATGATGACCTTTAGACCTTCTGCTACGGCGGAGACTATTTCGGTATGCATCATGAGGTAGGAACCATCGCCAACCATCACAATCGGTGACGCACCAGCGCGAGCAGCGCCTAGCCCTGCGGCAATTTCATAACCCATACAGGAGAAGGCATATTCAACGTGGTAGCCCAAAGGAGAACGAACTCGCCACAACTTATGCAAATCTCCGGGAAGTGATCCGGCCGCGCAAATTAAGGTGTCTTCTGGATCTGAGGCAGATTGCACCGCATGAATGATTTCGGTTTGGCTAGGTAGGGCACGCTTTTGATCGACGAACGCCGCATCAACAATCGAGTCCCAGTTTGTTTTTTCCTTGCTTGCTTCGGTTGCATACTCCTGAGAAATTCGGTAATCCACGAGTTCGCTATTCATCTCTTTCAAGGTTTCTCGGGCATCGGCAACGATTGCTGTAGTGCTTCCATGTTTGAAGGCATCGAAAGAGGCAATATTTATATTAATAAATGTGACATCAGGGTTCTGGAATGCACTTCTACTTGCGGTTGTGAAATCCCCGTAACGCGTGCCAATCCCAATAATCACATCGGCTTGAGAGGCAAGATGGTTGGCTGCCAAAGTGCCGGTCGCACCAATAGAGCCCTGGTATTGAGGATGATCCCAGTTGAGCGACCCAACTCCAGCCTGCGAAGTTCCGACTGGTATTCCTGTTTGTTCAACAAATTTACGCAATTCTTCGTGGGCATCCGAATAGATGACTCCACCGCCGGCGACAATCATTGGCCGCTTGGCGGATTTAACAATTTCAGAAATACGTTTAACCGAATCTGCATCAGGACGTGGCCGGCGGATTTGCCATTCTCGGTCCGTCAAAAATTCGCTGGGAACTTCGACAATCTCCGCCTGGACATCTTCCGGTAGACAAATTGTCACGGCCCCAGTTTCTGCTGGATCCGTCAGAACTCGCATGGCACCGAGGAGGGCGGAGAAAATCTGTTCTGGACGATGGACGCGGTCGAAGAACCGTGAGAGAGGTTTGAATGCATCGTTTACCGAAAGAGTCGCATCATGAGGTGCTTCTAGTTGTTGAAGGACAGGATCCGCTTTTCGATTTGCGAAGGTATCTGATGGCAAGAGCAGGACTGGCAATCTATTTGTTGTAGCTACTGCGGCGCCAGTCAACATATTTGTCGCTCCAGGACCGACTGATGCCGTGCAAGCAAAAGTGGCACGCCGACGATTCATTCGAGCAAATGCGGATGACTCATGAACCATCGCTTGTTCATTTCGCGCCTGGTAGTAGGGCATGAGATCGGGCTTATCTACAGAGAGCTGCTTTAAAGCTTGACCGATGCCAGCAACATTGCCATGTCCGAAAATCCCAAAGACACCTGGAATAGTTCGCTCTCGATAATCGCCATCAACGGTGTATTGATGGGCTAAGAATTCGATGACTAGTTGACCTACCGTCATTCTCTGGATTGTCATGGCGTCGCTTTCTCGTGGAGTGCGTATGTTTTCTATTCTAGGTACGGCAGACGTGAATCAGGTTTTTGGGAAGCCCAACTTTCTCTAATCCAGGCTTGATGAGGGTGGTCAGTGACATTCCACTCTCGAGTCGGATCTGCTCCGGCCATCACGTTGAAAAAGTAGAGATCAAATCCAGGTCCAGCGGCAACTGGACCATGCCATCCATAAGGGACCAAAACTAAGTCACCAGAGTGAACTTCCTCCGTCACGTCGAATTCACGCTCGTCGGCTGAATACCCGCGAAATATTCCGAACGGTTGAGTCGCCACTGAAACATCTACTTCTCGAGTCACACTTGACTCAAAGTAGTAGAGCTCTTCCAATTGAGATTCGAGGCCAGGAATATAAACATCGTGCTTGTGAGCGGGGGCACCTGACCAATTTCCTGCTGGAACGATAGCTTCGACAACAATCATGCGATCCGCGTCGAGCTGTAGTGGCATACCAAAATTATGAATCTGGCGACTCTCTCTCCCGGCACCGCGGATATCAACTGGGACAGATTCTTTGGCAATATATTGAACTGGCTTTGAATTAAATGCTCGACATTCTCCAATTGCCATCCTGCCGTAACCTGAAATTTGAATTTCGGTATTGATTGGTAGATACAGGAGATCACTAGTTCCGTGAAAGACAGTCTTTCTGCCGCGTAGTCGTTGAGAGGTGAACTCATTCTCCCAAGCACCTCGATATGAAACGGTTAGCTCATCACCTTCGAGAACCAGAATTATTCGCTCTTTATCGTCGGCTGGTATCAGAAGCGATTCACCACTGCGAAGCGTTGCTACCCGCAAACCCGTGTATTTCCACTCGGGGATTGGAGGATGGTCTAGGTCTAAGTGAAGATCCCATGTGTCGTCCGCCAATCGACCTCGGGGATATACCCATTTGCTCTGATTGCTTGAAGTATTCATGGATAGTGTTAGTTTTGTGGAAATCCGAGGTTAATGCCACCATGACTTGGATCTAACCAACGCGAGGTAATTGCTTTACCTCGAGTAAAGAAGTGAACTCCTTCAACCCCATGTGCTTTGGTATCGCCAAAGAGTGAATTCTTCCATCCACCAAATGAGTAGTAAGCAACTGGGACCGGAATTGGCACATTGATTCCCACCATACCTACTTGCACTTCATATTGAAATTTTCGGGCAGCACCGCCGTCGTTGGTAAAAATTGCAGTTCCATTTCCAAATGCACCGCTATTAATTAATGCGATTCCTTCATCGAAAGATTGCACTCGCACTACTGAGAGGACAGGTCCAAAGATTTCCTCGGTATAGACCTTCGAAGTTGTGGGCACATGGTCAATCAAGGTTGGTCCGAGCCAGAAGCCGTTTGGCTCGCCATCAACGTGCGGATTGCGACCGTCGACAAGAACTTTGGCACCGTCTTCTTCCGCGATCTCGATGTATGACGCGACTTTATCCCGATGCGCCTTGGTAACAAGTGGTCCCATATCGCAACCTCGTCGACCGTCACCAGTTCTTAGCTTCGCCATGCGTTCGATAATTTTTGGAATTAACTGGTCAGCCACAGGTTCCACTGCCACGACAACAGATATCGCCATGCACCGCTCGCCAGCGCTTCCAAAGCCGGCATTGATTGCGGAGTCGGCGACTAAATCGAGATCCGCGTCTGGCAATACAAGCATGTGGTTCTTTGCACCCCCCAGCGCTTGAACTCGCTTGCCTTTCTTTGCGCAATTCTCATATATATATTGCGCGATAGGTGTCGAACCGACAAAGGAAATTGATTCCACGTCCGGGCTTTCAATCAATCCATCGACAGATTCTTTATCACCCTGCAGAACGTTAAATACTCCATCCGGAAGTCCAGCCTCTTTAAAAAGTTTAGCAATCCAAAGCGAGGCAGATGGATCTTTTTCCGAAGGCTTTAACACCACGGTGTTGCCAGCTGCAATTGCGATGGGATAAAACCACATGGGAACCATGGCCGGAAAGTTAAATGGACTAATGATTCCAACGACGCCGAGTGGTTGTCTCGTGGAGTAAACGTCAACCCCAGTTGATGCATTCTCAGTATAAAAACCTTTGAGCAAATGTGGCATTCCAGTCGCGAATTCGACAACCTCTTGACCGCGTGAGATCTCACCTAACGCGTCCGATAAGACTTTCCCGTGCTCGCTGGTGATTATTTCGGCGAGTTCACCTTTTCGATTATTCAGTAACTCTCTAAACGCGAACATTATGTTTTGTTTTTTTGCTTGAGAGGAATCTCGCCAAGCAGGGAAAGCTTCCTTTGCTGCTGAAATGGCCAGGTCAATCTCAGATCTGTTGGCAATTGCAACTTGATTAGTTTCAATACCCAAAGCAGGGTCATAAACTGGCAAAGTTTTTCCGGAGGTGCTTACATATTCTTGACCGTTGATCCAATGATTGATCACCAAAGTAGATCACCGCACCGGTTTAGTTTTGTAAGCATTTGACTCTCCCTTGGTTCTCGCCGCAAAGTTTTGAAAACTATAGCAACCCTGATTCTACTCACCTAGGAAGTAAGCCTTGAGTAGAAGTTGAGCACAATGAAATGTAAGAGAATATGTAAGCGCATATTTAACGCTCAAATATTTTGTGTAAGCAGAATGTTCTTACATTTGAATTTTCATGGATTACTTTGAATCGGATGCATTAAACTTTTGAGAAATCCCAGTAGAGATGAGAAGTTCATGGACTTATCAAAACAATTAGCCGGTGCCCCAATTTCATGGGGTGTTTGCGAAGCTAATGGCTGGGGATACCAATTAAGTTCTGAGAGAGTGCTTACTGAGATGCGCGAATGTGGCATCACTGCGACAGAACTCGGGCCCGATGGATACTTGCCGCAGAACGCTTCGGAGTTGGCATCTGTATTACGCAGTCACGATCTTTCCCTTTGCGGGGCATTTGTTCCTATTGTTTTGCACAAACCTGATCGACTTGCCGCTTCTTATGAACGAGCAAAGCGTCAAGCCGATGTGCTTGCGCAATTAAATGCCGAGAATTTTGTTCTTGCCACGCCTGCCGAAGATGGCGATTACGACAATCGAGATGCGATGAGTGAAGAGGCAAAGGCGGTTTTCGCAGAGTCACTTCCAGCAATTGCCGAGATTGCCAAAAGCTTTGGGTTACAGATGGTGGTTCATCCTCATGCCGGAACCATGTTTGAGACACCTGCTGATCTTGAATTTCTTCTTGGCGAGACTGACGTGAATCTCTGTCTCGATACTGGTCACGTGGTTGTTGGTGGCGGAAGCCCATTAGATATTGCTCGCAAGGCGGGTACGCGAGTAAAGCATGTTCATCTTAAAGATTGCGACGCCAAGGCTGCTGCTCGGATTCAAAACAAGACAAGCACCTATTCTGCTGAGGTGAAGGCTGGAATGTACAAACCGTTGGGCCAGGGAGATGCTCAAATCGCAGAAGTGTTGAAATATCTTGATTCCATTAACTATTCAGGCAAACTTGTTTTGGAACAAGATGTGATGTTAGCCGTGGAGCCTCAATTGGGCGAGGGACCAATTGAGGCTGTCCGACAGAGCATCGCTTTTCTCAAATCGACAATTTAAGGCGATTATCACAAAACGTGATTGTTTACTCGGAAATGCCTGAATGAATGCTTTCGCTAAACGTGAAGCAAACGGAAAATGAACTTAACGAGTAAATCACTTACATTTGCTTACATTTTGAGCAACAAGCCAAGTTGCGTTGACTTAGGAAATATCCTCGCCCTAGATTTATTCAAGCATTTCCAAGCGCGGGCGCCTGCCTTAGCTTGCTTTGATCGTAACGGAGGAAGTTAGTGTTAAAAAATAAACTATCCAAGGCGCTTGTAGCTGCGGCTGTTTCAGTTTTGGCGCTTGGTGTAAGCGCCCCTAGTGGACATGCTGCAAGCAGCACAATCCAGGTCTACATTTCGGCCGACACCAATATTCAAGATCTCTGGGTAAAGTCATTGGTCCCAGCTTTCACGGCTGCATATCCGCAGTACAGCGTGAAAGTGACATTCGACCTTCATGGTGATCACGATGCTCAAGAGACTGCGAAAATTACTGCAGCTGCTGTCCTTCACAAAGATCCACAAGTTGACCTCGCTGATGGCGGATTCGTAACGCAACTTGGTGCAGCAGGTTTGTTGTGGCGTCCAACTAAGGGATTGCTTCCAAACTTGGCAAATCTTTCCAAGACAGTTCTTGCAGCAGGTAAGGGTGGAATTCCTTATCGTGCCTCATCCGTTCTTCTCGCTTACAACAGCGATCACGTTAAGACTCCGCCAAAGACTCTTGATGACCTTCTAGCTTGGATCAAAGCAAACCCAGGCAAGTTCACTTATAACGTTCCATCAGGTGGCGGTAGCGGATATTCATTCGTTCAAACCGTGGTCGATAAATATCTCTCAACCGCAGATCGTCAAACCTTGACACTTGCGGCTACACCTTCCTTGGAAGGCAAGTGGGCACAAGGTCTTGAGACTCTTCGCACCCTCAACAAGTACACCTATGGAATGAACGGCACCTATCCAGCAAACAATGCTGAGACATTGAAGGATCTTGCAACCGGCCTCATCGATATGGGAACCGTTTGGTCAGATCAATTCGCTTCAGCTCAAAAGGCTGGGACGATGCCAACAAATATCCACGTAACTCAGATTGCTAACCCACCATTGACCGGTGGCGCTTCCTACTTGGGTATCCCTGCAAGCTCCACAAACAAGACCGGCGCACGACTTCTTGCCAACTGGGTTCTTTCACCAGCAGCACAGAACATCATCGTTGCCGGAACTCTTAGCGGACTTCCAGTCATCCCAGTAAGCATGCTTGATCCAACTGCTGCAGCAAGCTTTGCTGGAGTAGATATCTCAAACCTCCGTCCTACTTATCTATCGGCAAATGCGAACGATCTTAAGAGCGCATGGGCAACAGCAGTTCCAGGTAAGTAAGGTTTGACACTTGAGCAATAGGAAAGTTACTAGTGTCAGCTAGTACTCCAGAAGTAAGAACAGAGCGTCTTGAGGCCCCTTCGGCTTCAAGGCGCTCGATTCTTGGATTCTTCATGGCCGTGCCACCAATAATGTTGGTGGTCTGCTTTGTAGGTATTCCCATCATCATTGCTCTCACCTTTAGTTTTGGTTATACAACCGGCCCGAACCGGGTTGTCTCGATCATCGGACAGCAAATCCACAAGAAAGATCATTGGTGGGGAACCTTCGCCGCTTATAAAGATGTGTTCAAGGATTCTCGATTCCCAGGCGATTTCCGAACAACTCTTGGCGTTACCTTTCTCTCTACTGCCTTCACACTTTTGATGGCCCTAGGTATCGGGCTCTATCAAAGAATTATGGGTGGGCGGATCGCCTCCATAATGACAACTCTTTGTTTAGTTCCACTCTTTGTTCCTGTCGTTATTTCATCCTGGGCAATTCACACCTTTTATGCCGGCGACGGATATATGCGTTCCGTTCTCTCACATGTCGGTATTAATTTTCCAACGGTTACGTCGACTGTTTCGGCCATTGTTATTGGTTCAGTGTGGACCTCGCTGCCCTTTGCCATTTTGATGGTGACCTCTGGGCTTCAATCGATTCCTGATGCCCTCATCGAGACAGCTCAAGATGCAGGAGCAGGATTCTTTAGAATCGTACGCACCGTACTTATTCCACTTGCAATCACTCCCATTGTCATTGCTGGAACTTTCACTGCGATTGGCATCATGGGTTCTTTCACGATTCCGCTTTTCTTGGGGCCAAATCAGCCAACCATGCTGGGCGTAGAAATCTCTAACTTCTTCGGTGCCTATAACAGGCCGCAACAATCAATCGTTATGGCATTTATCGTATTTGCCTCTGCCTCAGGAATTGCCCTCATTTATATCTGGGCCAATATTCGAAGCGCAAAACAAAGTGGGCGGGTGTAATGGCAAAGCGGGTTAAGGCCAGAGCTAAGACAAGTTCTCTCGGAACAAAAATATTTCTCTATGTATTTATGTTCGCGATGGCCATCTTCATTCTCGGTCCACTCTTGTGGCTTGGCGTGCACGCATTTGCCTCGAACTGGACCTACCCAAATCTCTATCCAGATGGTTGGTCATTTCACTGGTGGTCAAAGGTATTTGATGATTCGGCTTTGAAAACCGCCATTCGCAACTCTTTGATTATCAGCCCGATTGTTGTCGTGGCTTCGATGATTATCTGCTTGCCCGCCGCATACGCTGCCGGACGAATGAATTACGCCGGACGCAAAACTTTCCTCATCGGAATGTTTGCCGCGAACTCGTTTCCTAAAATTGGACTTTTTGCCTCCATCGCCACTCTCTATTACGCGCTCAATTTGATGGGCACTTTCGTGGGAATTGTGATCATTCAATTGCTGGGAACGATCATCTATATGACCTGGATTCCTGCCGCAGCTTTTGCAGCCATCCCGCGAAATCTTGAAGAAGCCGCTCGTGATGCCGGTGCTTCCAAGTTGCGAGTTTTTCGAACCATCACCTTGAGATTGGCAATGCCGGGAATATTGGTCGCAGTTGTAATGTCATTCTTGGCTTCTTTCGATGAAGCTCAAGGTTCATACCTAGTCGGCGCACCACAGATCTTCACCATGCCTACTGAGATGTACTCCCTGGTTCAGAACTATCCAATTCAAGTGGCGGCCGTCTTCTCACTCCTATTGGCATTTCCTTCAGTAATTCTGATTTCCCTTGCTCGTAAGCACATCATCGGCGGACAACTCGCCGAGGGTTTCCAGATTAAGTAGCCGGCACTATGCAAAATAATAATGAAGGAGAGAAAGTGACTGACTCAACGACAGGGGAGGGCCTCATTCTTAATGGCCTCACCAAGATTCTCGGCGGGCGCGTCATCATCGACAATCTCCACCTTGCTGTGAAAAAAGGTGAAATGGTTTCACTCCTTGGGCCATCTGGTTGCGGTAAGACGACGACGCTTCGAATGATTGCAGGCTTTCTTATTCCCGATAGTGGAAACATTACGCTCAATGGAAATGATGTGACATTGCTGGGACCAGAGAAGCGTCCAAGCGCAATGGTTTTCCAGAACTACGCTCTTTGGCCACACATGACGGTTTTCAAGAATGTTGCCTATCCTCTGAAAGTTCGCAAACTTTCGAAGGAGGAGATTGTACGAAGAGTTCATGAAGCGCTCGAAGTTGTAAATCTCATGCACCATAAAGATTCTCGTCCCGGTCAAATTTCTGGCGGTGAACAACAGCGTGTGGCCCTGGCTAGAGCCCTGGTGCAAGAGCCAGATATTTTGCTGCTCGATGAGCCGCTCTCTAACTTGGATGCGAAACTTCGAGTCAAAGTTCGTGAAGATATTCGAAATCTGCAACGCCGACTTGGAATTACCACAGTTATCGTTACCCACGATCAAGACGAAGCGCTTTCGATCTCGGATCGAATTGCAGTCATGAATTCTGGTCGGATCGAACAATTCAGCACACCGCAAGAACTTTATGATCGCCCTGAGACAGAATATGTTGCCAACTTTATCGGCAGCCTCAATCGAATCGAAGGTGATTACCAGGGCGGAAAGGTTATTCCCGGGACAGGAGTTATCGGTATCCGCCCTGAGGATGTGCTCTTTACCCAGGAGCAGACAACCGGAAGTTATCCAGCAACTGTTACCTTGGTAGTTCCGAGAGGTCATTTCTCTGAGGTCTATATCAAGCGTGATGATGTTGAACTGCGCGCCTTCATCTCCGTTGATGTTCCAAAAATCGGTGACCAAGGTTTTGCGCGGGTAGCAAAGGCGCTGATTTATCAGGACTCCAAACTCGTCCGAGTGGATTAATTCGACGATGGCTCCAACATTCGCCTGCGCTCATCGCGGAGATTCCAGTCGGTTTCGAGAGAACACCGTCGTTGCAATTCAATCTGCCATTCAGGCGGGTGCGGAAGTTATTGAGATCGATGTTCGACTCACTTCAGATGGTCAAGTGGTCCTACTTCATGATCCAACCCTAGAAAGACTCTGGGGGATAAGTTCGAATATCGCTGACACCCCTTGGGAAGAGGTTAAGAAGTTCGGACGCGATGAAAATCGCATTCCACTGCTCAAAGATGTGCTCAATCTTTTTGTGAATAACAAATCGATTCTCATGATTGATATGGATAGCCCCGTGCCTGCACTGGCAGCTGCCCAAGTGGTTGCTGAGGGTTCACTTGATCAGTCTCAAATATTTTGGTGCGGCAACTTCGATGCCATGAAATTAATTCGCCACAGTTTGCCTTCGGCCCGAATTTGGATGCCGTGGGAAAGTTTAAAATTGCCTACCGAGCAGGAACTGGCAGTTCTTAACCCGGAATTCATAAACCTTCACTACTCATTCATGACCCGCAAGAGTGTGGCTGCCCTGCACGGAATGGGTCTCAAGGTGGCTTTATGGACGATTGATGACGAAGCCACGATGAAGTGGGCAATTGCCATTGGAGTAGATTCAATTACATCCAATGAACTCGAACTCCTTCAAAGGACTCTTTCGACGTTCACTCCTTTTGAAAACTCTGAGCGGTTACATTCCATAAGTGATGAAGAGATTGATCGAGCGATGAATGTCGCCAGGGATTTGGGCAAATGGTCAATCTTGGTTGCGAGCAATATGGACCCAGGTGAGATTTCGCTGAAAACAAATCCGGCAGACATTGTCACCGAAATCGATGTCATGATCGAAGCCCACATCCGCGAAATAGTTGAGACTAATTTTCCTGGTCACAACTTCGTCGGGGAGGAGATGGGTGGCAACTTTGAGGCCAACGTTCCTTCCTGGTACTTAGACCCCATTGATGGAACTACCAATTTTGCCAATCGTGTTCCTTGGACTTCGATGTGTTTATCCCTCGCCTTCAATCGCACTCCACTTGTAGGTGTCGTTATTGATCCTTGGCGAAATACTCTTCTAGAAGCCCAAGCCGGAAAAGGCGCCAAAGTAAATGGCAAAGAGTTAAAGATTCAGGACCAAGGTGATGTCGAAAATCCACTAGCCAACAGAATTGTTTCGACCGAACTCGCCGCATATCAACCTTGGCCGGGGATGTTGAACTTGCTTGATGAATTAGCCGACAACTATTGCACCATGCGCATCATGGGTTCGGGAACGCTGACGCTTGCAGGCGTCGCACTCTCCCGTGGTGTCGGAGCCGTCATTGGACATTTCAGCCCTATCGATCATTTGGCTTCCATGTTGATTGTTCATGAAGCCGGAGGGGCGGTTTGGGATGAAGAGGGCAAGGTGAATCTCTTCCCAGAAAGAGGCGGAATTATGTGCGCAACTCAGGCTGCGGCAAAACCGCTCTATGAAATCTGGAAGCGTTCGATCTCTTAATAAGGCTTAATTGCTAGAAGAAGTTGAGTCGTCGATGAATTTACGAACTTCTTGGGAGCAACGGCAAGCAATTGCAATTTTTCGCGCCCATTCATTCGCTTGAGCATCTGTTGCAACTTCAATAATGCTAAAACCACCTAATCGAACAGGTCCATTTTGCAAAGGTCCTACAGTAATCTTCCCCATTGAATCGACTACTCGGGGAGCGTAATCACTAAAGCCCGCACCAAATACCCAAGCCCCAGCTTCTATCGCCTCGGCTCTGAGCGTACGAACTGCTTGTGCTACGGCCGGGAAATCCTCATCAGGAAAAGTCATGTCACCATCATTAAATGAGATCAAGTAGCGAGACATCGAGTTTCCCCTGTTAGTAGGTTTGGAGCACAGTCATGAAGAACCTTAAAGCAATTAGTAGAGTTATAAGAATAAAGTAGATTTAATCTAGGCGAAAGATAGTTCGTAAACAGCATTTAAGTATGATTTCGTATTGTGAAGGTCTTGGTAATCATCCCGACTCATTCCAATAGTGAGACGCTTGAAAAGGCGCTCGAGAGCATTCGCCTGCAGACACACGCTGATTTTGAAGCCGAAATTATTGCCGATGGGGCTTCGCCAGAGTGCATTTCAACATCCGAAAAGTATGTGCAACTAGATAATAGATTTTCGCTACAGATTCATCCCAAAAGTGTTCGGCGAGGTGAAGAATTTCGCCATCAGACTATTCAGAATTCCACGTCAAACTTCATCACTTATCTGGCTGATGACGATCTCTTTCTTCCTGATCACATCGAATACATGCTCAAGGAAATTCACGAACATGACTTTGTCAATCAACGGCCAACTTTTATTGATAGAGCTAATGGCGTCTGGGCAATTGCAGCGGATCTATCAATACCCTCAAATCGGCAGTGGCATCAAATTGAGCCAATGAGAAATTCGGTTTCCCTTAGCGGAGTTATGCATACCAGGGCTGCTTATGAATCGCTGGCGCAAGGTTGGGCACCAACGCCTGAAAATGTTTGGACCGATCTATATATGTGGAAGAAATTCCTCGAACGCGATGATTTTAAATTTCGAACGACCACTCGATGTACGGTCTTTAAGTTCCTGGGAGGTGCAAACACCTACGATAGCGAGAAGATAGAGCAAAATCGGATGTGGGCAAACCTGCTGACCCAACCAAACTTATTGCGCGAATGGGATGACTTGGTGAATAGGGTTCATCAAATGGAGGCCGGAAGATTACTTGCTGAAAACTGCGAACTTCAAGAAAGATTGGCAAAGTTGAGTGAGCAATAGAAAGCGAATTGCTTTCAGACTTGGTTTAAATATTTTAAGTGTTCCAGATAATTGATTCTGGGTAGTCCGCGGGCTCGACTCTGAACTTGTCCGGCTTGACTCTTGCATATCCTGGCAACTTGGCATTGAGGAACATGCCTTGTTCAGATTCCCATTTCAAGCTGTGCCAAACCAGTGGAGGTATTCGAAGCGCGTTGGGTAACCCGGAGGAGGGTTCTCCGAGTGAGACAACCATGAAATTGCCAAAAGTTTTTGAATCTGGTCTGCCATCGTATAAGCCAACATTGAGTAAACCACTGAGTACCATGTAGCGATCTAAAGTGTGTTCGTGGAAATACCATTCTTTGCGCATTCCACCACTTGGTGCGAGCACGGTGTAGAGATGTTCAATGGATTCACCCTCTTTGAAAACCCCAATCCATTCTGGTCGATACAACTCAGTCAGCAGATTGTTCTCTCCATAACGGACGTATGGTGAAGTTCCAGTAGTAACACCATCAATCTCGACCAATTCGCTGATGATCGGTTTGTGGTCTGGTCCTTCAGGATCCCTTTTTTGAGTCATCTACTGATGGTATAACGAACGGTATTTGGCTCCTAGATTAAGAGAACCCACTTGCCTTTCGATTTTATGACCAACCCAACCTTGTCCGAAGAACATTTGCTAGTGAAAGTTGTTGCTCATCAAGAACTTTGAGTCGGATGATAAAGTCAAGGAGCGCCTGCGCGCCAACCTCAACGGGCATTTCGGAGATTTCGTTCAAAATCCTTGCCTCCTCTGGGTATTGAATTTCCACTCTGCGAAACCGATCGAGATTATCTTCCATGGAATCGGTGTTGTTAAGTGGGGAATGGGCCAATCGCATGAGCCCCAAAACGTGATTCAATGCCCGAGTCCGAACTCCCTGCCCTGCGATCAATAACTCGCCTCGTCTGGCTCGTCCAACGGCGATCAAAATGGTGGCTAGAAAGAGATTCCATTCCTGTTCTAGAGTGAAAGTTCTGGGTTGGGTGCGTGCTTGAATTGCCTGAACCCGCTCGGTGATATTTGTCTTATCCACCGGAACCGCCCAAGTATTTACAGAGGCGAGTTCAAGTTCCTTATTCTCAAAGACTGCAAATTCGAGAACCCGGCCATCGGTGTAGACCACCTTTAAGCCATGATCAGTCTCTCGAGCGGCGAACGCAATATTTTCCGATGATGGCAACCAGGAAAGGTCATTACGGAAAATTTCACCTTGGCCTTCGTTCACAATGAGAAAGAAATCGTGATCCGACCATTCATCTGCCCTAAGAGTCTCCGCGGTAGATCCGACTAGAACAAGACCCAAAACTTCAGAATTCTCTTGCGCGCTTGCGCTGAGGTTGGCGATAAATTCTAAGAATTCTGGTGGCGTATTTTTCGTTGAATTCATAGCCAAATCCTAGGTCAGCCTAGATTTCTAGAAAGTTTTTCTAGCGCTCAGATTTATGTCGATCGGCGATATTGTCCATGACGGCAAAGAGTACGCCCGAGATTACGAAGGTGATATGAATTCCGATACGCCAACCTTCACGTTTCGCATCAAAGTTAGCCTCTTGCATAAAATCTTTCAGAAGCTCAATGACGGAGATGGCTACCAGGGAACCAATGAGCTTAATTTTGAGTCCGCTGTAATCAACGTGACCCATCCAATGTGGTCGATCTTTAGCACCTTCTGCAACTGAAATTTTAGATACAAAGTTTTCATAACCAGCGAAGAGAATGATGATGATGAGATTTCCCAGTAAAACCGTGTCAAGGAGTTCCAGCACTTGGAGAGTAATCTGACTGGAAGAAAGCGAAGTTATGTGGGAAATCATGTGCCAAAAAGAATGATAAAAGCGGTAAAGGATGGGTAACAGCGTCGCGAGTAACCCTAAATAAAGTGGAGCCAATAACCATCGACCAGCGAAAATCAGCTTTTCGAGGAAGTGTTCTATTTTTTGCATATTTTCAACACGCTCTTTCGGCTACTTCGCGGCAGTTTGTGCGTTGTGAGGGACTCGAACCCCCGACCCGGTGATTAAGAGTCACCTGCTCTACCAACTGAGCTAACAACGCGGGAAAACAGCATTTACATGCGGAGCAGACCCTATCAGCGTTCCCAAAGACGAGCAAAAAGCCTAAATTGCATCCGATCCACGCTCGTTGGTACGGACTCGAACGACGGTTTCGACGGGGGTAACCCAGACTTTTCCATCGCCAATTGCACCTGAGTTTGCGGTGGAAACGACGAGGTCCAAAATTCGATCGAGATCGTCGTCATCAACAAGAATTTCTACGCGAACTTTCGGAATGAAATCTACGTTGTACTCGGCTCCGCGGTAGACCTCTTTATGACCCTTTTGCCGACCAAAACCCGAGGCCTGCGAAACAGTCATTCCTTGAATGCCGTTGGCTTGGAGTGCGGTTTTAATATCATCGACTCGAGCTGGTTTTACTAATGCAGTTATTAGTTTCATGAAGCCTCCGGTCGATTAATAAGAACTGGAATTAATGAATTCCGTACCTTGCATAAGAGTTGTTGATCTCATTTTGAGCATCGTCGTGGTTGACCCACTCGCCGCCAATAACCTTCTTGCCTGGTTCCAGGGCTTTGTAGACCTGGAAGAAGTGCTGAATTTCATCGAGTTCATATTTTGCGACATCGGCCAAATCTTGAATGTGATTCTTACGAATATCACCGGCCGCAACGCAGAGGAGTTTGTCATCCCCGCCAGCTTCATCTTCCATCCGATACATACCTATTACGCGGCAAGAAACGACGCAACCGGGAAAGGTGGGCTCATCCAGCATGACGAGGGCGTCCAATGGATCCCCGTCGTTGGAAAGGGTGTTTTTAACGAAACCATAGTCATATGGGTAGCGGGTAGAGGTGAAGAGCATTCGGTCTAGGCGAATTTCACCAGTTTCATGGTCAATCTCGTATTTGTTTCGGCTACCTGCGGGGATTTCTATGACCACATCGAAGATCATGCTCTCCACGCAACACCTGACTATCTGCTTGCAGTGCAAGCTCTAGGGCAAAAAAGTGGGGTGAGCGACGGGGCTCGAACCCGCGACATCTCGGACCACAACCGAGTGCTCTACCAGCTGAGCTACGCCCACCATGAGGGAGTAATACTACGGCACGACGAGGGCAGAGGTGAATTCCCGATGCGCGCAGGAATTAAGAAGGCTTAAAGATCGACTCACGGTAGTACTCGAGTTCGTCAATCGAATCTCGAATATCGCCTAGAGCGCGATGATTTCCGGTCTTTTTAGGGGCGCTGTAATACGTCTTTGGGTACCAGCGTCTTGCCAATTCTTTGATGGATGAGACGTCAACGGTCCGATAGTGAAGGTACTCGTTCACCAAGGGGAGGTCGCGAGCGATGAAGGTTCGGTCTACCGAGACTGAATTTCCGGCCAAAGGAGATTTGCCCGCCTCAGGGGCATATTTCTTGAGGTATTCCAAGATCTGGGATTCGGCCTCACTGAGGCTGACGCCGTTCGGAATTTCAGTTATCAATCCAGATGTTGTGTGCATATTTCGCACAAAATCATCCATGCCGTCCAGTTGTTCCTGAGTGGCTTTGATGACGAGGTCGACACCTTCACCCAAAATGTTTAGTTGGGAATCAGTCACCAAGACTGCGATTTCCACTAATACATCTTTATTGAGATTTAGCCCGGTCATTTCGCAGTCAACCCAAATCAGATTGGGGGAGTCAGAAGCCATGGCTTAACCCTATGGCACCTGCGGGGTCCGATTTATTAGGGTATGAATTCACCCTTCGTTCACCTTCTCGTAACCTAAGTTCCACGTTTAAAGGAAGATTACCCACCACTATCTGAGCGTGAGTTCAACTGTGACGACGAAACCTGCCGCACCGGCTCCACGTGAGATCACGACCAAACCACGACTGTCAGATCGAATCTTTCGTGGCACGGTTACCGGTGTCGGAATGCTATCTCTTGCGATTCTGACTTTAATTGGACTCTTCCTTGCACTTCGCGGATTTCAAACCTTTAAGACAGAGGGTTTTCATTTCATCACAGGCGTTAAGTGGGAATCTGTGACATCAGATAGTGGAAAAGTCACTAATAATTTTGGTGTCGGCGCCATGCTCATCGGAACAGTTTTGATTGCGGCAGTCGCTCTCGTTGTCGGTGTTCCGCTCTCGGTGCTTACTGCACTATTCCTTACTTTTTATGCCCCAGAACGAATTAAGAAATTCATGGTTTCCGTCGTTGACCTGATGGCCGCCTTTCCATCCATTCTTTACGGTCTTTGGGGCTTTTTCATCTTGATGCCGATGGTCCAATATTGGGCCGGTTTGCTTTATGAGTATTTGCGGTGGATACCAATTTTCAATGCGCCACAACCATTCTTCGAGCGCTCGCCATTTGTGGCTGGGATGGTCTTGGCAATCATGATTATTCCTATTGTCACCTCGGTTTCGCGAGAAATTTTTGCTCAGACCCCACTAGATCGCATTCAAGCCGCATATGCCCTTGGTGCCACGAAGTGGGGAATGATCAAAGCTGTAGTTTTTCCCTTTGGTTCAAGCGGAGTTGTTGGTGGCGCGATGCTTGGTCTTGGTCGGGCCTTCGGTGAAACAGTTGCAGTTTTTACCGTTTTGAACATTGTTTTTAAAGTCAACTTCCACATCTTGTATGGTTTCGGTGGCAACGTCGCTTCAATGATTATTTTGAAGTGGGGGGAGGCGGTTGGCGATGAGACAAAAGCCCTACTGGCCGCTGGTTTTATCCTCTTCGTTCTCACTCTGCTAGTAAATATGTTGGCCAACTTTATTGTTAAGCGCACTCTGAAGTCAGGTAAGTAAATGACTCTTGAAACTCCAGTTGTAGTTGAACCTCAACGGCCTTGGAAGGCAACACCACGAGAGCTTGCCCCAACTGGCTATCTACTTTTGGCCTCAGCCTTTGCTTCTTGGGCCGTTGTCGCGGCCACTCCCATGAAAGGCAAATTGGCTTACGCTTTTCTTTTCTTCGTTTTTGGAACGGCATCTCTTTCTATCAATAAGGGGAGAAAATTAGGTCGTTCCGCCGCTGTTGATTCGATCGCTGGATCAGTCGCGATGACTGGCGCATTCCTTGTTTTTCTTCCGGTAGCCAGCATTCTTTTCACCACGATTCAAAAAGGTGTAAAGGGATTGCATTGGACTCTCTTCTCGCAGACGATGTTCACCGCTTCGTACTCAGACCCAATCTCCAAAGGTGGATTGCTTCACGCGTTGGTAGGAACTCTTTACTTAATATTGATTTCCGTAATCGTCTCGGTTCCGATGGGAATTTTGACCGCTCTCTATCTCACGGAGATTAAGGGCCCGGGTTCTAATTTTATTCAATTTATTGTTCAGGCGATGTCTGGAGTTCCATCCGTTGTTGCGGGACTTTTCATTTTCGCTTCGATAATAGTTACGACTCCAGTAAAGGCTTCGGCAATCGCAGGTGCATTCGCGTTATCTATTCTGATGATCCCAACTGTTACCAGAACCGCACAAGAAGTTTTGCTTTTGGTGCCTATGGATCTTCGTGAAGCAGGTCAGGCTCTTGGTGCAACGCAATGGAAAACAGTTGCGACCATTGTGGTTCCAGCGGCACGAAATGGGCTAATCACCGCCACGATTTTAGGCGTTGCCCGTATTGCCGGTGAAACTGCGCCATTGCTCTTCACAATCGGTGGTTCTGATAAATTGAACTGGAACCCTTTCAAGGATTATCAAGGCGCGCTTCCTTTCTATGTTTGGAAGGGCTTACTCCTTGGGACACCTGAATCTATTCAACGAGCGTGGACCGGAATTTTGGTGCTCTTGATTCTGGTTTTGGTTCTCTTTATCCTCGCTCGTACCTTGGGCGGAAGAAAGATGAAATCTAAATGAGCGATGAAATGAATAGTTTCGATTCAAGCAATGGAGAAGAGATGTCAATAGATTCTGCCGCCCAGACGAACTCCTTGGCCAGTGTTGCCAGTGCTCACACTGCTGCGCGCCAACCAGGAAATGCCCCAATGGGTTCTGGCCTTGAAGCTCGTGGAATTCATGCTTGGTTTGGAAAACACCATGCGCTGGAGAATGTTTCCCTTGATTTCGCATCGGGCACCGTTACGGCGCTTATTGGTCCATCCGGTTGCGGAAAGTCAACTTTCATCCGAACTCTGAATCGCATGCACGAGTTCATTCCTTCTGCCGCAATGGCTGGTGAGGTTTTGTTGGATGGCAAAGATATTTATTCCAAAGGTACGGATGTAACGAAGATTCGCCTTCAGATCGGTATGGTTTTTCAAAAACCAAATCCGTTCCCTTCGATGACCATTGGTGAGAATGTTCTCTCTGGATTGAAATTGGCTCAATTAAAGATGAGCAATAAAGAAGATTTAATGCAAGAGTGTTTGGAACGCGCTGGTCTGTGGAACGAAGTTAAAGATCGTCTCGGAGCTCACGCAGGTGGTCTCTCCGGTGGACAGCAACAGCGTTTATGCATCGCCCGTGCATTAGCCGTCAAACCAAAAGTTCTGCTTATGGATGAGCCATGTTCGGCATTGGACCCAGGGTCAACTTTGAGAATTGAAGACACAATTGGTCAATTGGCCCAGACGATGACAATCATCATTGTTACCCACAATATGCAGCAGGCTGCTCGCGTAAGCGATTACACCGCCTTCTTTCTTTCTGAAGGTGGCCCGGGAAACATGATTGAAGTTGGACCAACGAATGAAATGTTTTCGCGCCCTCGAGATCAGCGAACTGAAAACTATGTTTCAGGTCGTTTCGGCTAAGCCGATTAACCAGTTGTTCACCTTCTGTTATTAGTCCGTTCTCTCCCTATCTAGGGTGAGTTTCTTCCCAACTCTAAAGTTTTGGTATCACTACCAGGTTAGATCTAGAGAGGGACAAATGAAATTTTCTCGTTCACTAAAGATTGCAACCGTCGGAGCATTCGCTGCCGCACTTGCAATCGCACCAATCGCTAACGCCGCTGTTCTCAAAGCCGCTGGCGCTACTTCCGTAGCTGGACTCATCGATGCTTGCAAAGCTGAATATCAAGCAGCAACCGGCGACTCATTTGACTATCCAGGTGGCGGTTCCGGCGCAGGAAAAACTGCAATGCAGAATAAGACCGTTGACTTTGCTTTTTCAGATTCAGTTCACGCAACGCCAGTTGCGAATGAAATTCACATCCCAACTGTCATTTGGCCAGTTGCAATCTTGACCAACCTCAACACAACAAAGCCATTGAACCTTTCCCGCGAAACTGTTGCTGGTATTTTCGCCGGCAAGATCACTCGTTGGAATGACCCAGCGATTGTTGCTGATAACAATAGGACCGTCACCACTCCTGTTTATCGCAAAGATTCCAAGGGCGATGTAATGAAGGACAGCAATGGCTCACCAATCGTTCTTCGAATCAATACCTCCAACATCACTCGTACCATGCCAAATCAGCCAATCACCGTTATCTACCGTGCTGATAACTCAGGTACCTCAAACAACCTCTCACGCGCCTTGAACAAGGCTGTTCCATCTGTTTGGACAAAGAACCCAGCGGACTCATTTGCCGCAGCTTTCCCTGGCGACATCACTGCTGATCCAGTTCACTTCCGAGCTGCAGCCGGTTCTGCGGGAGTTTCACAATTGGCCGCAAAGACCAAGTACTCCATCACCTACGCTGAAGTTTCCTTCGCTGCTACCTACCACTTGCAGCTTTCGAACATCATCAACGCTGCTGGAAACTCAATCACACCATCATCGGATTCAGCCCTTGCGGCAGCTGCACAGGCAACCGTTAATGCTGATGGAACCGTAGTCTTTGATTACAACACAAAAGACTCAGATTCATACCCATTCACCGCGACAACTTATGCACTCGCACTCACCAACTACGGTGACACCGCAAAGGCTGCCGAAGTGAAGAAGACGATTGCATTCATCGGTTTCAACTGCCCAGGACTTCACCCAAATCTTGGTTTCGCAGTGACAACTCACTCCAGCGCGTTCGGTATCAAGCTTGATACCCAGCTCGCAAAGCTCGGTTCATAACTCTTACTGAACTAGTACAAACAAAAGGCGGGCCGTTGAGGGACGGTCCGCCTTTTGCATCTCCAAAATGCTTATGAATATGACATTGACTTGATGTCAAAATGATGTCAAAATAGCACCATGAAAATGTCAACGTTCATCGAACGGTTCGCCGCGGACCTCACCGCTTTGGGAAAATTGGGCGGCCCCGAACTCGACCAAGCGGTCGCTCGACTATTACCGACCTTGGAGCCAGTTTTACGGAGCAGGTTGCTTGAAGCCTTCTCCGAAGTTGCCTTGGAACTCAAGGGGCAAATCCCTGGCGCAACGATTGAGGCAAAGTTAAATGGCGATGATCTGGAACTCATCCACGCTCTCGATGAAAAACCTGTCTCTGAAACTCCGGCCGACCTCAATGCGCGGGTAACACTTCGACTTCCAGAAGACCTCAAGAGCCGAATCGAGGCGGCCGCAAGCAATGAAGGAGTCTCTTTGAATACCTGGTTCTTGAAAGTGGGAGAGCGGGGAAGTCATCAAATGAAAATTGGCGGACGACAACTTAAAGGCAAGGGGAAGAGCTGATCATGACTACTTTTTCGACAAATATTTTACGAAGCGAATCCTTCGATCTCGTAAACCCCGAGATAAAAATCGAATGCCGATGGAGTGACGTTGTTGTCATGGAATCACCAGACCCTCAGTGCCACATTGAGATTGTCGGGGAAGGAAGTGATTCACAAGAGTTTGCTGAGATGGCGAATATTGCTCAGAGCGGCAATCGAATAAAGATTCAAATTGATAAGCGCAAAGGCGGAATCAAAGAGTTTTTCAATCGGGGAAGTTCGAATCTCACACTCTTTATAAAGGTGCCAGTTTCTGCAGTAGTGAAAATTGAGTCGGTCTCTGCCGATGTCACGGTGGAACAATCTTTAAAGTCGGCTCATTTCACTACCGTCTCTGGCGACCTGACAATCATTAAAAGCCCGACTGGAAAATCGTCAATCACTTCGGTCTCCGGTGATGTCATCGCGCATGTTTCCACTCCGGGAGATTTTTCTTTTAAGACGGTCTCTGGAGATATTAAAGTTTTTGTTGCTCCGGGTTTTGAGGTCGAAGTGGATAGCAACACCGTTAGCGGAGATTTAAGGTCAGAGATCGAACTGAGTTCGCAATCAGGCTCTGCAGGCGCGAACTCAGAATCCAATGGTGAGGTGGTGAAAATAAAGGTCAATACCGTTAGTGGAGATTTCTCTTTGGCTCGAAGTTAAGGCCGTCCGCCGCCATCAACAACCATAATTCCAGCGTGCATGTAGGAAGAATTTTCGGAGGCTAGGAAGCTCACGGCCTTGGAAATATCTTCCACGGTGCCAATTCTGCCAGCCGGTAGGTTCGCCTCCCAAGCCTTCAGAGCCTCTGGACGAGAAGTAATCCAATCTGCCATAGGTGTATCTATTAAACCTGGGCAAATGACGTTGGCACGAATTCCCTTGGAACCATAATCAACGGTGATTGATCGCGTAAGCATGATGACACCGGCTTTAGCGACTGAATACAAGGGCCTGGTTGAGCTGGCATAGAGTCCTGCGGTCGATGCGATATTGATGATAGACCCGCCACCATTAGCAATCATTTCTGGAATGAAAGTTTTACAGGTGAGAAATGTTCCTTTGAGATTGGCATCAATTAAGAGATCAAATTGTTCAACAGTTGTTTCGGTGAGCTTGTGTTCAAAGAAAACACCAGCGGCATTCACCAGCAAAGTCGCAGTACCAAACTTTTCGGTAACGAAATCAAGGAGAGCCAGGACCTCGGACTCGTTTCTCAGGTCAGCGGCGAAAGCAAGAGCGCCTTCAATCTTGCTGGATTGAGATTGAACGGCATCACTTTTGAGATCTGTTAGTACGACTGAATAACCTTCGGAAGCCAACTTAACTGCGATGCCACTACCGATTGCTCCACCTGCTCCGGTAATTACTGCAATCTTGGTTGGATTGATGTTGTTCATTCGGTTTCCCCTTTTATGTGATGAAGAGGCAACTTTAATCACCGTAGATATTTAATTCTCACCAAAGGCGGGTTCTCACCATCGAGCATTTGGGAAAAAAAGAGGCGACCACCGGTGCCCTCGCAACTGTGGTCGCCCCATGACCACTCCTTTATGAATTTCTTCGAAAAGAAATATTGATTAGCAGGTAATCAATTCGGGGGGTCATAAAAAAGGGCTTTCATTGACAGGTGTCAATAATATTCGAGCCACTGTAATTCGGATATCGTTCTTAGGGTTAATTTCATAACGGTTTCATAACGAAACCGATGAAATGAAGGAGAGTTCTAGCGGCAGAGTGGCAATGGGCTAGGGTCAACAAGTGGTAAAACGTTCTGAAGTTGCTCGCGCTGCAGGAGTATCTGAGAGCACGGTTTCGTACGTGATTACTGGATCCAAACCGATTTCCGAGGCGACAAAGCGCCGAGTCCACAAGGTCATGGAAGAAATGGGTTACAAGCCAAACGCCATGGCTAAGGCGCTTCGCAGCGGTAGTAGCCGAATGATTGCCCTGCTCTTTAATGTCTCGGACCACCATGGAATAAACGATGGCGACATTAGTTATGTTCTAGGCGCAGCCAATGAGGCTCGCAAAAATGGCTACCACCTCATTCTTTGGCCGGCCTATGACCGAGAGATTGAAGATGCCATCCTGCAGGCTCAAACCGGCCTACTCGATGGAATTATTTTGATGGAAGTGCGATTGCAAGATGATCGAGTAGATCTGCTGCATAGTCTGAATATCCCGGTAGGGCTCATCGGCAGAACAAATAATTACGAAACCGAAATCTATGCTGACCGTGATTTTGAAGCGGCCGAGGAGGTGGCTTTTGCCGAACTCGTTCGGCTTGGACACACAAAGATTATTTTCCTCAGCACCACGGCAAAGCAATATCGTGAAGGTTACGGCGCCATAGTTAGAGGCGAGAAAGCCGCAAAATTTTTGGGAAATAAGTTTGATGTTGAGGTTCAAGTTATTCATGCCAGCAACACGATTGAATCTGGCATCAAGGCGGCCGATCAATTTTCGGAGAAGTTCGATGACTTCACTGGAATCATTAGTCTGAACTCCGAGGCTGTTATTGGCTTCGCTCGCGGAATTCAACGATTGGGTTTCAAAGTTCCGAAAGATGTTTCAATAATCTGCATCGACACTATCGAACAAGGGGCATTGGATGCCGAACCGAGTCTGACTACAGTCAGTCCACCAGCTGCAGAAATGGGGGCAGCAGCAGTTCGAGGATTGATTAAAAGTTTGCGCGCTGAAAATGATGACAATTCCGAGAAGCTCTTTGTCGGCAAGTTAGTGCGCCGTGAGTCGACAGCCTCGGTCCCATCTGGACGTTCAATCCGAAAAGATAGGTAAGCGCGCCTGGCAGGAATCGAACCTGCGACAACCCGCTTAGAAGGCGGGTGCTCTATCCGACTGAGCTACAGGCGCATGAAGTGGACCAAACGGATTGAGAGCGGAAGTCTACTTCACCCAAAAGAACTCTCATTAACTCTGGATATTTCAAGTCATTATTTCTACGCTTCACTAAAGAAATGGGCGGTGTTCAATGGCATTTGACGCAGAACAATTTCGAGATCCGCTGAATCAAGCATCAATATATGCGCAGCAATGGATTGCGGGCATATCTGAACGAGGAATCAATCCTCGGAAAAGCTTTGATGAAGTTCGTGATGCTTTCGGCGACATTCTGCCCGATCAGGGGACCGATCCCGTTGAAGTAATTAATCGGTTAGGCACACTTGGAGAAGCCGGACTGATGGGAATGGGTTCTGGAAAATTCTTCGGTTGGGTAATCGGAGGCACCATGCCAGCGCCATTGGCTGCCGATTGGTTGATAAGCGCCTGGGACCAAAATTCTGGAGCCCCAACACTGACCCCGACTGTTACTGCTCTGGAATCCATAGCAGGCGATTGGATTCTCGATATTTTGGGTCTTCCGAAAGAATCCGCTGTCGGTTTTCCGACCGGCGCACAGATGGCCAACTTTGGCGGCCTCGCAGCAGCCCGAGGCGAAGTTCTTGCTCGAGTAGGTTGGGACGTCAACTTATTGGGGCTTACTGGTGCTCCGCGAATTCGAGTTTTAGTAAATGAGGAACGCCACGTAACCATCGATACATCACTGCGATACCTTGGCCTTGGAGCGCCTGAAGAAGTCGAGTCAGATTCCCAGGGCCGAATTCGGATTGATGCGTTACGCGACGCGTTGGAGAAATTTTCGGCGCCAACAATTCTTGCGCTACAGGCAGGAAATATTCACTCCGGTTCCTTTGAGTATTTTCGCGAGGCGATTGAACTGGCTCACGAACATGGCGCATGGGTTCATGTTGACGGCGCATTTGGGCTTTGGGCGCTCGCCTCATCAAAGTTGCGTCCGCTCCTTGATGGAGTTGAACTGGCGGATTCATGGGCTACCGATGCTCATAAGACCCTCAATGTTCCTTATGACTGTGGTGTAAGCATCGTTCGCAATCCGACGGCGCTGCGTCGAGCATTTGGTGTGGAGGCAAGTTATCTACCAAGCGAACGGGAAGAGGAACTCTGGCCTAGTGAAAAAGTTGCTGAGCTATCTCGTCGCGGTAGGGGAGTCACCGTTTGGGCAGCCTTATTGGCACTTGGTAGATCTGGGGTCAGCGAATTGGTGGATGACATGGTTCTCAATGCGCAAGCGCTGGCATCCGACCTAGCCACAGTCCCGGGCTGTCGAGTTCTGAATGATGTGGTTTTCACGCAAGTTTCTTTCGCCTTTGAATCTGATGCACGGACTGAATCTGTCGAAAAATGTTTACTCGAAGATGAGTCGGTCTGGATATCGGGTTCGAAATGGAAAGGAGTTAAGGTGCTTCGAATTTCAGTCAGCAATTGGAGCACCGATGAGAAAGATCGCTTCGAAACCATAGAAGCCGTGAGAAAAGCAGTCGTGAAGAGTCAGATCTAACCTCAAATAAGACCTCGAATTTAAGTCTAAGCAAGGCTAACGGTAAGGTTTCGCACTATGGCCGAGTTTATTTATACGATGAAGAAGGCGCGAAAAGCGCATGGCGACAAGGTCATTCTGGATGATGTGACGCTCTCCTTTTTTCCCGGAGCAAAAATTGGTGTCGTTGGACCAAATGGCGCCGGAAAATCCACCGTTCTCCAAATCATGGCTGGTCTTCAACAGCCCTCTAATGGTGAGGCATTTCTGACTCCTGGATATAGCGTTGGAATTTTGATGCAGGAACCAGAATTGGATGACTCCAAGACTGTTTTGGAAAATGTTCAAGATGGCGTGGCCGAGACAATCGGTTTCCTTAATAGATTTAATGAAGTCTCCGAGTTAATGGGTCAGCCTGATGCAGATTACGACAAACTTCTTGCAGAGATGGGAAATCTCCAGGAACAACTCGATCACCGGAATGCCTGGGAGTTGGATTCGCAATTGGAACAGGCGATGGATGCCTTACGTTGTCCACCACCTGAGGCCGATGTCAGCGTTCTTTCCGGTGGTGAGCGCCGCCGCGTAGCACTTTGTAAATTACTGCTTCAAGCACCAGATCTTCTTCTCCTTGATGAACCCACTAACCACTTGGATGCCGAATCTGTCCTCTGGTTAGAGCAGCATCTTTCAAAGTATCCAGGCACCGTGGTTGCTATCACCCACGATCGTTACTTCCTCGACAACGTTGCGGAATGGATATTGGAATTGGATCGAGGTCGTGCCTATCCATATGAAGGCAATTACTCGACTTATCTAGAAACCAAAGCCGCACGACTTAAGGTCGAAGGACAGAAAGATGCAAAGCGGGCAAAGCGATTGGCCGAAGAACTCGAGTGGGTTCGTATGAATGCCAAAGGTCGCCAAGCAAAATCTAAATCTCGTCTAGCTCGCTATGAAGAGATGGCTGCCGAAGCTGACAAGACTCGCAAGTTGGACTTTGAAGAAATTCAAATTCCCATGGGTCCACGCCTTGGAAATATTGTTGTTGAGGTCGATCACCTAAAGAAGGGTTTTGGCGAACGTTTGCTCATTGACGATCTATCCTTCACCTTGCCTCGAAACGGAATCGTGGGAGTCATTGGACCAAACGGTGCCGGAAAGACCACCCTCTTTAAAACCATACTTGGAATGGAATCTCCCGATAGCGGCAATGTAAAAATTGGTGAGACCGTAAAGATCTCCTATGTTGATCAATCGCGCGGCGGCATCGACCCAAAGAAGTCTTTGTGGGAAGTTGTTTCCGATGGTTTGGATTTCATGAAGGTAGGAAATGTTGAAATTCCATCGCGCGCCTATGTCTCCACCTTTGGATTTAAAGGTCCGGATCAGCAGAAGGCAGCGGGAATTCTTTCAGGTGGCGAACGAAATCGATTGAATCTTGCGCTTACTCTAAAAATGGGCGGAAATCTTTTGCTCTTGGATGAGCCTACAAACGACCTCGATGTCGAAACTTTAGGTTCACTGGAAAATGCTCTCCTTGAATTTCCCGGCTGTGCGGTAGTGATCTCGCACGATCGATGGTTCTTGGATCGAATTGCCACTCACATTTTGGCTTATGAAGGTGACTCACAATGGTTCTGGTTTGAAGGAAACTTTGAGTCGTATGAGAAAAATAAGATCGAACGCCTAGGCGCCGATGCTGCTAGACCACATCGTGTTACTTATCGAAAGCTCACTAGATAAATGCGATTCCATACAAAAGCGCATGTGCGTTGGGATGATCTTGATGCATTTGGTCACGTAAATAACGCCAAATATCTGGTTTTTGTACAGGAAGCCCGTTTTGATCTTGTCTCCTTTGACCGAATTCGCCGTGGGTTTGAACCTATATTGACGGACATGGTTGTTGGTCGTGCCGAGATTGATTTCCTTCTGCCGATCTATGTCGGTGGAATTGATCTCGATGTTGCAATCTGGATTACGGCAATCGGAAATTCTTCTTTTGCCGTCGCTTATGAATTGTCCAGCGAGGCTAGGCTACATGCGCGCGCGAAAACAATTCAAGTTGCCGTTGATATGGAAACCAAGAAATCTCGTCCACTCTCTCAAGAAGAACGAGAATTTCTTATGGCTCTATTAGAACCTACTGGATATTCAAAAATCTAATTCAAAGATTGACATCTGAATGCGGCTATTGCGCTAAGTGCCAGATCTCTTTGAATTCCATGAGGTTTCCTTGGCTATCGGCCAAATTGACGATTACATCTTCGAACCATTTTGCCCACTTGGCATTGACTTCGTAATGTGAAAGTTTTTCAAAAGCGACTGCCTTGCTGGGAACTGCTTCCAAATAGGCGACGGTGTTCAATCCCCGTCGAAATATTGTGTAATTTGTAAAGCCACATTCATTGAGCGCTTCGACAAGTTCAGGCCAGATTTCAGCGTGACGCTTCTCGTATTCTGCGACTTTTCCATCATAAATTTCAAAGGTAAAGCAGACTCTTTCCATAAATAAAGACCTCTCTGTCTTAAGTTATTAAGCCTTGACTCGCGAAGATGCTCTTGAACTTTCCTTAGAATATTGGATACTTGCCCACAGTCAAAGAGAAAGCGAAAATAAAATGGCAAAAGTTCGGGTCGGAGTAATCGGTGCAGGCAGTTGGGCAATTGCATCCCACCTACCAAATTTAGCTAAACATGACGACGTGGAGTTTGTTGGCATTTCGCGAATTGGCGAAGAGATTCTTTATAAAATGAAAGACCGATATGGATTTCAGGTTGCATCAGAAGATTACCGAGATGTACTTAAAGCAGGAGTTGATATTTGTGTGATCGGCAGTCCGACCGGCTTGCATCATGAACATGCGAAGGCGGCACTCGAATCAGGTGCGCACGTCATGTGTGAGAAGCCAGTCTCAATCGAGCCCGGTGATGCATGGGATTTGGTAAATACCGCTGAGAAGTTCGGCAAAGAACTCATTATTGCTTTTGGCTGGAACTATCTTCCTATGATGCGCCAAGCCAAAGAGTTGATGGACAAATACGGAATCGGCAATCTGGAACATTTGACGATTCATATGTCTTCCGCGACGCGTGAATTACTGTCCAACACTGGTGCCTACCCCGATGCAACGCCAGAATCTCTGCCTGATCAGAAGACTTGGACCGATCCAAAATTCTCTGGCGGGGGATATGGACAAGCGCAACTTACGCACGCGCTAGGAATGGGGTTATGGCTTACGAGCGCCCGAGTCGAATCTGGCTTTGCGCTGATGAGCGCGCCGATGAATGCTCCGGTAGAAATGCATGATGCCATTAGTTATCGCTTTGATAATGGAGCAATCGGATCCGTATCTGGCGGCTCTGCCTACGCTCCAGCTCATAAGGGATATCACGCACTCGAACTACGTGCCATAGGCGATGAAGGACAACTTCTTCTTGATTTGGAACGTGCAGCAGTCTGGCTTTACCACAAAGGCGAAAACATCAGATTGGAGTTGGAGGACGATGATGGTTTCTATAACTGCCAAGGTCCTATCGACGCCCTAGTTTCTGCTGGGAAGAATGAAGCATTCGTCAATTATTCGCCGGGAGAATTAGGTGCACGTTCTGTGGAAGCCTTGGATGTTGCCTATCGAAGTGCTGAAAGCGGAAAGTTGGAACATCGCAAGTAGCTTTCTTGCGGGGTTCCCAGTTCTGCGCTTTGCCATTTCTTCTTGATCCATGGGGTCTCTTCGGGAGCGCGATCAATAAATTCTTCATCGATGCTTGATGAAGTATGAACCCTGACTTTTCCGCTCCTAATGGGCATCTCTTCGAACTCGACCTCCGTGATGGGCAGATAATCGCGAGCATCAGATAACAGCATCGGATCTCCTGATTGCCAAAGAGCGGCAATCGCGAACTTGGGATTCCACCAATCCCCGCCAAGAGATCCATCAAGCAAAGCCTTCGATGCTAATGGAAGTATCACAACGATTTTTTCCGGTGTACTAGCAGTGCGCTGGCGCAATTTCCAGGCAGCAAAAACTGCAGAGTGAGTAAATCCATTGGTCGGCATCAAACGAAGTTCGGCTGTACTCACTCCATCTCGAAGTTCGAAGTCATTGGCTTCGACGCTGAACATTTCAACCAAACCTCGAGGGCCATCCCAAATATTCTTCACGTGTGGAGCTCCGATCGAGGCAGATTGGGCGCTAGTGATCCCCAAAGAAATTGCCGCTGCCCGATTTGTTTGGGCGCCGCCACCTCTTTCAAA
>CAIMZW010000120.1 GCA_903846075.1 uncultured Actinomycetes bacterium
ACCAAGGTTTGTAAATCCTCAACTCTGGGTTTGCCAGGAGTCCGTAGCGATAGAACCGTTCGATGTCGTTACCTTTATAGGTTGAGCCATCGCCCCAAATGGAGACACCATCTTCCAGCATTGCTCGAACCAGGAGCGTCCCGGTTACCGCGCGACCCAACGGAGTTGTGTTGAAGTACTGCTTGCCACCAGAACGAATATGGAAGGCACCGCACGCGATTGCGGCAAGTCCCTCTTCGACTAGAGCAAGTTTGCAATCCACCAATCGAGACTTTTCAGCACCATAGGCGAGCGCACGTCCGGGAACTGACTCAATATCTGGCTCGTCGTATTGGCCAAGATCTGCCGTGTAAGTGAATGGAATAGCGCCGTTGGCACGCATCCAGGCGACCGCCACTGAAGTATCTAGCCCTCCAGAAAAGGCAATTCCGACTCTTTCACCAACGGGCAGCGACGCAAGGACTTTTGACATGAGCGCAAGCCTACAATCCGCTACGCTCTTTAAATGGCGGTACTGCAGCGTCACGAAGATCAGCTCATTCTTGAACTTTCCAAGTGGGAGCGACTTGGCGCGATGCATCAATCGCCCATCACTTCAGTTTCCAATGTGATTTCGGTTACTGCCCACCCTAATTTGTGGGCTAAAGGGATCATCCGCGGGGTTCGAGCGCCGGGCACAGGAATCTTCCTCTTTATCCTTTTAGGGTCACTTTGGTCACGAAAGAATGAAGACTTTTGCGCGATTTATGGGAAAAAATCAGGATTTGTGATTGAACTGCGTGATAGCGAGTTCGATAGGTGGCTCTTCACCACCAGTCAGAGTGAAAAGGAGATTAACTTACTGATCGGTAGATAGCGTCAAGAATTAACCTGTTCGTAAAACTCGGGTCTGTTCAATATTTAAAAGATTCGGTAGCGTTCTACTTGTCCATTTGGTTCTAGTCCCCAACCAAAAATAGAGGTAATCATGTCCCCATTTCGTAGTCTTTGGCGTACCGCTTCCGCAGAACTTATCGGAACTGCCCTGCTTGTTATTGCCGTAGTTGGCTCTGGTGAAATGGCCACATCACTCACTAAAGATGCTGGTCTGCAACTTGCCATTAATGCCATAGTCACTGTGCTTTCCCTAGGTGCTCTTATGTACACCTTTTCGGCAATCAGCGGCGCCCACTTCAATCCAGTCATCACCGCTAGCGAATGGGTTCTTGGTCGCATCAAGCCAGTAGATGCCTCTACCTATCTAGCTTCTCAATTCTTAGGTGGCTTTATCGGAGTTATGGTTGCCAACGTAATGTTTAGCCATCCCGCGATTTCCAATTCACTTCACGAACGCGGTGGCACCGGAATGCTGATCGGTGAGGCAATCGCAACTGCTGGCCTCATCATCATTGTTCAACTAAATCGCTTTGAAAAGCGAAGCGCTCTTAATTTCATCGTCGTGCCTGCATGGATTGGAGCGGCATACTTCTTCACTTCATCAACTGCCTTTGCAAACCCAGCCGTTACCTACGCTCGAACCTGGAGCGATTCCTTTGCCGGTATCGCACCACAATCTGTAGTGAACTTTATGGTGGCTCAACTCGTCGGTGGTGCAGTCGGAATCACCTTCGCGCTATTCCTTCATGGCAGCAAATCGTTTCGCACCTCAAGTGCTACCCGAGCTGCAAACCAGATAAAGGTCGCTTCTAAAGTTCGCACGACCGTTTCACTCTAGTAATCAGTTAGATCAAAACGCTCCCCTTAGAGGGAGCGTTTTGCATTAGGAACGCTCTGGCTCCATATCGATCGCACCGCAAGGGCATTCATTCGCGCAAATCCCACAACCCTTGCAGTAATCCAGATTGATCTCATACTTGCCATTCTCTAATTTAATAACCGCGTTATCGGGACAAACGCCAAAGCAGTTATCACAAGAGAAACAATTTCCACACGAGAGACAACGTCTGGCTTCAAAGACGGCAGTTTCGGCGTCAAGCCCTTGAACAACTTCCGAGAAATTGCTCGCACGTCGTGCCCCATCCAGCTTTGATCGAACCGTCTTGGGTGCATCTGAGTAATACCAGGTATTAAGTCGATCATATGATGCAGGCTCTGGGCGATGCGCATGAACGAAAGTCTCTCCTTGCAACCAAGAATCGATTGCCCTCGCAGCATGCTTGCCGTGACCAATTGCATTGGTGGCAGTTCTCTCTCCGGGTACAGCATCGCCACCAGCAAAGAGACCGCGCCTACCAGTCATCAAGAATTCATCTACCTCGATAACGCCGTCATCAACTGTGACTTGAGAAATGCCATTGATGACACTGAGATCAACCTCTTGACCAAGAGCGAGAACTACGGAATCGGCATCGAGATTTTCAAATTGACCTGTTGGTTGCGGATTTCCCTTTTCATCCAACTCCATTTTTTCGATCGTTACTGATCCTTCGTCTACTCGAGATATTGTTGAAAGCCATCGCATCACAATGCCTTCATCGAGCGCCTCTTTAAGTTCAATTTCGTGAGCAGGCATCTTTTCTTGAGTTCTGCGGTAAACGACGATCGCCTCATAGGCACCTAGTCGACGTGCAGTACGAGCGGCATCGAGGGCAGTATTGCCACCACCGTAAACGACAACACGACGTCCAAGTAAAGGTGGTTCGCCATCTGCAGTCATATGAAGCACCGAAACGGCATCCAAGATTCGCGCAGTATCGCCGGCAGGAATAAAGGCTCGTTTTCCTAGGTGAGCTCCAATAGCCAAAAAGACTGCATCAAATCCCTCAGCGAATGCAGCATCAGCATTTTCGACTTTGGTATTGCATTCAATTCGAACCCCCATATTGACGATTCTGGAAATCTCGGCATCCAAGACTTCTCTCGGCAAGCGATAGGCAGGAATGCCATACCGCATCATGCCGCCCGGCGCGGATGAACTCTCGCGAATAGTTACTGAATGACCTTTGAGAGCTAATTGATAGGCGGCGGAAAGTCCAGATGGCCCCGAACCAATTATTAAAATCTTCTTTCCAGTGGGCGCAACCGTAACCGAGAATTGCCATCCTTGTTTGATCGCTTCGTCACCTAAGAAGCGTTCGACCGAGTTGATACCCACTGCTTCATCAAGTTCGGTTCGATTGCATGCAGTCTGACATGGGTGATAACAAATTCGTCCCATGATTGCAGGAAGTGGATTGTCCTTGGTGAGATTTCGCCAGGCGTGCTCGTAGTTTCCGGCTTCGCCTTCATAGAGCCAACCTTGAACATCTTCTCCTGCCGGGCATGCGTTATTACATGGCGGCATCCGATTGACATAAACAGGTCTTTCGTTTCGCCATGAACCAGTGTGGTTGGCGAGTGAGGAACCAATATTTAAGGTGATGGCAAATGGTTTACTCACGATTAACTCCTATAAGCCTTACTGAATTTTCATCCATTAATTCGTACTTTGCGATATTTCTATTGGCATTTGCTTGAATAAGCTCGAGCAGATCCGGTCGACCCTTTGCGCCGAACAAGTGGGCGAATCGCTTTTGAGGTTTTAGATAGTCAACAACCGCAACCTGACGACGGATCTTCTTGCTGGATATAACTTCGCCATATTCCGCTTCGAAGACGGGAAAGAGACCGGACTCAGTAGCCATACGCGCAAGATGAATGGTTTCTTCAGACCTTGAACCCCAACCGAGTGGGCATGGAACCAAAATATGGAGGTAGCGAGCGCCATGAAAAGTCATCGCTTTCTTCACTTTAGTTTCTAGATCATGCAAGTCAGCCACGCTTGCGGTTGCAACGTAAGGAATTCCGTGAGCCATGGCAATGACAGGCAAATTCTTTCCTTGCGAAAAAGAAGCTCCAGGGTTTTCACCGACCGCATGTGTGGTGTTGGTTCGTGCGGCAGGAGGGGTCGCACCGGATCTCTGAACGCCGGTGTTCATGTAGGCCTCATTGTCGTAACAGATATAGAGCACATCATCATTGCGTTCGAACATGCCCGAGAGTGGACCAAATCCGATATCAACTGTTCCACCATCACCACCTTGTGCGATGACTCGAATGTCGCTCTTTCCTTGAGCGCGAAGAGCGGCAGCGACACCGGTCGCAACCGCCGCGGCATTTCCGAAAAGTGAGTGCAACCAAGGAAGCCGCCACGATGTTTCCGGATAAGGCGTGGAGAAGACCTCTAAACAACCGGTTGCATTGACTGCAACGATCTTCCCGTCGGTGGCTGCCATTGCAGCATCTAAGGCATACCGCGCACCGAGCGCCTCGCCGCATCCTTGGCAGGCACGATGGCCAGAGGTTAACGAGTTTGTTCGGGTGGGCCTGGATTGTTCGGAGAGTTGACCTTGCGCAAGCAGCCGATTGCCGACTGCAAAAGATCCGACCTGATAAAACTTCAACGGTGTTGTCATGCTCGTCCCAAATCTTTCAATAGATTCTCTGCCATGGGTCCAGAACGTCGATTCGAACTCGATCGTTCCATTTCTCGATTTATGAGTTCGTGATTGAGGTCTGTGAAAGTTAACGAAGGCAAACTTCCATCAAGAGTTCTATCTACGATGTCGCGAATCAACGCCTTAGTTATCGGACGTCCGCCAAGTCCTGCGATCGCAGTTGAGATAGGAATCGCGGTTTCGCCAAGAGCAGTTCGAACGTTGGAAGAGACGATACCTCCGATACCAGGTGCAAATGCTCGCTCTACAACGACAACTTGCATGGCACCAATCAGAGCATTTCTGACCGCATCAAGGGGAAATGGTCTAAAGGAAGTTATTCCTAATACTCCAACCGAAACACCTTCAGCACGCATATCGTCGATGACATCCTTTATGGTTCCGAGAACTGAGCCAAGAGCGACCAGAACAACTTCCGCATCTTCCACGAAATAACTCGTGATGAGTCCATCAAGGTCATGCTCACCGGCAGCCCGACGTCCAAAAATGGTTGCAAAATCCGAAGCCAGAGAGGGAATGCGCTCTAAGGCCTGAAGTTGTTTCACATGTGCGAGGTAGCGAACCTCAGTAAAGGCTTCGGGGCCAACCATTGCACCAATCGAAACCGGATCAAGGGGATCAAGTACTTGACGTGGAACGAATGGTGGCAAAAAGAGATCTACTTGTTCACGTTCGACAACATCAATTTCTTCCATAGCGTGGGTGAGAACAAAGCCATCCATGCAGACCATCACAGGGAGTGAGACTTCTTCAGCAATTCGAAAAGCCAAAATATGTAGGTCGGCTGCTGATTGATTGTCTTGGGCGTACAGCTGAATCCAGCCAGAATCGCGTTGGCTCATCGAATCGGAATGATCATTCCAAATATTTATCGGAGCACCAATTGCTCGATTCGCCAAGGTCATGACTATCGGCAATCCCAATCCAGAAGCGTTGTAGACCGGTTCGACCATGAAG
>CAIMZW010000121.1 GCA_903846075.1 uncultured Actinomycetes bacterium
AACTTGAAAAATTTTCCCGCAATTGATCCCTCGAAATTCTGGGAGTGCTGAAATAACCTAGTTCCTCAAAGACCTCTGCGTTGAACAAGGAAAGTGCTTCACTTACGCCAAGACCATTTTGAAAACTCCAATAAAGAATCCTTGAATTCCAATCCTTCAAGAAAAAATTTTTCACCATTGCCCCGTTAAAGGTCACGTAACAAACGTCGGGATGAAATCCGGAAAACACTAAAGACGGCACTTCAATAATTTCTCGATCCTCGAACGCCAAATCGTAACTTTCGCCCGGTTGTTCGCCCCGATCTGACTTTACCTTCAATATCAAATCGCATTCAGAAATCAATTGAATCTCTACGTCTGTCAGAACACTTCCTTGAGTAACATGTTTGGTTTTCAAAATTTCTATATCGTCAAAATTCGCATGAATCATCGACTGCCAAGAAGAGACTTGGCAATTGCCAAAAATTCCGATCTTCAATTGCTCCATATTATTAATCTGTCGCTTTCGATAATTAATGCGATGCTTACTCGTCAATAGGTAAGCGACGAGGCTAATTGAATCATTACCTGATTATAGAGAAATGCCACAGAGAACGCTCCAAATCTAACATTGGTATCGGTCCACACTCAGTCAAATTTCACTTTTGCGCGCCCCTTGACGCAGCAGGAGACCATCAGCCTCACTTGCAAGTCAAGATTCCCTGACCCAAATCCTCTCAAGCAATCTAGGTGTGACCTTTTTTGATTTCAAGATTGTTAATACCACTCGTATGGTGGTCATCTAAGTCAAGTTTCTCTAAGATTTGCCCATGTCCCATCCCGGTCTAGTTGTACGCGAAAACTGGCAAATCGACTTTCCTGCGCTCTCTGAAGAGGTCGATGTCTCGATTATTGTCTGCGCCTACAACAAATCCGAGTACACGATGCAGTGCCTCTCCGCCCTTCAGGATACCTTGGCGGTAAACACGACGACGGTCGAGGTGATTTTGGTTGACGATGCCTCAAATGATGACACTCAGGAGATCTTCTCCACCGTCAGAAATCTGAGATACCTCCGTCTTGACCTTAATTTGGGCTTCTTAAGAGCAGCTAATTTTGGTGCCAGACAGGCAAAAGGCAAATATGTCCTTTTTCTGAATAATGACACCATCCCAATAGGAAATTGGCTTGATATTTTGAAAGACACATTTTATCGCCACCCAAACGCCGCGATCGTAGGCTCTCAACTCCTGTATCCAAATGGAATAGTCCAGGAAGCAGGTGGAATCATATTTAACGATGCCACAGGCTGGAATTATGGGAAAAGGTTTCAGGGAACTGATCCCAGGATCGGTTATGAACGTAAGGTTGATTATTGCTCAGGTGCTTCAATAATGGTGAGAATGGACTTCTGGCGAAATATTGGTGGGTTCAATGAAGTTTACGCTCCTGCCTATTATGAAGACACTGATCTTTCTTTTAACGCTTGGAACTCGGGATACGAAGTGTGGGTCCAACCGCAATCTCGCGTAATCCATTATGAAGGAATTTCTCACGGTACCGACGAAAGTAAAGGCTTAAAGCGTTACCAGGTAATCAACGCCGAAAACTTCAAAAAGGTCTGGGAGAACAATCTGCAACTGCACCATCAACCGAACGCAAACAAAGTTTGGGGCGCTGCGCATCGGCATTACCGGGGCTCCATAATTGTTTTTGATGAGCAGATTCCCATGCCTGATGTGGACTCCGGAAGTTTACGGATGGTCGAAATACTGCTTTCGCTGCGCAGGTTGAATTACCACGTAACTTTTGTGCCGGTGAATGGATTAAGGAAATTCGAGTACAGCGATAAGTTGGAAGCGGCTGGTATTGAAATATTCAATATATACGCTGGTCATTTGGACTTGATTGCCGAAAGATTGCCCTTCCTAACTGCAGTATGGGTTTGTCGACCAGGTCCAACTAAAAGGTTTTTTGACGATTATCAGTCTTATTTCCCTGGTGTGCCGGTCATTTTCGACACGATCGATCTCCATTTTTCTCGAATCAGACGACAAGCAATGCTAGAGCGAAATGAAGATTTGTACCGACAATCACTTATGCAGGAAATGATTGAGTTCGATTTGATTGGGAAATCTGACGCCACGATTGTCGTAAGTACTGCAGAAGAAGAACTTCTCAACGCTCGTTCAAAGAGGCAAGTCTTCGTACTTCCCAATGTTCACGCGGAAAATGTCTACGATGTCTCTCCCGTGGATAGATCAGGTTTGCTATTCGTTGGGTCTTTCGAACACACTCCGAATGTTGATGCCATTGAGTGGATGTTGGCAGAAATTTGGCCTGCACTTCGACGCGAATTCCCAAAATTGACCTTACGAATTGTTGGGGCAAAACCACCAGTTCATCTGGTAGAGATCGCACCTGAAGGAGTCACATTCACGGGATGGCTTAAAGAATTGGATGAGGAATATCAGAACGCAAGAATTGTGATTGCCCCCCTCCGTTACGGGGCAGGAGTAAAAGGGAAAGTCGGGCAAGCCATGGCGTTCGGTGTGCCAACCGTCGTAACTCAAATAGCGGCTGAGGGCATGCAGTTAACTGACGGATTCAATTGTCTTGTGGCCGAAACCAGTCAAGATTTCGTAACTGCCATTGGCCGATTGGTTTCTGACGATCACCTTTGGGAGTCAATTTCACGACAAGGGTTGGAAGATGTTGAACGCAACTTTGGCCGAACCAGCATGGATAGGAAAATATTCTCTATGCTAGAAAATGTCAGCGATAGAAGGTCAAAGGTGAATAACTGATGGGAATTCTCATAACGGGAATGCATAGATCTGGGACAAGTCTCGTTGCTGGGCTCGTAAATTCTTTGGGAATTCCAATGGGAACCGGTCCGCTCATGCCCACATCAATTGATAACCCAAGAGGATTTTTCGAACGAGCTGATGTAATGAACGTGAACGACGAGTTTTTAGAAGCCCTCGACGGAGGATGGTCTAGCCCACCACCTATAAGCCACGACACGTGGTTTAGATTCACCGATGAAGAAATCAACAAATATCGGGATTCACTCGAGCTCTTTGGACTCAATAGTGCACATTGGTTCGTAAAAGACCCACGGATTTGCCTCCTCATGCCGCTGTGGGATCGCATGGCTCTTCAAGCTTTACCAACAATTTTTGTGATTCGGAACCCTTTCGAAGTTGCTCAATCGTTGAAACTGCGAAATTCAATTCCGCACCGTCATGGATTGGCGTTATGGACCGTTTATATGAACTCCGCACTTATCAATTTGCCGCAAAGAAATAACCTTATATTGGATTACCAATCCGTCATTCAGAACAAACAGACGGCGATTAACAAGATAGAAAAATTCATAAAAAACAACGTTCGCGTTAAGACTAGTGCTTCTTTTGGAATGGACTCACTAGAGGACCTCGAGATATCCGACATCCAGCAATCTCAAGCCCATGATGCTGCCGCAACGTATGAAATGATCGATGAAAAGTTGTCTCGAAATGCGAATTTTAGGGCAATTCAAGGCATCGCGATGAGTGAACTAGCACCGCTAATTAATTTATATGAAACTATTCAAGGCAATCACGGTCAATCACTTGAAACTTTTTCCCCAATTGACTACCCGGACTGGGTCCATGAATCCCTATACGAATCAAGGCGAACCTGGAAGCTACAGAAAACGCTTGCCGAGGGTAAAACCAAACTAGAGGAACTAAATCGAAAATTAGGCGAAGAAGATTCAACTTCAGCAGTCAGTCAAATTGCGATGTCCCAGTTGTCTGCGGAATACGAAGAGAAGATGTCCGAATTACTCGCAAAATTGCGAATGGTGGAGGATTCATTAACACTCAAAAACCTCGAAATCGAAGAGGCAAAACGGAATATTGATAGTCAATGGACGCAAAATCTAGAACTCTCACAAAGAACTGACTTTCTTTCAAAAGTCCACACGGAACTTGAAGAAGAACGTAGACAACTCATTTTTCAAATGGAAAATACACAAAAAAATTATGAGTTGGAAATTGAACTGAACAAAAAAAATGCCATTGCTTTATCTAATCTTCGCCTTGAATTGGAATATGCAAATCTCGATCAATCCGCTCTTTTAATTGAAAGAGACCGTGCTGTGATCAGGTCTCAATCCCTTGAATTGAATTTGAGCGAACTAAAAAGAAAAATCGAAAGTCTGCGCCTCTCACGAGAAGGCGATTTGCGGCTTCTGGTGGAGCTGCAGAGAGAATACTCTTCAATAGCTACTGACCACAACGAAGCTCTAGAAACCATTTCTGCATTAGAAAATGTAAGAACTATTTACGAAAATGAATTGACAATTCTACGGACTCAAAGCAATGAGATGAATAGTACTCTTCAGAATCTACGCATTGACTATGAAAATGCTTTGGCCGAGCAAAGTCGATCTCAAGATTTAGTAGCACAACTTGAACTTGCACTCAGCGAAAACAGTTCAACTTTGAACCAGTATCAATCAACGATCGGGTCGCAAGAGGCCCAATTGCAAGTCGCTCGAAGTGATATTTATACTTTAAGCGCTGATCGCGAGAAGCACTTGCAGGACATTAATTCCCGAGATATTCTGCTTGCAGAATACGTGCAGAAAATTCAGAGTCTTCAGGAAAATAACTCGCAAATAAGTCTTGAAATATCGACTCTCGAAGGACAAGTTTCATCTCTTCAAAGGGAACGAGAAAAGTCCATAAAATTGCTTGCCGCCTTTGAATTGGATTTATCGTCGCAAAGAGAGCAAATTACGCGTCTTGTTAAGTTAAATGAGTCGTGGAGCCTCGAGCTCGATTCGGTCAAAGAAGATTTCTTAAATGTCAGCATTGACCGTACTAATCTTCTGAGCGAATTAGAAATTATCGAGTCTGAGAATTTGGCGAACGCTCTTCGGATTCAGGAATTAATTTCTAATAATAATCTACTTGACGAAACTTTAAGACGTAGTTCCCTCAACTACTCATCTCTGCTCGCACAACATGAGTCAAGTGTCGTCGAACTAGATTTGAGTTTAATTGAAATCGAAAATCTCAAGGAAACCGTCTTCGAGAACGACAAAGAAATCGAGTTACTAGTTCGAAAATTGACTTCGCAACAATCGTTACTTGACGCGGCATACACGCAGTACGAAAAAGTTCATCTGGAAGTGCGTGAATTGAACCAGAAACTCGCACTCTCGCAAGTCGAAAATAGGAAATTGGAAGGACAAGTTTCACATTTGCGTGGGAGAGAATTTGATTTGTCGCTAGAACTTTCTGCTTCAATGCGCAAGAATCTTGATCTTTCAAACGAGTTAGAGTCATCATTCAACCAAATCACTTCGTTATCAAAATCTAGACGAGAACTGCATATTTCGAATCAAATTTTGCTAAGTGATTTGAATAAATTAAGAATGGGTCTGGTTATCCGAAGTAAAGAGGAATTTAACTTGTTAACCCGAATCTTTGAGAGTCATGTACAAATTAATGGCTATAAAGATGAAATATCCGCGTTATCTGGGCTCATCGCGGCAAAAAATGCTGAAATTGATCGGTTAAAGTTCGAGATTAATGAGTCGAGTGCGAAGCAAGAGAGAGCATTTCTCTCGGTTTCATGGGTGGTACGGGACCTTATGAATGTGAAATCGGAATTGAATCAAATCAATGATTCGAAAGTTTATAGATTCTTGTGCGGGCTTCGCCGGATAATTCACCCTTTTTCTGGAAGGTGAGACATAAAGGTGTTTTTTGAAAACTGGACTCCAGAAGAAGTCGCTCAATTACTTTCGATGGGTCTTTTTGACCCGAGGTTTTATTTAAATGAAAATTCAGACCTTCAAGAGCCGGGAATCAATCCTCTCATGCATTATTTGGAATCTGGCTGGCGGGAAGGTCGAAGACCTTCTGCAGAATTTGATCAGAGCAAACTTACTTGGGCAACAAATGCAGCTCAGGGAGCGCGAAATTCACTTGGTATTTTATTGCAGATAAAGTACGAGTCTGAGAATTTGGGAGGAAATCATGGTGAATAAAGTCATTCCTGTATTGCTTCACATCGGCTTAGAGAATACCGGTTCTACTTCTCTTCAAAAATATATTTCACTTAATTTGGATAAGTTAAGCGAACAAGGTATTTACACATTTAGAACTCTGGGCAACACCAATAATTTCGAATTAGCCATGACTTCCTACGATAAGTTTCGAAATGATGATCTAGAGGCTTCTAAACGAATAACTTCTATGCTCGAGAAGGCGGAATATAAAGAGCGACTTTGGTCTTCATTAAAGCGCGAAGTCGAGTCCCAAATGCCGACGGTTCGAAAAATAGTCGTTAGCTCGGAACATTTTTCAAGCAGGCTTGAGAACACCGATGAAATTTGGACCTTGAAAAGTGATCTCGAGAGTTTGGGGCTATACATCGAAACAGTTCTCATCTATATAAGAAATCCATTTTCAATGATCAACTCTCGAGTAAGTACAGCCGTGAAACATGGTGCCGTTCTTACAGAAATAGGAGCCCACGGTTTTCAATCGGTTTTAGATTATGTAACCATAACGAATCGATGGTTTAATGTCTTTGGGGCGGACACAGTAAAAATTCATTACCTTCGGACGGATGACAGTTCCGTTAAGCCGTTTTCGATTATGGGCGAAGCACTTTCGATTTCTACTGAAGGTTTTGAACTACCTGGACGAGAAAATAGTAGTTTGAGCGGAGTTGCTACTTCGATCGTTTCAAAAGTGAACCAACTGTTGAATACAACTTCTTCTAGTGCTGAAGCAAGCGCAGCCAAACTTTACTTTCTGAACAATATGTCTCTTTTGAATCCACTCGTTGGGGCTCCGATAGCAATCCCCTCTGAACTTAGGAGGGATATTTGTGAAAAATACTCTGAATCCCTCGTTTGGTTCAAAAATAACTTTGAACCAGATTTAGATATCGAAGGGTACCTTCGACAAGATAATGTTTCCGAGGACTTTAACTACAAATTGGAAATTGAAGCCATGGCAAACCTGATTGCCAAAATGGCCCTAGATAATGCGGCTTCAAGAAAAACGGAGTGAATTAAAAGTTTAGTTCCATCTTTCTAAATCCAAGTCCCAAACTTCGTTGATCATCAGACATTCCTAACAAAGCAGGAGACATGCTGTTCGGTAAATATATAGAAATAAAGGAAAAAGCCGAATTGTGACTTCGCATCATTGGGATACGTATCCTTAACGTTTTTTCGCCAGCTTCTCGAAAACGCAATGTGCCTTGAGAAATTCCGTCGATGCTGATAATCGCATCCTGATAACTATTAGGCGCTCCGGTGGTGAAGGGAATCGCGTCAAGTATAAGAGTCGCAGAATCTTGGCTAGTGATGTTGATCAATGAAGTCTTGATGACCGCCATCTCCGAAATAGTCCAACGATGGGGGGACATGCCATCACCTTCGGCTTGGGCAGAGAAGCCCGATTCGAATTGGTAGGCATTGGACTCATGCGCGGTAATCACTATATTCATGTCGGCATAGTATAGGTATTGATGTTTTGGCAACAGCCTCGACACATGCACTTTTGGTTAATATAACGTTTGCGAAAATTTGTCTTTTTCACTTAGGCTAACTTAATGAAGCCTCTAGTCGATGCCCTTTGCGTTGAAGTTTGGCTTGGGTAAATGCGATCCAGTCAGGCAATCCTTCAGGATCTTGAAAACGAGTCCATTGAGATATTTCGCGAGACTGCCGCGACTTTCAAAAATCCGGTTTTGCTCTATTCAATAGGCAAGGATTCGTCGGTCCTACTTCACATTGCTCAGAAGGCTTTTTACCCGGCCCGGATGCCTTTTGCCCTCCTTCATATAGACACTTTGTGGAAGTTTCGGGAGATGATCACATTCCGAGATGAAGTTGTGGCCTCAAAGGGATTGAAATTAACCGTTCATACTAATCATGAAGCCGCTGGAAGAGGAGTTACACCTTTCAATACCAGCATCTCTGAGTACACCCGGCTCATGAAGACGGTGGCGCTGCGGGAAGCATTAGATGTAAATGAATTTGATGCAGCAATTGGGGGCTCGCGTAGAGACGAAGAACGTAGTCGCGCAAAGGAGCGAATTTTTAGTTTGCGCGATCCTGGCCATGTTTGGAATCCAAGGAAACAAAGGCCCGAGCTCTGGCGGACCTACAACACTCGCCTCTCCCCCGGACAGACTATGCGCGTCTTCCCGTTGTCTGACTGGACTGAAATTGATGTTTGGAACTACATCCAACTTCACAATATTGAAGTCAATCCCCTCTATTTTGCCAGGGAAAGGCCTATGGTCTTTCGAGGCGAGCAGATGATCATGGTCGATGATGATCGATATCCGTTGCTCCCTGGTGAAGTGCCCGTGCTTAAGAAAGTTCGGTTCAGAACTTTAGGTTGCTACCCATTGACCGCTGCCGTGGAATCTAATGCGGTGACGATCGAGGAGATTGTTGAAGAGGTTGCCGAGGTTAAGTTGAGCGAGCGCGCAACGAGATTGATTGACGGCGAAAAAGAAGACTCAATGGAGAAGAAGAAGACGGAGGGCTACTTCTAATGCCTTCTGCAATCATTCGCCTGATCACGTGTGGCAGCGTCGATGATGGAAAGAGCACTTTAATTGGTCGTCTCCTTGTCGAGACCGACAGCGTTCCACATGACACGGTGGAGTCGACAAAGAGAATCCGAAGATCTGGTTCCATCATTAGTGCGGGAGAAATAGATTTCAGTTTGCTCACCGATGGGCTAGAGGCAGAACGCGAACAAGGAATTACGATCGATGTTGCCTACCGGTCAATGTCGCTACTGGACGGTCGAAGGCTCATCATCGCCGATGCACCAGGACACGAGCAATACACCAGAAATATGGCGGTGGGAGCTTCTCGAGCAGATGTAGCAGTGGTACTCGTTGATGCCACTAGAGATTTGAAAGCTCAGACTCGTCGCCATCTGGCTATTTGCCAACTTATGGGAGTAGAACGCTACGCGGTCGTCATCAATAAATTGGATGCGGTCGACTATTCAAGGGAAGTCTTCGAAAAGTACAAAGCCAAACTCGAAGAGATTTTGGCCCAATTGAATATTTCGAATTTTCAGATTATTCCGATAAGCGCCATTAATGGTGACAATGTGACCATTTCCAGTCCAACAACGACGTGGTACGAAGGACCGACCCTTTTTGAGTACATCCGATCATGGGAAGGGCCTTCCGAACATTCTGGATTAGCCCAACTCAATATCCAAATGGTGCTCCGAGCACATAATTTTCGAGGTGTCGCAGGCACAATCGTGGGTGGAAAGTTTGCTGTGGGCGATGAGATCACGGTCTTGCCTCGCAAATTTCCCGCGAAAATTGCCAGGATCATTTCTGGCGAAGATGATGTAGAGCAGGCACCAACAGGATCTGCTGTCACCTTATTACTAGAGCCAGATATCGATGCATCGCGAGGCGATGTTATTCAGCATGCCGCAAATTTCACTCACCCTTCCAAACTTTTTAGGGCCAATGTAGTTTGGCTAGGCGAGACCGAAATGATTAAGAGTTCGGCATACCTTTTGATTGCAGGTTCGGCTAGTACGCCGGCCATTGTCACTAAAATCAAAAGCAAACTTGACCTACATACTGGGGCCACGATCTCTTCAGACAGAATTACGATGAATGAAATCGGAATCATCGACCTTGCTTTGGATGAAGAGGTTGTCTTAACGAGTTTCCAAGATGGACGTGACACTGGAAACTTTATTTTGGTTGACCGAACCACATTTGAAACCGTTGGAGCTGGAATGGTCATCTACCCCATCCGTCGATCTGAAAATATTACGGAGTACGATTTTGGATTTAAATCTGCCGACCGCATTAGCAAGCGTGACCATAATCCATCAGTCCTTTGGTTTACTGGCTTGAGTGGATCGGGTAAATCGACGATTGCCAACGAACTTGAGACATCACTTAGTTTGCTGGGAATTACCGCCGTGGTTTTGGATGGCGATTCACTACGACATGGGCTCAACAAAGACCTTGGTTTTAGTCGCTCGGACCGAGCCGAAAATGTGCGACGCACGGCTGAAGTCGCCAAATTGCTCTGCAACTCTGGGATTACCGTGATTGTTTCTCTCATCAGCCCGTTTCGTAATGACCGCGATAGCGCAAGAGAGCTCATCGGCGGCGAAATGTTCAACGAGATTTGGGTCAACACCTCACTTGAAGTCTGCATGAGTCGGGATTCAAAGCACCTCTATGCCAAAGCTGGCAAAGGCGAGATCCCTAATATGACCGGTGTTGGGCAGGAATATGAAGCACCACTAAACGCCGAACTAGTTCTCGATGGAACTATCCCACCAATACAGAACGTGGAGAGAATCTTAGAGATTCTGAAAAAGTAATATTCTCCACTAAGCGCTTATTCCCAGAGGACGACTTGGCTCTTGTACTTTGAGAAGACGTGAAAACCAATTGCCATATTTATCAGCAGCGC
>CAIMZW010000122.1 GCA_903846075.1 uncultured Actinomycetes bacterium
ATCGCGACTTCAAGGCGGTCCAACTGGGCGGCTCCTATCAGAATGGTCGATAGTGGGCATAAAAAGTGCTCTTATGTGCCTAGCCTACTTTGCCTGCGCGAACCTTTTGGCTCCGCCACCTTTTACTCGGGTGGCTTTGCCTCTTTTATCAAAATGGCTCCGCCACCAGGTATCGATCCTGGACCCTGGGCTTCAAAGGCCCATGTGCTAGCCACTACACAATGGCGGAACCTGAATTCTCTCGTAAAACGGCAAATCAACCAAAACGAGAATCTAAAGGGTCTCGATCACCCTTGCGCCATGGGTTGGACCGCTGGCCCGAACGACACCGGAGACCACTCCGCTGGCACTTAGAGCCACCGTCAGGTCCAGGGATTTCTCTTCATCGGCCACCAGAAAAGCTACGGTCGGTCCAGAGCCCGAAACTATTCCGCCCAAGGCGCCATATTCCATTCCCACATCCAGTACCAATCGAAGTGCGGGGCGAAGTGAACACGCGGCCGGTTGCAAATCATTGGTAAGGGCTTTGCCAAGGGCTTTTGGATCTCCAGCCCGAAGCGCCTGCATCATGGCATCACCGATTTGCGGCCTGGCGATAGTCAACCCTTCGCGCAATCGGTCGCACTCTTTGTATACCGCCGGAGTGGAAAGGCCATGACCGGAGAGTGCCAAGACCCAGTGGTAACTCCCTCGGCTAAGAGCCGGAGTAATTCGGTCTCCTCGACCCGTTCCGATGGCGATTCCCCCCGAAATCGAGAAGGGCACATCACTTCCTAATTCGGCCGCGATACGTTCTAACTCATCGCGCGAAAGTCCCAGTTCAAAGAGTGAGTCGATGCCGACCAAGACTCCGGCCGCATCGGCGCTACCACCCGCCATGCCACCAGCAACTGGAATTTCCTTCTTCAAGTGAATCGAGATATCTGTAGCCAGGCCGTAACGAGAAATCATCAAATCGGCGGCACGAACCGCAAGATTGGAGGAATCGACCGGAACACCAGATGAGGTTGGTCCAGAGATGGTGAGTTGAACTCCTTCTCCGGCTTCGCCATGGCGAACTGAGACCTCGTCATAAAGTGAGATGGCTTGAAAAACTGTGGTCACTTCGTGATATCCGTCATCGCCAAGTGGGCCGACGGCTAATTGAAGATTTACCTTCGCAGGTACGCGAACGATGACGCCGTTAATCTTCATTTCAAAAGGATATTCGGTTTCACAACTCTTGCCGAGTTCGAGCAATCTTCAAGAAATCATCGAGGACCAAAGCCTCGCCACGCAGGGTCGGATCAATCCCAGCTTTCACCAAAACTTCCGATGCAGCGGAAGATCCCCCAAAAATTTCCGAGAGCGCGCCTCGCAACATTTTTCGACGTTGGGCAAAAGCTGCATCGATCAATTGAAAAGTATTTTTTCGTAGCTCTTCATCGCCGGCTGGACTGTGCCGCACAAAACGCACTAGAGAAGAATCTACATTCGGGACTGGCCAGAAAATTGATCGTGAAACGGATCCGGCTGAGGACATCTCTGCCCACCACGTTGCCTTGACTGAAGGGGAACCGTAAGTCTTCGAATTTGCAGTGGCAACTAGCCGATCTGCAACTTCTGATTGCACCATCACGACGCCAGAACGAAGAGAAGGCAACTTCTCTAAAACTCGCAGCAGAACTGGAACCGATACGTTGTAAGGAAGATTTGCTACTAAGACCGTCGGTGAAGATTCCATCGGTTCAATCGTCATCGCATCCTGATGAATTACTTCTAATCGTTCAATTTCAAATCCATGGTTTTCAGCAGTTATCGGAAGTTGTCTTGCCAAGCGTTCATCAATCTCGATCGCGACGACCTTCGATGCACTCTCAAGAAGTGCCAAAGTTAACGAACCTAAACCAGGGCCGATCTCGAGGGCAATATCCTCGGGCGTCACATCTGCACTCTTCACAATTCGCCGACAAGTATTTCCATCAACGACAAAATTCTGACCCAATTTTTTTGTTGGGGTTAATCCGATCTGATTCGCAATTTCGCGAATTTCACTTGCCCCTAAGAGAGTTGCCATCTAGGCGAACGATCCAAAAATGCGTTCGCAATTATCTGAGATTGCACTCGCGAGATAATCCTCATCCTCACCACGTTCGTGCGCAATTGCGCGCAAAATTGTCGGAATTTGGGC
>CAIMZW010000123.1 GCA_903846075.1 uncultured Actinomycetes bacterium
CATCAATTTAGTAAGTTCGACCTGGTTGGATACATAGACCGGCTCTCGGCCAACATGAGCCTCGGTATTGCTGGTGCAATACCAATTGAACTCGGCACCGCCATCGCCCCAAGCTAGTCGCTCATACTCTCCGATTACGGTGACGGAAATTTCTCGGTCTCCAACTTCGCGCTTTTCAAAACTGCGACGAATCGGCAGTTGCCAGCACACGTCTGGTTTCGTATCTGCGAAATGAATACCCTCTTGAAGAGCCAAGTGATGTAGAACGCAACCGAATGTTCCGGTAAAACCCGGTGCCTGGTAGCCCTTTCGGTTGAGGAAAATGCAAGACTCTTCAACTTTTCGGGTTTTACGATCTTTATCAAGTCCAACCTCAGAAATGTGAAACTTTCCACCCTTCTTCTTTGGTTGAGCTTCTTCAAAGAATTGCCACATCTGGGGAGTTAATCGCGCGGCTACCGCCATAGTTCGTTCTTCATCGCTCTCGTCTGAGTAGTAAGCGCCATCTGAACAGCAACCGTCATTTGGTTTTGCCTCATCAATTCCACAGCAACCATCACCATAAATGCAGTTCCAATATGAAGTTAGCCAAGTAATATCGCATTTAAAAATATCTTCCGGCGATTGCGGGTCGTGAAACTCCAGCCAATCTCGAGCGAAGTTTGGCGTTACCTCTGGCATAGTGCGAGAGCCTAGGGCTTGTCCTGCCAATCCGCACATCTGTGGCAACGAACCAAGGAATTGATTTTGCTAGGCTAGCCAACATGAGCAAAATCGGAATCATCGGAGTTGGAGTCATGGGTGAAGCGCTGCTTGCCGGTGTTCTTACTGCAGGCGTAGCACCTTCAGAGATTGCCTTTGTTGAAAAGCGAGATGAACGGGCTAACGAGATTTCGAAGAAGTATGAAGTTTCCCGCCTCGAACTTGAAGATTTAGCAACAACCTCAGATGTGCTTCTCCTCGTGGTGAAACCGCAAGATCTAGGAGATCTCTTACACTCACTTGCACCATTGCTCAAACCCGACGTTTTGCTTATCTCATTTGCGGCAGGCAAACGAACCTCATTCATAGAATCGATTGTTGGTGCACAAGTTTCGACAATTCGAGTGATGCCAAATACTCCGACCTTAATCGGTGAGGGAATGGCAGCAGTCTCCGCTGGTTCGAAAGCCACCCGCGAACAATTAGATTTTGTGGTTTCAGTTCTTTCAGCAAGCGGAGAAGTAGTCGAAGTGGATGAAGCTGCGCAAGATGCCGTCACCGCAGTCAGTGGATCTGGCCCCGCTTACTTCTTTGCCTTTGTTGAGGCAATGGTGGCCGGTGGAATTGAACTCGGTTTAGATCCTGAAATAGCAATGAAGTTAACTATTCAAACCATGGTTGGCTCTGCTGGAATGTTAATTCAATCTGGGAAGAGTCCAACTACCTTGCGTGAAAATGTGACAAGTCCAAATGGAACTACCGCCGCGGCACTCAAGATATTTAGCGATGGCGGTCTTACCCAATTAGTAGCACAAGCCATGAAGGCAGCTTCTGATCGCTCCCAGGAATTGGCTTGAAATTCCTTCGCCTTCCAGCCGTAGTACTTTTTAGCTTTGGGTTGCTCCATACATCGATAGCGACCGCAGTTACCCCTGCCGTAAAGATCACTCAAGTTAAACCCGTACTTTCGACTTCGTTATCGGGGGCGTCTGGCGATGATGTATCCGCGATAACTAGCACGGCACAATCGATAATTTTGGTTGGAACAGTAGAAGGCCCTGGTGGCGGTTGGGTTAACTCTGCTGCACTTGGAAGTAGTGATGGCTATATCGCGGCCATCGATCCGAAGGGTAGGCACTTGTGGGATCTTCGGTTGGGAACCGGGTTAGATGACATTGCAACGGCAGTCACTCAAGATTCGGCCGGAAATTATTGGGTGGTCGGTGCAGCAACCATTTCGCCACCTATCGCCACTCCCACGCCTTCCGCATCGCCCACTGTTTTAAATCCCGACGGGGTAATCGTGGATCCGGTTCCACCAACTCAAATTGCTCTCTCCCGAATTGAACTCTGGTCGGTTACGCCACAGGGGACTTTGAGTGCCTCGTACTACTTGGATACGCCATGGAGCGTTCACCCGCAGACAATCTCTATAACGGGTACCAAAGTAAGTATTACTGGCGAAATCTCATCATCAGGCAAGGTGAAGCGCTTTACCGTGCCGTTCACTTTAGGTGGAACATTTGGCGCTCTGGTTCAATCTCCAAATTTCCCAACGCCAACCAACCTAAGTGCAGTGGTAGGAAGTTCGACCTGGAAATCTCAATTGAGTAGTGGGTCAATCCCAGGACTGCCTTCCTGGAGGCCCAAAGCACCTACCCAGGTGCTCTTGCGATACTCGAAAAGCGGGAAATTGACCGATGCCCGCTTCATTGTCGGCACGCCCCTTGGCTTGCGTTGGCAGAAGGAGATAGGTCTGATTCTCATTACCGAACGAAATGCCCGCTTCGGACTGACTATTGTTAGCCCTCTGGCGGGTTAAGGTAATCGCGGCCATGTACAACGGCTTAATCAAGCTTTTGAAGGAGTGAGTATGGGTTCAGTAATCAAGAAGCGTCG
>CAIMZW010000124.1 GCA_903846075.1 uncultured Actinomycetes bacterium
CTTACCCCTCAATTCTTTAAGAACATCAGAACATGCCGAACTTACGATTGCTTGAAGGCAAGATGATGTTTAGATGAATTTATTTAACCCTTTCGACTCCTATTTCTATTTTCCTATTTCTACTTTCCGCGCTAACGACTAAGACCACCCCTAAAATAACGATGGCGCCACCGATGGCTTCTGTAAGGCTTACCTTTTCATGGAGAAATGTCGCGCCGAGAAAAACTGCGATTACCGGATTTACATATGCATACGTAGCAGTTAACGAAACTGGAGCATTGCCAACTAGCCATAGATAAGCACTATAAGCAACGATAGAGCCGATCAAGATTAAATAAAGCAGGGCCCACCAACTGCCGGCTGAAACTCTAGAGAGCGCGCTCAACTTATCGCCATGGATAATTGCGGCAGCTCCAAGAGAAATTCCGCCTCCTAACATTTCATAGGAGGTAAGGACGAGCGCACTCTTAGGTAGCGGGACTTTCGGTGAAATAAAAGTTCCAAACGCCCATGTGATATTTCCAATCAAAACCATTGCCATCCAAAAGAAAAGTCCGCTGTGGGAAATTGGATGCACCGCATGTACTTGTCCAGGTCTTAATAACAGCCCAACACCAACAAGCCCGACGAGAACTCCGACCCAACTTAGTGAGGTCGGTCGATCTCCGGAAAGGGCACGAAATATCGCAATCCAGAACGGCATTGCAGAAATGATCAAGGCAACGATTCCGCTAGGAATGTAATGCTCTGCCAACGAGACATTTCCAATTCCGAATCCAAGAAGTGCTGCACCCATGAGCATCGCGGTCAGAATCTCTCGGAGCGGCACTCGCAGGGCATCCCAACCCTTTTTAATAATTAAAAACAGAGAAAGTAATAGTCCAGCGGCTAAGAACCTGATCGACATCCCCAAAAGCGATGGCAAAGTTTTGCCCGCTACTGCAATTGCAAAATAAGTGCTTCCCCAAATGATGTAGACAGTCCAGAGGTTGATCCATGTTAAGGACTTATTACTTCGCACTCAACAATCGTAGCCATTAAGCGATGGCGAGAAACAAGGCTCCATCTTTTTGAGTAACTGGGATAGCGGCGAGCGAACGTTTCGCCGGACCATTCAGGACGTCACCAGTTGAACTATCGTAAGACGATCCATGGCACGGGCAATCGAAACTCTTTGAATTTGCCGCGACAGTACAACCTTGGTGAGTGCAAATTGCGGTAAAGGCAACGACGGTCGTTTCGGTGGAACGATGAACGACTATTTCCTGTTTTGCTTGGGTGCTCGAGTGAAGATATTGAGCATTGACGCTATCGCCCACCTTCAACTCGGATAGGAGAAGTGGCTTACCGTTAACCAGCACCGCTGCAATTTTTTCAGTCGAAGCTGATGGCGCTGGGGTTGGTTTGGTTGAAGGAGTTTGGCTCGCTTTGGGTTTGGGTTTTACAACTTTCTTCTTGGGCGATGGTGTTGGTTTTGGTTTAGTCGCGCCAAAAACCCGAGAACTGCCCACTGTAGTAACGATCGCGCTTGCGGCCGAAATAATCGCTCTTCTTGAGTACTTTTCCATGTTAGGTAGTGTGCCTGCGAAAAGTTACATCCACTAGCGAAAATTTGAAAATTCAATAAAATTTTACAAAATTATTTTTGAAGATTCGCCTTTGTTCTCATTAACCATTCGACAGCCTCACGTGCGCTAAAACCTTGTGGATAACTCTCCAACATGATTTTTGTACCTTCTGTGTCTGAACCTAGGGTCACGATTGCAGGCTCGTCGTAGCCGCTTCTGCGATGCTGTCCCAAGCCGATATTAGCTGTGAGCCCATTGCATAGACATTCACGACCATGAAGATCTTCGACGTTTCCACCTTTTTTAATATACATATCAGCTGGTTCGCCAGCACAGCGATAATCGATTCGACCATTCGGGTTGAGAAAAGGAGTTCGCAGATATCCCATATCGCATAGGGCATAGCGATTTTCGCTAACTTCGCCATCGGAGAGCGTTCCTTCAAGTTGTGCGACTTTGATTGGGAATCCGGTTGGTGAAGCGGCTGGATCGGTGTAAACGCGCAAATGGTCCAAACCGATTTCTCGCAGAAGTTGATTGCGTATGTCGGCACGAAGACCTGAATCTTCACTCAAAGCAAAGAGGGTTCCGACTTGAACTCCTTGAGCTCCAAGTTCAAGAGCTGACGCCACCATATCCGGATGGCCATATGCACCTGCTAACCAAAAGGGAGTTCCAAGGGCAACCATTTTCGCGAGATTTGGTTCGTCACGATCGCCATAAATTGGCTCATTAGATTCATTCAAATTCATTTTGCCACGAGGTGGAGCATTGTGCCCACCTGCACGGTGACCTTCGACCACAAATCCGTCGGGCTTAGTTGCTTCATCTTTTGCCAAGTAGGAAGCCAAAATGTCGGTGGAGACGATGGCGATAAATTTCGGGGCCTTTAGGACAGGAAGTTCATCACCGAAAATTTCCGTGGGATCTACAGTTAACAAATGTGGATCTGTGGCACCAATAACATCTATATGGATTGATCCTGCCTGCCCAGCAGCGAACTCCCTGATTAGCCGTGGAATTTCTCGCGGAATCCCCGCGCCCATCAATATGTAGTCAACGCCTGCGAGCATCGCCCCTAGAACCGCTGGGGCAGTCGCCATTTGAATTTTTTCTAAGTAGTTAATTCCAACGATGCCTTCATGGCCTTCTTTGGCTAGCCAAACTTCTACAAAGTTGCTGGCGATAACAATTTCTAGCGCTTCTCGACTTGGTGTGATTGAAGGTTTGGGAACCAACATATACGTCTCATCTTTTTTCCGAGGCTCGGCGCGAAAATAACGAGTCAAAATTCGTTCAGCTATTACTTGGGAGGGGAAGTGTGAAAGTGCTCTCCGAATATGGCCGCCTTCATCGCCGTTCTGAAGTCTGCGAGCAATGACGGTATCAACCGCGGTGCCAGACACAACTCCAAGTTCGCCAGTGCGCGAGACTTCTTTAGCCAGATTCCAATTTGAAAGACCAACGCCCATCCCACCTTGAATGATGGTTGGCCACAACTTCGGTGCTTTTACCACTCTCGCCTCACTTTCAACTTCTTTAGGGTAGACAGTCAAGGAAAGCGAGGAAAATTGTCGGCGCGAGCCATCACTCATCTTTGGCTCTCAAGTTTAAAAGGATCTGAGCCCCCCGTCAGGATTGAACTGACGACCTTCCGCTTACAAGGCGGATGCTCTACCACTGAGCTAGGGAGGCGGATGACGCCAATGAACAAGGGCTAATTATGACACGCAAATTTGTGCGAATTCTCCTTGCCATTTAGGGGTATGTTCCGCATGTGCGCCTTGGAGTCCTTGATGTTGGATCAAATACAGTTCATTTACAGGTGGTTGACACCCATCCTGGCGCCAGGCCTAACCCCACTTTCAACTTCAAAGAAGAGCTTCGTCTCACTGAATTTCTTGATGAAAAGAACCGAATTTCAGAGGCAGGTATCTCTCAACTTCGAACGTGTCTCAAGCGCGCTTTGGCACAATCAAAAGCGGTAGGAACTCAAGAACTGTTACCAATCGCAACATCCGCCCTTCGAGAAGCCGCAAATGGCGATGAAATTATCAAGAGCGTCAACAGCGATTTCGGTATTGATCTTCAAGTTCTGAGCGGGGAAGAAGAAGCCAAACTGACCTTCCTTGCTGCTAGGCGATGGTTTGGTTGGTCTAGCGGTCGACTCCTCGTAATTGATATCGGCGGCGGTTCTTTGGAAATCGGAGTTGGCGTAGATGAAACTCCGGAAGTGGCTGTCTCGTTGCCTTTGGGAGCAGCGCGCCTCACCCAATATCTCCTAGTTGGCGACCCATATACCGATCGAAGTATTCGAAATTTACGGGATCACATTGAATCGCAATTAGATGAAATTCTTCCTGCCCTGGTTCACCATCAAAATACCGATCGAGCCATTGCAACGAGCAAAACTCTTAGAACACTCGCACGCTTGTGTGGTGATTGGTTTGGCGGCAATGGCAAGACGATCAAAGTTGATGCGATTCGAAAAATTTCCTCCAAGCTCAGTGCCATGGACCTAGCCGAAAGAACTCGCCTACCTGGAGTGTCGGCAAACCGAGCCCGGCAAATCGTGGCTGGCGCATTCGTGACCGAAAGTGTCATGCGAAATCTCGACCTGAACGAGTTGGAAATCTGTCCATGGGCGCTTCGCGAAGGAGTCGTATTGAAATGGATGGATCGAAGAGAAGCCTGATCAAACTTTAGGCGCAGCGATGCGATCTACTTGAAGCACTTCTTTCTTTCGATGATGAAGTACATATGCCTCGCCTGGAAGCAACTTCGATTCCGGTAATTCAACATCAACTTTCTTGGTTAATTTTTCTAACATGCGCGGCAAAATTGGATTGTGACTACAAATTAAAATCGGTTCATTAATTTTGATCAGATCTTTGACGTAATCGATCGCTTTGTCCTTATTTTTCTTAAAGGTATATTCGCTGAGGTGATTAGTCACTTTCGGATTAATAGCCAACGACTTACACATTGCCGAAACGGTATCAAAGCAACGAACTGCATCTGAAGTATGCACCTCTTCGAGACCAAATACCTGGTAGATAGAGAGCATCCGTTTGGCTTGTAGCTGCCCAGTTTGCTCGAGCGGTCGGTCTTCGTCCTCTCCTTGCCATTCACTTCGAACTAATGCTTTTGCATGTCGCAACATAATTAATGGTGAAGATTCGTAAGGAACGTCGGCAAATTGTTCCAGTATTTCTCGATCACTTTCGCGCGTAATCTTCTCTGTTGCATCGGCGAGTGAATACCATTCCATTACATCGACCTCTTCATTGGATCGAAATGGATGACTGCCACCCAATGCCTCGGCCGCCCAGTAACTGACCTGCTTTAGTCCATCCGGAACAAAATATTCTGAAGTACCAATATAAGGTCCGATTCGAACCGTCAGATTGGTCTCCTCCATCACTTCGCGATAGGCGCAGGCAATGAGAGTTTCGCCGGGTTCGAGTTTTCCTTTGGGAAGGGACCAATCGTCGTATCGTGGACGATGAATAATTGCAATGGAAATCGATTCATCCTCATTTCGGCGCCACACAACGGCGCCGGCGGCAAGGACTTGAGCGTTCACCCGCGTGCTCGATACCACTCAATGGAAGCTTCATGTAAATCTTGAAGACGAATTCCATTCCCATCAAATTGAATATGACGCCAAGTGCCATCAAGATTCATTTCCCATTTACTCATGCCGTCGGAGAGGTATGTGTCGATAGCCCTTATTAAAAGCCGTTTGTGATCGGTCTGCACGATCTTCACCATGCTCTCTACTCGTCGGTCGAGATTACGATGCATCAAATCAGCACTTCCGATCCAGAGTTCGTCAGAACCGCCATTTGCAAAATGAATAATGCGTGAATGCTCTAAGAAACGACCCAGAATCGAAACCGCACGAATATTTTCCGACAAGCCGGGAACTCCTGTGCGAATCGCACAGATTCCCCGTACTACGAGGTCGATCTTCACTCCAGCATTTGAAGCCTTATATAGAGCTTCGATAAATTCTTCATCCAAAATAGAATTAAGTTTCATCCGAATAAAAGCTGGTTTTCCATCTTTGTGATTTTCGATTTCTCGTTCGATTCGCTCCAGAAGACCACTTCGCAAGGTTCTTGGAGCAACCAGAATTCTTTGAAACGAAGTTTGTGGCGCAAAGCCTGACAACTGATTAAATAATTTATTTACATCATCACCTAAAACCGGATCTGCACTTAATAAGCCAAAATCTTCGTACAAGCGTGCCGTTTTAGGATTGTAATTTCCGGTGCCCATGTGGACATAGCGTCGGATTCCATGGGTCTCTTCCCTAACAACCAAAGAGAGTTTGGCATGGGTTTTTAAACCAACCAATCCATAAACAACGTGTACACCAGCATCTTCAAGGGCTCTAGCCCAACGGACGTTCGCGAGCTCATCAAAACGAGCTCGAATTTCAACAACGGCCAAGACCTGCTTTCCCGCCTCAGCTGCCTCTATCAGGGCTTGAACAATCGGCGAATCCCCTGACGTTCGATACAAAGTTTGTTTAATTGCCAGAACGGAAGGATCAGTTGCTGCGGCCTGCAAAAATCTCACTACCGATGAGCTAAAAGACTCATATGGGTGGTGCAGAATTATTTCTCGTCGTCGAATTGCATCAAAGAAATCATCCGACGAATCTGGATTGAGATCGCGTAAATCCCATGCCACTTGATTTCTAAATGCGGGAAATTTCAATGTTGGTCGATCAAGATCTGCGATTCGAAAAAGGCCAGTTAAATCAAGTGGTTCTGGATATCGACTTATATCTTGTTCGCGAATACTCAATTCATCCATGAGAGTAGAAAGCAATTCCGGGTTGATATCTTTATCTACCTCAAGGCGAACTGGTGGACCAAATTTACGACGCAACAGTTCCTGCTCCATCGATGCTAATAAATTCTCGGACTCTTCTTCTTCCAACTCCAAATCTGCATTTCGAGTAAGTCGGAATGTGTAGTAATCCTCGACTTCCATTCCGGGAAAAAGTTCCGCCAAATTAGCGATGATTACTTCTTCCAATGGAATAAAACGCTTTGCTTCATATTTCTGGGTTTCCACAAATCGTGGCAGGTTTGAAGGAACTTTTACTCTAGCGAAAAGTTCTTGATCCGTTTCCGGTTTCTTAACGACGACCGCGAGATTCAATGAGAGCCCAGAAATATAAGGGAACGGATGCGAAGGATCGACGGCTAGTGGCGTGAGAACTGGAAAAATCCGATCGTGAAAAAGTTTATTGACGTATCCCTTTTCATCATCATTGAGATCCGTCCACTTGCACAAGTCGATTCCTTGCGTACGCAATTGCGGAAGTAAATTTTCATGAAAACAAGTGGTTTGCCTCGAAATTAATTCTGCGGTCTTACTAGAAATTGCAGCCATCAGTTCAACGGGTGAGTATCCAGCAGTATTGACTTTAGTTACACCGGCTTCGAGTTTACGTTTGAGTGTGGCAACTCGAATCATAAAAAAGTCGTCGAGGTTCGAAGAAAAGATTGCTAGGAATCTGCAACGTTCCAGAAGAGGTGTCTCTGGATCCTCGGCTAGTTCAAGCACTCGTTCGTTAAAGGCGAGCCAACTGAGCTCTCGGTCAACGAGTCGTTGCCTAGGGTTGGCGGCAATCGAATGAGGTGACATATGAGTATTTTGCTAGATATATATGAATATGCGGTAACCAAATGGGGATTATTGTCTGAACGAGCGAAAGTCCGACCATTTAACGGGTTCATAGTGCTTGGATTCGCGACCATCACCGGATGATTTACCTCGAACACGTCGCCACACCCAGGGCAAGGCGAAGGAGTAGAGCCATTTGGCATCATCGATTAGATCGGCAATTTTTGAAGTGTCCCGCGCCGGTGGCAAAGGCATTTTCCATTGAGAATCAAAGGACATATTCAGCTTTTCTAGTACCCCTTGAGCTACCCGATGATGTCCTTCGGCGTTGAGGTGAAGGCGGTCTGGTGCGAGAAAGCGCCGGTCGGAGAGGAACATGGCCTCATTCCACTCAATCAATATGGCGCCTAGATCTGATGCAACTTTTCTTACATTGTTATTAAAGTCTTTAAACCGGGTCTCCCACAGTTCAGCTGTTTTGCCCTTGCCTGTTGCTTTCTCAATCACCGTGAAGAGAACGAGGGTGGCCCCGGTCTGCGCTAATTCGGTTGCGCCTTTCCGATATAAATCGAAGGTGACTTCTGGTCGGTAATTCGGGCGCAGAACATCATTTGCGCCGGCGTGAAAGGAGACCAGTGTCTGCGGACCTTCGATAAATTTCTTCGCGATCGGAATTTGATCGTCAATCACTTGGCCTAACAATTTTCCACGGATCGCTAAATTCAGATAGGTAAAGTGCGGATTGTCGATGGCGAATTCATCAGCAATCCGATCCGCCCAACCGCGATAGTTTCCACCAACGATCTCATCGCACATGCCCTCGGTCATGGAATCACCAAGAGCTATGTAGCGATGAAAAATCGGCATTCTCGTTTCCTTATTTTCGTAGACCCGTTAAGACTTATCTCTCGCTTGCGCAATCCAGTACATGACTACTGCAGTGGCAACGCTGGCATTTAATGATTCAACGCTGGATTCCATGGGAATGGAGAGAACGAGATCGCACTTCTCTCGAGCAAGACGGGAAATTCCTTTTCCTTCTGACCCGACAATCAAATAAACCGATTCCGTAGCCAGAGAGAAATTAGGAAGTGATTCATCACCATCGGCATCCAAGCCGACGGCAAAAAAGCCAGCCTTCTTCGCATCCTCAATGGAACGCACCATGTTGGTCACTTGGGAAATCGGCAATCTTGCCGCAGCGCCAGCCGATGATTTCCATGCCGAACCAGTCATCGCCGCATTACGTCGTTCAGGAATCACAACGCCATCAGCACCAAAGGCAGCAGCACTTCGAACAATTGCTCCTAAATTATGAGGATCGGTGACACCGTCAAGGCCAATCAGCAGTCCTGGCTTCTTCGCCTTCTCAAGCAGTTCAGTAAATGGTGAATAGTGAAATGGCTTAATTACGAGAGCAATTCCTTGATGAGTCGTTGTCCCAGTAAGTCCATCGAGTTGACCCCGTGGAACTTCTTTAATGGGTAGATCTGCATTCTTTGCCAGACGAATAGCTTCGGCAATTCGCTCATCAATCTCCGCGCGTTCGGCAATGACCAGCTCCTTTGCCGGAATCTTGGCTCGCAGTGCTTCAACAACGCTATTTCTGCCGGCAACGGCATCTGCATTTGGCCGGGTCTCTAACCGCGAAGCAGGATTTCGGCGTGGAGCGGAGGAAGAGGATCTCTTGGGCGCAGCCTCTGCAGCGCGACGCTTTTTACCGGGTCGCATCAACGTGCCATTGTCCAGCGTGGGCCGGTAGGTGTGTCTTCAATGAGTATTCCTAACTCTAAAATCTGGTCGCGAATTGCATCGGCTGATGCAAAATCTTTTCGAGCCCGTGCCGCTTCGCGTTGTGCGAGCGCCAATTTCACTAGGCCGTCTATGGCTTCGTCGCCGCCTTTGTTAGATGCGGCAAAGATAGGATCGAACGGGTCACAACCAAGGATAGACAATGATCCTCGAACGGCGGCCGCCGCCCTGGAAACACCTTCAAGGTCATTCGCAGCTAATGCGGTATTCCCGATTCGAACTAAATCGGCGATTTCAGCCAAACCTGTCGGCACGGAAAGATCATCGTTCATAGCATCGGCAAATTTTTGGGATACCTCTACACCGATTTCAGCACCTAAAACTTCTTTCGCACGAAAGAGAAATCCCTCAATGCGACGAAAGTTCACACAATTCTCTTCCAAGGCTTCGAACGAGAACTCAGTCATTGATCGGTAATGGGCTCCACTGAGGTACCAACGAAGTTCAATTCCTCGAACTTGCTTCACTATTTCAGAGACCAGAAGTGAATTGCCCAAGGACTTACTCATCTTCTCACCTGATGCAGTTACCCAAGCATTGTGCATCCAGATCTTGGCAAAGCCCCATCCAGCACTTTCGGATTGAGCAATTTCATTTTCATGATGCGGAAAAATCAGGTCTAGTCCGCCACCGTGAATATCAAATTCCGGTCCGAGGTAGGTGTGTGCCATGGCGGAACATTCAAGGTGCCAACCAGGTCTGCCATCTCCCCATGGGGTCGGCCAGGAAGGATCTCCCGGCTTAGCCGCTTTCCATAGGGCGAAATCACGAGGGTCCTTCTTAAAGGTCTCTTCGGAATCCCCTGCCGATTGCAGATCATCTAACTTTTGATTGGAGAGTGTTAAGTAAGAATCCAAGGCACGAACGCTCAAATAGATATCACCATTGCCCGGCGCGTACGCCTTTCCATTGTCAATCAAGATTTGCATAAGTTCGATCATTTGAGTGATGTGGCCAGTGGCTCTAGGTTCATAGGTCGGTGGAAGCACATTCAGTGTCGAATAGGCCCAAGAAAAAGCTCGTTCATATTTATTAGCGACCGCCCACCATGGCATCACCTCATGAACAGCCTTATGCAAGATTTTGTCATCTATATCAGTCACATTTCGGATGAAGGTGACTTCATAACCAAGATGAGTTAGCCATCTACGCAAGATGTCGAAATTAACTCCACTTCTTATATGCCCGATATGAGGTTCGGCCTGAACGGTGGCACCGCACAGGTATATCCCCACCTTGCCAGGCACTAATGGGACGAACTCGGAGGTCGCTCTGGTCAGGGTGTTATACAGCGAAAGGTTCATGGTGCAACCACCAGGGCGCTGGCAATGGCTGCGACCCCTTCGCCCCTACCGGTAAAGCCCAAGTGATCGGTCGTGGTGGCCGAGACCGAGACTGGTGCCCCGAGGGCTTCGGAGAGAACACGTTGCGCTTCATCTCGCCTAGCTCGGATTTTCGGCTCGTTACCAATGATTTGAACCGATGCATTCACAATTGTGAATTTTAGTCCCGTCACATACTCACGTAAGTGATTGAGCATCGTTAATCCGCTGGCGCCTTTCCACTGTTCTTGGTCCACTCCGAAGAGATCTCCAAGATCTCCGAGCTGGCAGGCAGAGAGAATTGCGTCGCAAATTGCGTGCACCGCGACGTCGCCATCGGAATGTCCGACCAAACGTGCAGATTCAGGCCAGGTTAAACCCGCGAGCTGGCATGGCCGTTCCTGCCCAACTTGATGCGAATCGAAGCCGATGCCGGTGCGGTAGTTAGAGTTCAATGATCAGGGTTTTCCACAATGGCACGAAGGGCTGCAACGGTTGCCTCTTCGCTTTCACCAGTAACTTGAACCAAAATCTCATCGCCACACTTCACACCTAAAGTCATTACGCGAAGCACACTTGCGCCATCAACTGCGGCCGAGACCTCACCGTTTACAACCTTGGAAAGTTTGACCGAGCAGCCAGAAGATTTGGCGCTGGAGGCAAAAAGGGCTGCGGGACGGGCGTGTAGCCCCACAGCAGATGCGACGAGAGTTCGAAATTCTTTCATGGGCGTAGCGTACATATAGGAAAAGTAGTGTTTAATATGGACATCTATTCACCCTCTTGCACATATGTGAAAGTTGAATAATGACAACATTAGAACTTATGACAGGCCACCCACTCAGTTCTCCTGAGCATGCTAAGTATGCCTACCTTTACATGAATCGCATCCGCAAATTTGAAGAAGCGGTGGAAGATTTATTTGGTCGCGGAATGATGCATGGAACGATGCACTTATCGATCGGTCAAGAAGCATCGCCAACTGGAGTCTGCCTGGCTCTGAACATCAATGACCAAATTACTTCAACACATAGAGGTCATGGGCATTGCATAGCAAAAGGCGCAGACCTAACTCGAATGATTGCCGAACTTCTTGGCAAAGAAATCGGTTATTGCGGCGGGCGTGGTGGCAGTATGCACATCGCGGATGTTGAGACCGGAAATCTCGGAGCCAATGGCGTTGTTGGTGGTGGAATCCCAATCGCAGTTGGGGCCGCACTTGCTTCCAAGATGATGGCTAAAGGTACTGTCGTTGTTTCATTTTTTGGTGATGGTGCATTGAACGAAGGCGCATTTCACGAAGCTGCAAATATGGCTGCTATTTGGAAGTTGCCAGTGATTTTTGTTTGCGAAAACAACAAATATGGAATGAGTTCATCCACGGCGAAAGCTTTTGCCCTAGAAAATCTTTCAGATCGCGCAAAGGGATACGGATTCCCTGGAGTCACGATCGATGGAAACGATGTAGTCGCGGTTTATGAAGCAACGCAAGCCGCAGTTAATCGCGCAAAGGCTGGCGAAGGTCCAACCTTGATTGAAGCCCAGACGTATCGCTGGAAAGGTCATTCGCGTTCGGATAAAAATCTCTACCGAACTAAAGAGGAAATCGAAGAATGGAAGGCAGTAGATCCCATTGTTCGATTTAAGAATGTCTTATTGGAGCGAAATATCGCATCCGCTGAAGAACTTGCAGAAATTGAAAAGCGAGCAACCGATCAAGTTATTGAGGCAGTCAATGTTGCCGTTAAGGCAACTCCTGCAACCCCAGAAGGACTAGTCGAAGCAGTATTTAAGAAGGTGTCCGCATGAGCGATCGTATGTTGACTATGGCCGAGGCAGTTCGTGAAGCAATGGGAATTGCAATGGAGGAACGTCCTGAGGTCTTCCTGCTGGGCGAAGATGTCGGCATTTATGGCGGCGCCTTTGGCGTCTCCGGCGATCTCTATCATCGCTTTGGTTCGGACCGGGTGCTCGATACCCCAATTTCTGAACTGGGAATTGTCGGCGCAGCCGTGGGTGCCGCGCTCTCTGGGATGCGTCCGATAGTTGAGATTCAGTTCTCAGATTTCACCGCACAAGCGATGGATCAAATCGCGAATCAAGCGGCAAAGATTCACTTCATGCTCGGCGGCGGACTCCACGTCCCTATGGTGCTACGTACCCCTTCAGGTTCTGGAACCGGGGCGGCGGCGCAACATTCACAAAGTTTGGAAACCTGGTTTGCCAACGTTCCTGGCCTGAAAGTTGTCATGCCTTCCAACCCTGCGGATGCAAAGGGACTTTTACTTTCAGCCATTGATGATCCAAACCCAGTCATCTTCCTCGAACATAAATTGCTCTACAAGATTCCTGGTCGCGATGCGGTAGCCGAAGGTGCTGAACGCATTCCACTAGGAGTTTCGAAAATCGTTCGAACTGGAAAGGACCTGACCATCGTCGCTACCGGAGTAATGGTCAACAAGTCCTTTGAAGCGGCAGCTCGACTTGAAGCCGAAGGTATTTCGGTAGAACTCATTGATCCTCGAACCATTTCACCACTTGATATGAATCCAATTTACGAGTCGGTTGATAAGACTGGTCGATTGTTGGTGGTTCAAGAAGCTCCAGCGCACGCCGGGTTCATCAACGAAGTTGTTACCCAACTTGTTGGCAGTCCTTCATTCGGATCTCTCATTGCCCCAGTTAAGAGACTTGCTGGACTCAATATTCCGATTCCTTATGCACCTCAATTGGAACGAAGCGCCGTTCCGCAAATCGATGACATCGAAATTGCGGCCCGTGATCTCGTAAAGAGCTGGAAATGAGTTTCCTCTATCCGGTTGTCATGCCCAAGATGAGCATGACTATGGAGACCGGAGATCTCATCGTCTACTACGTCAGCCCTGGCGACCACGTTAAATCTGGTCAGGTCCTCTTCGAAGTCATGACCGACAAGATTGATATGGAAGTTGAGGCTCCTGCTGATGGTGTGATCAAAGATCTCATCGGCGTCGTAGGCGAAACAATTCCTATTGGCAAGCCGGTTCTTACGATGCTCACTGAGAGCGAAGTGATGGCCTTCGATTTCGACGGTCCTAGCGAACCAGTTTCGGAACCTATCGCTGATTCTATTGCCGAACCAGTAGCAGTTGTTGCGGAACCAGAAGTTGTTGCACCAATAGTCGTAGCACCTGTTGCGCCGGTTCCAGAAGTCATTGCCCCGGTTGTTGCACCCGTCGTAGTTGCACCTAAAACAACAACTCAGATCAAGGCCGTGCCTAAAGCTCGCGCCCTGGCAATCGAAAAGGGAATTGCTTTAGATTCCGTGAAAGCTACCGGCCCTGATAACACCATCATGGTTTCAGATCTCGCCGGAATTCATATAAATCCAAAGATAACCGCGCGACAACTTGCCAACCGCAAGCTGATTGCCGCTGGAATTGAAAAGACCAGAAGTATTCCGCAAACATCTTTCACTCGAATTTTCAAACATTCATCCGGCAAGAATCAACATTGGCAGGCTCACCTTTTAACCACGTGGGCGGCCGTTCTACGCACTCGCTTGGATCTCAATATCTCTTCCATAAATGGGGAATCAGAATCTGATATCGGCGTCGCCATGATTATTAAATCCATCTATGGAAGCGCCCTGCCTGTATTCCATAACCCAGACCTTCTCGGCCGAAAAGAGTTGGAAGAACTTTACGACCGCACCATCCGCCAGGCAGAAGAAGGCAAGGTGCCGATCTATATGTTGAGCGGAGCCACGACCACAATATTTGATCTCACATCATTTCGAATGAGTTCAAATACCCCACCACTTTTCCCTGGTCATGTCACTTCGCTAACCGTCGGACAAAACTCGGACTCGAAGAAGAGCATTTCCTTAACCATTGACCTGCGTTATTGTGACTTTTACGACGGTTCTGAATTATTGGATCACCTGATTGAAGGTCTTTGATTGTTGCGCTTAGGAGGGGAATGAGATGTCTTCCCTACTAGGTATTCCAGCGAGCGCTGGAGCAACATATGGAAAGTTCTTCTTACTTACCTCAGACGTCCCGATGCCGACTCCAGCCAAGTCGACTCTTACCGCAGCGGAAGAGAAAAAGGCTCTCGATGAGGCTGTAGTAATTGTTTCTTCAGACCTGGCAGATCGCGCTTCTCGAGCAACTGGCGAACTCCAAGAGATTTTGATCGCCGTCGCAGAGATTGCTGGCGATCCTGCCCTGATCGAAGAAGCTCACACTCACATCGATAATGGCGACACTGCTGCCTACGCGATCCTGAAAGCGTCCGAACTTTTCAAAGACTTATTGGAACAGTCCGGCGGTTATCTAGCCGAGCGCGTTAGCGATGTCGGAAATATTTGCGACCGCATACTCTGCCAATTAGCCGGCACAAGTTATCCAGAAATTCCACAATTCAAGGAACCAACTGTTCTTATTGCACGCGATCTATCTCCCGCAGATACAACTGATTTAGTTCCAAGCCAAATCTTGGCGATTATTACCGAAGCTGGTGGGCCAACCAGCCACACCGCCATCATTGCCCGTTCCTTAGGTATTCCAGCGGTTGTTGCCTGCCAAGGGCTGATAGCCAAAGCGTTGGCTTATTTAGGTCAACCTGTAGGTGTCATCGCAACCAGCGGTGAGGTCTTCTTTGATCCAGGACCAGATGAGATTTCGGCGATTGAAAATCAGATCGAAAAAATTCGCATTAGAAAATTGGCTCAACAACAGCGCTCGAGCGCGGGATATAAAACTAAAGATGGACGTGGGATCCCAATTTATGCCAACGTCGGTCGATTCGCCGACGGAGAAAAGGCGGTAAGTGTTGGTGCTGATGGCGTTGGGTTGCTCCGGACAGAACTGCTTTATCTGGACCAAAAGGTGCCACCAACTTTGGAGGAACAAGCCGATCGTTACACCCAGATTTTTGAACTCTTTCCTGCACAAAAAGTGGTTATTCGAACCTTGGATGCCGGCGCCGATAAGCCATTGGCCTTTATCAATTTTGGTCACGAGCCAAATCCCGCCCTTGGGGTTCGTGGTTACCGCACCATTACTTTGCATGAAGAGCTCTTGCGAACTCAATTAGCCGCCATTTCGTTAGCTCAATCGCGAACCAAGGCTGAAGTTTGGGTTATGGCGCCCATGATTACCGTGCCACAAGAGGCGCAAGATTTTCTCGACCTTTGTCGGGAATACAACCTCGCAAAATCCGGGGTCATGATTGAAGTTCCTGCCGCAGTCTTTCATGCCGAGGAGATCACTCGAATCTCCGATTTTGTTTCTATCGGAACCAATGATTTAGGTCAGTATCTTCATGCTGCCGACCGAGAATCTGCGGCACTCGCTCATTTCAATAATCCTTGGCAACCGGCCCTGATTCGCGCCATTCACCAAATCGCACAAGCGGGGTTGCGAAATAACTGTCCGGTAGGAGTTTGCGGTGAAGCGGCCTCCGATGCTGCACTGGCAACGGTCCTGCTCGGTGTTGGGGTCACAAGTTTGTCGTGCAATGTTGCGACGCTTTCAGATGTTGCTATGACTATCGGCGCAACTAACTATGAAGAGATGAAATCAGCGGCAGCGGCTGCTTTGAGTCAACATTCAGCCACGGATGCCCAATCTATGGCGCGAAAATGTTTACCTGCCTTGACTGAATTAGGTCTCTAGATCAAGTAGGCATAACAACCATACCTACTGGTTTCTCACCAGTACGTCTATGACACGAAAGTAAAAATAAAGTTACAAAAATATAAAAGAATTCTGTGAAATGTACTTGCACACTGGTGACTTTTACAGGCACACTTCTCCAAATGTTCAATGATTGAACGGATGTGACGATAGTGAAACAGCGCGACACAGAATTGGTTGTGCGTGCTGCCCGTCTCTATTACGAAGATAAGAAATCCCAGGATGAAGTTGCAAAAGTTCTTGGAACTTCACGTTCAAATGTCTCTCGAATGCTCACACTTGCTAAGGAATTAGGTCTCGTCGAAATTCGCGTGATCGCACCTATTTCACGCCATGAAGCACTGTCCAATCAGATCCAACACATTCTTGGGATCAAAGAAGTTCAGGTGATTGCCACTGAACAAAATGACTTAGTTCTCACTGCGGTCGGCCGAGCAGCCGCGCGAAGCGTCATTCATTCGCTGCGCCCCAATCAAACAATCGCTATCTCCTGGGGTCGAGGCTTGGAAGCGACAGTTCACGGATTAGAGAATGAAAATATTTCTGGATTAAAAGTCACTCAACTCATGGGCTCCCTTTCTTCGATCGCAACTTCAGTCAGTGCCGAAGAAGTCGGACGCACCTTGGCCAGAAACCTCAATGCGCAGTTTGTTCCCTTCCTCGCTCCGGTAGTTGTTAGCACGGCGAAGATGCGTAACTCCCTGATTCAGGAGCAATCGATCGCATCTACTCTCGAACTAGCCCGGCGGGCAGATATTGCGATCGTTGGCGTTGGATCTAAGGGGTCTTCTTCGAGCGAAAAAGTCTTAGAAGAGTTCAAACTCCCTCGCGCCGAGGCGGAACAAGTACGAAATAAGTACGCCGGCGATATCGCCACACATTTTTACGACATTGAAGGAAATATCGTCAGCGCTGCGATGGATCGCCGTGTTATCGGTCTAACCTTGGAAGAAATTCGCAATATCCCCAAGGTAGTTGGTATTGCAGCCGGGTACGAAAAAGCAGAAGGTGTGATTGGTGCGGCCAAGGCTGGATTAATTGACGTTCTGATTATCGATCTAGCTTGCGCCAATGCCATCGTGAAGTTAATTTCTCCGAAAATGGTGAAGAGCGCATGACCTACTTAACCAAGCTATTTGTCATCATCGCATTTATGTGGGCATCCCAGTTGGCGTTGGCCTACATGCAAGCCAAGAATTTTCAAAAAGATATCAAGCGACTTCGAAAAATGGGCATGGTCGCAACAGGAATGGGTGGAAAGCGATATCGAGGTGGACGAGCATTTGTCGCTCTTGCAGCGGACGAAAACAACATCGTTCAGGATGGTCTCGTATTGCGCGGGTTTACGGTCTTTACCAAATCCAAACCACTACCAAAATACAAAGGATTCTCACTTGACGAGATCATCTCGGGTACCCGAGTTGTGGAAGGTGAACCCCAGAAGGTGATGGACGCAGCAAAGCATGCGGCCCAACTCCTTCAGGATCACTATTCCAAAATCTAATCAGGAGAATAACAATTCACCGCGGTGATTTGTTAGTAAGGAAAGAAAGTAATGGTTGATTGCACTGAGATTAACCATTATTGAAAAAGAAGACGGTCGCGACCGCGACTTCATTCAACTAGGAGGTGTGCATTGAATCTACATGGACTCGTCATTCTGGCGAACCAAGTGGTAGTAAGTAAGCCCACTGGAATCATGGGTGCCCTTGCTACAGGCGCTCAAGATTTCATTAAGGTCTTTAATAAAGGTGGACAGAACTTTGTTGGCTTAGTTGGCGGAATTGTCCCAACTTTGGTTGTTCTGCTTACTGCAGTAAACGCCCTCGTTCGAATCATCGGACCAGAGCGAATTGAAAAGCTAGGTACCGCAGCTGCACGCCCAGGCTTGCAGTGGTATCCAGTTCGCTACATCGTTCTTCCCTTCGTATCGGTTTTCGTTTTGACGAACCCAATGGCTTACACCATGGGTCGCTTCCTGCCAGAACGTTTCAAGCCAGCGTTTTACGATTCAGCGGTTTCTTTCGTACACCCAATCCTTGGAATTTTCCCTCACGCAAACCCAGGCGAACTTTTCGTTTACCTCGGTATTGCTACCGGAATTTCCAATTTGGGTCTTCCACTAGGTGATCTAGCAATTCGTTACCTCTTGGTTGGTCTTGTTGTCATCTTCATTCGCGGCATTGTCACCGAGTTCATTACGGCTCGCATGATGTCCAAAACCGCAAAGGAGGCGTAATTAAATGGGTGGAATTAATAGAATCCTCGTCAAAGTTGGTCGCAGCGTTGGTGGAGTAGTTGGAATTCTCTTCCAATCTGGCCGCGATGCAATTGACACCGTTATTCGTAACGTTCTTCCATTTATGGCCTTCATCTCCTTCATCGTTGGTTTGATTTTGACCACTGGTGTTGGAAACTGGATTGCCAAAGGCATCAAAGGCTCCGCATCATCACTTCCAGGATTGCTCCTGATCTCAATCATTTGCGCTATCCCAGTCCTCTCTCCATTGCTTGGACCAGGTGCCGTAATTGCTCAGATCGTTGGAGTTCTTCTCGGTGTTGAAATCGGAAAGGGAAATATCCCAGCCCAATATGCACTTCCTGCTCTCTTCGCTATCAACCCACAGGTTGGTTGCGACTTCATTCCTGTAGGTCTTGCCTTGGGAGAAGCCGAGCCGGAGACAGTCGAAGTCGGTGTTCCAGCGGTTCTGCTTTCCCGTTTGATCACTGGTCCACTGTCAGTAGTTATTGCCTACGTTGCCAGCTTCGGCCTATACAGCGTAAAGAAGTAATAAAAAACACCTCTAGAGCGTCGTTCCAGAGTGCAGGCTCTGCACTCTGGAACACGAGAGGATAAAGTTTGGTTCATAATTAATCTTTCATTCTTAACATCGATTTATCAGCATAAGGAGTAGTAAATGGGCGAATACAAGAGCGTTATTGTTGAAGCGGGTCGTGGCGGTTGGGGTGGACCTTTGAAGATCACACCTACTGACGACAAGCCCTACATCTACTCAGTAACCGGTGGCGGAATTCACCCGGTCGCACAAGCAATTGCGGATGCCACAGGCGGAATTCCCTTTGATGGCTTTAAGAGCAGCGTTCCCTTCGACAAAATTGCGGTGGCGGTCATCGATTGTGGTGGAACTGCCCGCGTTGGCGTTTATCCAATGAAGAAGGTTCTCACCGTGGATATTCACGGAACCAGCCCTGCCGGTCCATTAGCAATGTTCATTACCAAGGAACTCTTTGTTTCTGGAGTGAAGCCCGAGAACATTAAAGAGGCGTAAGACTTGGCTGAAGTCGTTTATCGATCAACTGTTACGGCAGTTGGCGAATTAGTCCCTGATTTTCGCGAACAAGGCGTTCTCGTTTTCTTTGGCGAGAACGCTCCCAGCGAACTCCATGAATTTTCTATTCTGCACAAAGTTGACATTCAAGTTCGTGCGCCGCAACCTGGCGATGTGATCGATATTAATAGCAATACGTACCAGGTTTTGGCAGTTGGCTCTGTCGCTAGCGATAACCTTCTCAACCTAGGGCATTTAGATTTGAAAGCAAATGGATTGACCGAGGCAGAGTTGCCCGGCGATGTAAATATCGATGAAGTTGAACTACCCATCATCAATGTTGGAGATATCTTCCAAGTTATTTCTAGCGATTAAAATTAGAAAAGAGTTGTCACATGGCCTATTCCGCAAGACTAAAAGCACACGCAGATAAATTAGGCCGAGATGTAAAGATTGCACTTGTCGGTGCTGGCCAGATGGGTCATGGCTTTGGTTGCCAGGTAGATCGGATGCCAGGACTCTCGGTCGTTCTTGTCATCGATATTGACCCAGTACGAATTACCAATCTTTATAAAGATCTCGGTGTTACAGATCCTGTAATTAGCGATGACAAAGCAGTTATCGTCGAAGCTTTAAACGCCGGAAAGCGCGTTGGATCCACAAAATCAGATCTTGTTGCCGAACTGCCGATTGACTTCGTCGTTGAGTCCACCGGTGTTCCTGAGATCGGTGCGCAGATCACTTATTCCTCTCTGCTAGCAAAGAAAGATGTGGCAGTTCTCAACGTTGAAATGGATGTCACCATTGGACCACTACTTCACAAGACTGCGGTCGACAATGGAGTTATCTACACCGTCTGTCACGGTGATGAACCAATCGAGGCAAAAGTCCTGGTCGACTTTGCCCGCGACCTCAATTTCGAAGTAATCGCAGCTGGAAAAGGAAAGAACAATCCTTTCGAACCTCTGAGCAATCCAGATACTGTCCGCGAACGAGCAACCGCAAAGAATATGAATCCAAAGATGCTCTGTTCTTTCACCGATGGTTCTAAGACCATGACTGAGATGGTTGCCCTCTCTAACACCACCGGCATACCGCTCTCCAAGCGCGGCATGTATGGCCCAGCCGCAACCGTTAAAACTCTGCAAAATGTTTTTGCTCCAGTTGAAGATGGCGGAATTCTTGAATCTAAAGGTGTTATCGATTACTGCACCGGGGACGTTGCACCAGGTGTATTCGTCATCGTGAAGAGCGATTCACCATATATCAACCACGAAATGACATATTTAGGAATGGGAGCCGGTCCTTACTTCGCCCTCTACCGTCCATATCACCTTGCATCTATTGAAGCACCGATCTCAGTAGCTCGCGCTGTTGTTGACCGTGAGTCCTCACTCTTTGCCACCCACTTAATCTCTGAGGTCGTCGCTATGACCAAGAAGCATCTCAAAGCCGGAGACAAGATTGATGGCATCGGTGGCTACACCGTTCGAGGCTATGCAGATATCGCTGCAGATGCTCGTCGCGATAACTTGGTTCCTATCGGGCTCATCCAAAATGCCATCGTAAAGAACGATGTTCCGGTGGGAACTCTTCTGACTTACGATGATGTCGTTTTGGACTCTAATAGCCTGATTGTGCGTCTGCGCAAGGAGCAAGACGAAGCTGGACTTACCTACGCTAACTAATATTTAGCTAGTTAGTTGGCTTCTCTGGTTGCTCCAGATGTTTTGGAGTTAACCCCAGTTCGTCCATCATTTTGAGTTGCTGTTTGGTAAATAACGCACGTTTTTTCTTGGTCTTCGGGGTAGGGACTTCGGTCTCTGCCTCCGGGTGATCAATCTTTTCCCGAACACTGGGAGTAAGACCTAATTCGGCCATCAAATCCTCCTGTGCGGAGGTAAACATGCCTTGAACCTCTCGACGCTTTTCGAATTTTGCTTTGATTTTTTCGGCTTCCTCAATGGGGCTGAGTTTTGTTCGCCTCAATTTCGCCCGAAATGCCATAACCACAAGTCTGACACAATTAGCCCATGAAGTCCCAGATGCGTGCTGCGGTGGTGGTCCTTGCCGCTGGCTCTGGTTCGCGATTTGGTCATTCCACTAACAAAGTCTGGCTTCCTCTTAGTGGTCGAAGAATCATCTCCCGATCCTTAGTCAATGCCTCGAAGAGTTTTCGCGGTGCCAGAACCATTCTGGTGATAAATCCGGACGACGCTGAAATCGCCCGGACGACTTTGGAACGCGAAATCCCACACCTCAAAGTCGAAATCATTCAAGGCGGAACGACTCGCCATGATTCCGAATACAACGCCCTTAAATATTTGGCGCCAGATATCGAAGCTGGCGAGGTCAACGTCGTACTCATTCACGATGGTGCAAGACCATTGGCAACTTCTGGGCTCTTTAAAAATATCGCTGAGGCGGCGCATCGTCACGGAGGTGCAATTCCCACAATTCCGGTCTCCCAGCGCGAAATGGATCTGCAAACTAAGGAGTCGGTAGTTCGAGTCCAAACTCCGCAAGCCTTTGGGGCTAAAGAGTTATTAAAGGCGTATCGTCAGGCTCATCAAGATAGTTTTCATGGCACTGACACTGCTGCTTGCATGGAAAAGTATTTTCCGGAAGTTCATACAATGGCCGTGACAGGTGAAGTAGCAAATGTGAAAATTACCTATCCACAAGATTTGGTGATTGCCGAACATGTTCTTGAGAAGCGGGGGTACCGAGATTGAATAACGAAATCATCGAAGCAACTCTCGACTGCGCCCAATGCCAGCAAGAGACCGTCCACGAACTTCGCTATGCCGGTCGTCTCCTTGTTTCTACAACATGTTCAGTCTGCAAAACTCAAGTCAAGCACGAACCAAACGATCTTCGAATTCACTATGCCAAAGATCTTCAACATCGAATCGCTACCAAGCCTTGGCGGTTATGGAAGAGATTCTGGCGTGCCCCTCGCGCCGTCTTTTGGTCCTTTCCAAAGAAAGCGATCAGCCAACCATTTAAAATTTGGCGCGAATTTCGAAACATCGGTCGCTAATCTTTTTCTCTTAACAATCTGATTCAAATGATGCTTACTCGAAAGGTTCCCTCATGGCGCTAAAGGTGCGAAAAATCGGTCCATACGAAGTAACTGCCGTCGGACTTGGGTGCATGCCACTGTCCGATATGCCGCCGACCACTCCGAGCATTCTGGATCGACGAGAAGAGGCGATAGAGCTCATTCACGCGGCCCTTGATTTTGGCGTGACTCTTCTCGATACCGCTGATATTTATGCCCCTTCTTGGAACACAATGGGTCATAACGAAAGATTGGTTGGCGAAGCAGTTCGTAGTTGGTCCGGAACGGCCGAACAAAAATCGAAATTAGTTCTTGCAACAAAGGGGGGTATCACTCGCGAGAACGATGGCTCTTGGTTTGGTAAAGGCGGACGCGATGCCTCTAAGAGTTATCTCTACCGTGCCGTCGAAGCTTCAGCCCTGCGCCTTGGCGTGGAAAAAATCCAAGTTTGGCAACACCACCGCCTCGATGCCTCCATCAGTTTCAAAACCCAATTTGAAAATGTAATGACTCTTCTCGATCATGGCATCGTTCAAAATATCGGGCTGAGTAATGTCAATGCCGAACAGTTGAAATTAGCAATCGAAATCGGCGGCAGACCAAAAGATGGCGGAGTGGTCTCCGTCCAGAACGAATACAGCCCTCGCTATCGAAATGGCGCAGATGTCATCGAGATTTGTGACGAATATGGAATTGCCTACCTTCCTTGGTCTCCCCTAGGTGGAGTCCGCCCAACCACGAAAGAATTAGGAACCAACCTCTTTGGATCCTTTGGCGACGTCGCCAGGGCAAAAGGTGTCTCACCATTTGCCTTAACAATCGCTTGGCATCTCACCAATTTTTCTACTTCTATTCCCATTCCTAGTTCAACTAAGAAGTCAAACATCTTGGAAACGCTCTCTGGAATCAACATCGAGGTCACTTCTGAAGAGTTAGAACTTTTGAACTCGAACTTGCCAGAGAACAGTCCTATTCACGAAGAGTTGCTCGATCAACCTGAATTGAAATAAAGCAACGGAAGAAACAGATTTCTTTTAAGCCTTATAGATATCAGTAACTAGGATCCGTCCGCCGCTTTCGGTCACGTCATATTTTTTCAACGGCTCCGACGCTGGCCCTTCCTCTGCTGCCCCGGTGATTCGATTGAAATAGGACTCGTGACAATGGCAGACCAATCTCGCATTTTCTTCTTCCACAGCGCACGCTTCGTGAGTGCAGTTGTTATCAAAGGCGATGAGTTTGCCTTTTTCCCTAGTAATAACGAACGATTTTCCTTTCGAGCGTGGATCGAATGAATAGAAAATTTGCGTCGTTCCATCTTTCACATCGGTGCTTGCAGCTATATCTACTTGATACGGACCATCAGCCAATCCCGAAGGTGAAGCACTAGGTGAGGCGGTAGGGCTTGGAGTTGTCGTTGCTGAAGATGTTTTATCGGGAGTTGCAGCGGGAAGCGGCACGCCCTTATTCCAAATTATTTTCTTTCCAGACTTGATCGCCGTGTATTTCTTGCCGCGCCAAACGATTACTTGACCAAGGCGGGTGGGTTTGAGTGTGGGACCTGCGGCGGCCAAAGCTTCAGGTATTCCTAGTTGCATCATCGCAAGAGCAACGAGAGAGGTGAATTTCCTGCGAGATACCTGCGCCATTACTTAATCCTTGCCACCAAGGTCATACCTTTCTCAATAGAAAGATGCCTCAATTATGGCTCACTTGGCAATCCATCTTTTAGCAAATTCGATGTGGGATTCGCCATTATGAAATGACCTCCGCCCGACGAAACGAAGGCCATCCCACCAATATGCGACCGGCAAGACTCGAACTCACGACCTTCCCAACTATGTGGATTGGCTTACTCTTGATTGGATCAGCCGACTTGCTAGAATTTAATACGTCAAGGGGATGCAAAAAGCACGCAAGTTACTTTGGGGGCTTTTTCTAATTGCGTCGATCTGAAAATCATGTTCGAGAAATTTCGAACCCTTTTTTTTAATGTTTAGCGAGCGACAGTTTTTTGCCAATGCAAGAAAGATTCCAGCAACGAAAGTTCGTCAGATGAATTCACCCGAATAGATTCTGGATCTGAATCAACATAGCCAATCTGGGCTTTCGGCTTTAATGGAAGAAACCAGCCAGTGCATTTTTCAACGGAGTTCTGCTTGAAATCGATCGCCGAAACTTTGAATACTTCTGGCGTAGAAATTCGCCTGACCGAAGTTCGATCAATGGTGTATTCAATTAGAGCTTCGTTGGAAACCGATTTTAAAGTTTCAGTAAATGCAGAAGAGCACCGAACTACGTCGCCCTCGGCAAGAAGCGATTCCAGGGCTCGATGAAATTGCGAAATACGAGTCAAAGGTCGGTTCGCATCATGTATGACAACGAATTCGGATTCATCAACAACAGTTGCGAGTGCCTGAGCGAACTCCACCGGATTGTTCGGGTCGCAGACCAAGGGAAAAAAATCGATCCCGGCAGATTTCAATTGGATAGTGATCTGAATCGAAAGTTCTTCGGAAAATGCGACCGTGATCGGTCCCTTCTGCCCGACTTCGCGCGAAAACTCACGCGCAACCGAGGCAGAAGAAACGAGCAGAGTTGTTTCACCTAAACGAGAAAGAGCTGTTGCGTTAGTAACGGCAACCAGAACTTTTATCGGTGGAATACTCACGAAATTAGGAAGCTAGAACCTCATCAAGAATGATGCCGGCCTTCTCTTCGTCAGTGCGCTCAGCCAAGGCGAGCTCAGAGACCAAGATTTGCTTTGCCTTTGCCAACATCCGCTTTTCGCCGGCTGAAAGCCCACGATCGAGGTCGCGGCGATAGAGGTCGCGAACAACTTCGGCCACCTTGATGACATCGCCTGAGGCAAGTTTTTCGACATTTGCCTTGTAGCGACGGGACCAGTTTGTTGGTTCCTCTGTGTAAGGCTGACGTAGAACGTTAAAGACGCGGTCTAAACCGGCGCTGTCTACTACGTCACGCACTCCAACCAAGTCCACATTTTCTGCGGGAACTCGAACTGTCAGATCTCCTTGAGCCACTTTTAAAACTAGATAGATTTTCTCTTCGCCTTTTATGATTCGGGTCTCAATTGCTTCTATGAGAGCCGCTCCGTGATGGGGGTAAACAACGGTTTCGCCGACCTTAAATGACATTAAATTGGCCTTTCGGTAGATGCCTATTCTACCAGCACCCCAGGACACCAAAAATTGCCCGAGAAGGCCTCATCTGAGCGTAAATCGCCCTCATTTGGGGGTTGACAAAGGTATCTCCTAATGGTTGATACGATTCCCCCCATGTCGCGAATCTCTTCAAAAAAGGCGCTTTCTCTCCTCGTCAGTGCGCTTGTTGCACTTACTCTGACTGGTTGCGCTGCTGGTCCTGATGCTCCCACCCGTCACATCAAAAAGGTGACCGATGGCGCTGAAGCGGACTCGGGAAATATCAAGGTTCGGGACGTAGTTTTGGTCGCCCAATCTGACGGTTCAGCCGTTCTCGTCGCTACCGTCGACAATGTTGGCGAGACTTCAGATGCGATTACTGCCATTTCCGTCAAGGGAATTAGCGCAGTGACCAGCACACTGCCAATCACCTTGGCCCAAAATGCGCCGGCCATTTTCTCTGGCGATTCGGCAAATGCCTCGGCATTAATTCCAGGACTTAATCAGACTCCAGGAACACGCGCCGATGTCACTTTCACTTTCAAGGACGCGGCTTCGGTAACTCTGAACTCGATCGTGCTTGAACAATCTGGAGTTTATGCCAGCGTAACCGCGCCAGCAATGCCTGTTGCTTCAGCAACAACTTCTGCCACCAAGTAACTTTCACTACTTAGTACTAATTCGAACTAACCTTCGAATTTGTACCCTAGTCCTCGCACGGTCTGAATTAAGACTGGGTTAGCCGGATCTTTTTCAATCTTTGCGCGAAGTCGCTTGATATGAACATCGAGAGTCTTGGTATCTCCGAAGTAGTCACTACCCCAAACCCGATCGATTAATTGCGAACGCGTGAGCACTCGACCTGAATTGCGAATAAGAAATTCCAAAAGTTCGAACTCTTTTAATGGGAATGCTTGATTTTCGCCATTGACTGAAACCAAGTGACGTTCGATATCCATCCGAACTGGGCCGGCAGACAATATTCCATCGGCAATGACATCGTCTTCGCCTTGGCGGCGAAGCACGGCACGAATGCGAGCAACGAGTTCGCGAGAAGAATATGGCTTGGTGACGTAATCATCTGCGCCGAGCTCCAAACCTACGACCTTATCGACTTCGGTATCTTTGGCAGTCAACATGATGACTGGAACATTGGAACGAGTACGAAGTTGGCGACAAACTTCAGTTCCGGGAAGACCAGGCAGCATCAAATCAAGCAAAACTAAATCAGCACCGTGTCGGTCGAATTCCTCGATGGCTCCAGGGCCGGTATCTGCTACCGATACATCAAATCCCTCTCGTCCCAAAAGATAAGCCAAGGCATCAGAGAACGACGCTTCGTCTTCGACTACGAGGATTTTTGTCATGAATGTGCCTCCGCGGCAATTGTTGGGGATGTTGGCAAAGATGATGGATCCTTCAAAAGAGGAAGACGAATTGTGAAGGTACTTCCAGCGCCTTCGACGCTCCATACCGATACATCGCCACCGTGGTTGGCTGCAATGTGCTTGACGATGGATAACCCAAGACCGGTGCCTCCCGTTAGACGGGATCTTGCTGGGTCAACCCGATAGAAACGTTCGAAAATTCTTTCCAAATCTCGTTCAGGTATTCCAATTCCTTGATCAGAGACCGAAATTTCACAGAGACCATCTTGGGTGCGAAGGGCAACTGCTACTCGAGTTGAATCGGGGCTGTAATTAATCGCATTCTCAATTAAGTTGTGAATTGCAGTCGTCACTTGAGTTCGATCGCCTTGAACAAAAGCCTCGGATTGGGCGCTATAAATAATGGAGATTCCTCGCGCCGCAGAAGTTAACCGAGATTGATCAATAGCTTCTTGGACAACTTCGGACATTGCAAAAGAGTTCGCATTTTTCAGCGGATCGTCATCTTGTAACCTGGAAAGATCAATAATCTCTTGCACTAAATCTGTCAGTCGTTTTGCCTCAGTCTGCATTCGGTTAGCAAATCGCGTAATCGCTTCCGGGTCGTCGCTCGCACCAAGGACCGCTTCGCTCAAGATGGAGAGAGCGCCAATAGGGGTCTTGAGTTCATGCGAAATATTGGCTACAAAATCGCGACGAATGGAATCAAGTCTGCGCATTTCGCTATCGTCGAAAATCAGAACTGCAAGAAGCCCCTCTTCGCCAATAGGAACTACTCGAACCAAGAGATCGTGCATACCGGCACCGATTGGCCCGCGAGGCAATTCCATCGTGGCTTCTTGTTTTAATCCTGATCGACGAACCGCACGAATGAGCATCAAAAGTGAATCACTGAGAATCCGCGAATCGCGAGTCAGATTGAAGGTTGCAATCCCAGGACTCGCAAAAACAACTTGTTCGCCGGGGGCAACTACAAGAGATTCTGCGTCAACACTTGCAAGTAAATCGAGCAACTCCTCTGGTAAAGCCTTGGCACTTGAATTGGGCAAGTAATCACCTGTAATCAGGTTTCGCCTGCGAATCCATGCCATAGACCAATGGTAGGAGAGTTAAGGTCTCTACCCCAACGAAAATGGCATTTCCCCCACAGATAGCACCAAATCTTTGCTTGCTGTTCAAGACTTGTTTACCGTTCAACCATCTACAGCCCGCTCAACCCCTTATTCTTTGCCTATGCGCGACGTATTCCATGAAGAACTTGAGTCCATCACAAAGAGCTTGCTCCAGATGTCTTCCCTGGTCCAAGATGCTCTAGCCCATGCCACCACGGCACTTCTAACCGCGGACCTGGGTCTGGCTGAAAAGGTCATCCAAGAGGATGCGACGATTGACACCATTCAACATGAACTCGACGCTCGCACAATTAATTTGATGGCACGTCAACAGCCTGTCGCATCAGACCTGCGCGCCCTCGTGAGCTCGTTACGTATGAGCGCTGATCTCGAGCGCATGGGCGACCTCGCCGATCACATAGCGAAGTTAGCCCGGAAGCGTTTTCCTGGAACTGCTGTTCCCCCTGAACTTGCATTGACCATCGATGAGATGGGTCGAACTGCTGGAAAAATTATTGCAAAAATGTCTTCAGTCATTGAACACCGAGATATTGCTCGTGCACTTGAAATCGAAGCCGATGACGACGAGATGGATGTGCTTCACCGAAAAATCATCACCACATTGTTGGCCGATGATTGGGGTTACGGGGTTGAGACAGCAATTGATATGACCTTGCTCGCTCGTTTCTACGAGCGTTGCGCGGACCATGCAGTGTCAATTGCGCGCCGCGTCTACTTCCTCGTTACAGGAGAATACGCGGCACCTCGCGCCTAAGGAAGTAGTACTACTTCTTGCCTTGATTAGCGACTGCTTCGATTGCTTCTCGAGCCGCCTCTGGATCTAAATATTCGCCGCCGATTTTTGTTGGCATAAATTCATCGTTGAGTTCATACAACAACGGAATTCCGGTCGGAATATTTAAACCTGCGATGGCTTCATCCGAGATTGCATCCAAGTGTTTGACCAGGGCACGAAGTGAATTTCCATGAGCAGTTACCAGAACAGTCTTGCCAGAATTCAAATCTGGAATTATGTCTGAGTTCCAATACGGCAACATTCGAGCAACGACATCTTTCAAGCACTCGGTTCGAGGTAAATCTGCGCCAAGATTGCCATACCGTGGATCTCCAAATTGGCTATAAGGATCATTGTCTTCGATAGGTGGTGGTGGAACATCGAAGGAACGGCGCCACAACTTGAATTGCTCTTCACCATAGGCCTCTAAAGTCGCCTTCTTATCCTTACCTTGCAAAGCCCCATAATGGCGCTCATTTAACCGCCATGAGCGACGAACCGGAATCCAATGGCGATCAGCAACATCAAGAGCTAACTGGGAAGTGTGGATTGCCCGTCGAAGCAAAGAGGTGTGAACAACATCAGGAAGCAGATTGCGTTCTTTCAGTAATTCGCCACCGCGTTTAGCCTCTGCTTCACCCTTTTCGGAAAGGCGAACATCAACCCAGCCAGTGAAGAGGTTTTTAGCGTTCCATTCGCTCTCACCGTGGCGGAGCAAGATTAATGTTGAGGTCATACCCCAAATCTTACTGGGTATTTATCAGATGCTCGAAGGCCGCCAAATTCGCCAAAGACTCACCGCGCGAAACTCGCCAAGCCCACTCGCGACGAATGGATGAGGAAAATCCAAGTTCCAAAAGTGGATTAAAAGAGGAATCCGAGTACTGAAGAACGCAACCAAAAATTCGATCGAGTTCCACTTCCGAAAGCGCCGCATTGGTAATTCGACCAACAAGAAATACATCACCAACTTCATTTAGTGCGAATGCGACTGCATACATATGAGCATTCTTCTTGAGTAACCACTCAAAGACTGCTTCAGCATTTTCATCTGGTTTGCGAATCACGAACGCGTTAATGCTTGTCGATTGATCTCCAACGACGAGAGCGCAATGGGTCTGCAATTTCTTTTCACCAGGTAGGGTTACCAGGAATGTGTGGGCATCTTTTCGTTCAAAATCTAAATCATGTGAATCAAGAAACTCTTCAATAATCGCAATAGGCGAGACCATGAAATTTTTTACGCGAGCCAGCGAGTTTGAGATTTAGGTTGTGAAATAACGCGGTCATAAACTTCAAGAGTGCGTCTTGCTGTGGCTTCCCAACCAAAGTGCGAGGCATGATCTACGGCACCTACGGATAAAAGAATTCGCCGTTGCGGTTCCGACAGTAAACGTGACATAACTGCAGACCAGGCTTTTGGATCATGACCATCGACCAACGAACCCGATATTCCATCTGCAACTGCAGTCCGCAAACCGCCAACGGCGGTGGCCACTACTGGGGTTCCACAAGCTTGAGCTTCTAGGGCAACCAAACCAAAAGATTCGCTATAGCTTGGAACGCAAACGAGATCTGAAGCTCGGTACCAATCCGGCAATTCATCGCGCGAGACTGGTGGCTTGAAATGAATAACATCATCGACGCCGAGAAATTTAGCTAGATTTTTTAACCGTTCGGGTTCGGTCGATTTATTTCCGGAGGCGCCACCAATGATGACAAGGGCTAATTTTGCGCGCAGATGTGGAGTGTGGGAAAGCATTTCTGCCATGGCTCGGACTAATACTTCCGGTCCCTTATGAGGCTGAATTCTTCCCACAAATGTCAGCATCAACGCATCCGGTGCGATGTTGAGGCGCTTGCGCGCAGCGGCTCTTCCCTGACCTGGAGTGAAACGTCCGAGATCAACTCCAGGAGTCACGACAAAGACATCATCGGGGCATGCGTCGTAGAGCGAGACCAAACTTGCGGCCTCGGCATCCGTATTCGCAATCAAAGCACTTGATGCCTTCACGACTTGCTCTTCGCCGATGGCGCGAGTTGCTGGTTCTGGGCTTTCCCCTTCGGCGAGCGCCTGATTCTTTACCTTCGCCATGGTGTGCATCGTGTGAACGAGGGGAATGCCGGTTCGTTCACTGACCATCCAACCCAATTGACCGCTGAGCCAGTAGTGGGAGTGAATGACGTCGTAATAATCGGCGGGAAATTTTGACTGGAAATGCATCATGCTGGATGAAAGGGCGCAAAGTTGAGATGGTAGATCCTCTTTTGAGATCCCCTCGTATGGTCCAGCCTCGAGATGGCGAACGGTAACTCCGGGAGCGATAACAACCGATTCAGCTAGGTCGGATTTTGAAGATCGGGTAAAGATATCAACCTCAACGCCAGCAGCCGCCATCTTCATGGCGCTTTCAACGACATAAATATTCATGCCACCGGCATCGCCAATACCTGCTTGCTCCAACGGAGAGGTATGGACCATCAAGGTCGCAATCCGGGCAGTCATGCCCGAAAGTCTAGACCCGTCAGTTCA
>CAIMZW010000125.1 GCA_903846075.1 uncultured Actinomycetes bacterium
CGACGCGTCGAATTCGGTGAGGGAAATTACGACAAAACCGAACTCGCCATTCAAACATTATTGAAAGAAGCGGGTAATCAAGTGGTTACCCCGATTGCCACAACCCCAGATTTAACGCCGATAGGTCAGATCTCACCTGAGACTTACATTGGTAGCAACCGAATGCAATACCAATATCCGTTAAACACGGTGGGCAATGGGACGGGAACTTTTCCGACCCAAAAGTCGGTACCGCTTGATCACTTTGCTTTTGGTGGGAAATGGACGATTGCCCCGGATTCGGGGACGGCATATTCGGGTTCAACGTTGGACTATCACTTCAATGCCTCAGATGTGTATGTGATTTTGCGACCGCCTCTTGGTGCAAAAAGCTCGAGAGTTCAGGTTCTCTTTAACGGCAAGCCATTTTTGTCCGGATCAGTGGGCAGTGATGTCGTTAATGGGATTGTTACTGTGGACTCTGATCGTCTCTACAACATTTTCCATGAACCAAGTAACGTCATTGAAGGAACCCTTACGTTGAAATTTCTCGATGAAGGCACAAGGGCCTACACCTACACATTTGGGTAATCCAAGTCACAAGAAGGTAGCGCTCGTTGCCCAATCACTTTGAGGGCGCATTGAATTAACAATGCCCCTAGACTTCGAAGGTTGATCAATCATGGGGGTTTTCAGTGTCGGGTTTAGCAAATCTTGTCTATAAGCATCGCAAGATTACGGTGGTTCTCTGGATCGTTGTGCTCTTGGCAATCAGTGGAATTAGCCAGAAAGTTGGCAGCGCGTATAGCGATTCATTTACTCTGCCCAAGACTGAAAGCAAGACGGCGCTAGATCTCATTACTAAGTACCTGCCCGCTGAAAAGGGCGACAGTATCCAGATAGTTTTTGCTTCCAAAAATGGCCCGTTGACTCCAGCGATTATCGACCCTATTGATGCCAAGCTCTCTGGGCTCGCGCATGTCTCTTCAGTTGCCTCGCCTTTCGCCGGCCAAACGAGAGCAGTGAGCGCAGATGGGACGATCGCTTTTTCAACAGTTCATCTTGATGTTTTAGGGCGCAACATCAAACCTGAAGATGTTAAGAAAATTATTTCGACTGCAAAAGGTTTTCAAAATTCCAATCTTCAAGTTGAATTATTAGGTTCTTCAATTCAACAAGCCAGTCAAGCGAAGCCTGCATCCAGTGAGGGAATAGCTCTCTTGGCCGCGGCAGTAATTTTGTTCATCACTTTTGGCAGCGTCGTCGCAACAATTATTCCGCTTTTTGTAGCCGTCGTTGGATTAGGAATTGCTTCCGGAGCAGTTTCGTTAATCAGTCATATATTTTCGACTGCACAATTCGCCCCAATTCTGGCGGCGCTAGTTGGACTTGGAGTCGGTATCGACTACGCGCTATTTATCGTGACTCGTTTCCGGCAGGGAATTCATAGTGGATTGAGCACTGAAGAGGCTGTGAAGACTGCAGTGAAAACTTCTGGTCGTGCAGTTCTCTTCGCCGGAATTATTGTCTGCATCGCGTTGCTCGGGCTCTTTACCGTTCGAGTTTCCTTTCTATATGGAGTGGCCATCGCGGCAGCGCTATCTGTATTAGTCACTATGTTGGCATCCATCACTTTGCTGCCGGCTCTACTCGGTTTGGTAGGAAAGAATGTAGACCGACTTTCGATACCCGGGCGTTCAAAAGAGACACACGATATTGAAGTAGGCGGCTGGGCTAAATGGTCGGCGAACATTCAGCGCAGACCAATCCTTTGGTCGGTGGCGTCAACATTGGTTCTACTTCTTCTCTGTTTCCCAGCTCTGAGCATTCGCCTTGGTACGGCTGACTCAGGTAATGATCCAAAGGGAACAACAACGCGAGCTGCTTATGACCTATTGGCAAAGGGTTTCGGCGCCGGTTATGCCGGACCGCTGACTCTCGTTGCAAAAATTCCAACTGGTGCAGATACATCCTCCCTCACAACTTTGACCGCTGCGGTCGGTGCTGATTCCGATGTAGCAGTTGCGGCGCCAGCGTTTATCACTCCAGATAAGGCAATCGCAATCATCACGGTTTATCCCAAGAGTGCGCCACAATCGAAGGCGACAACTGATCTCATTGATCGACTCCGAACTTCAACCATCCCACAAGCCATGAAAAATTCCCCAATTCATATTTATGTGGGTGGCATCGTTGCGATCTTTGCCGACTTCGGTCATACCTTGACGGGCAAGCTTCCACTCTTTATCGCCTCAGTTGTCTTACTTAGTTTCCTTCTTCTGATGATCGTCTTTCGCAGCATCGTGATCCCACTAAAAGCCGCAGCGATGAACGTGCTCTCTATTGGTGCCGCATTTGGCGTTGTCGTCGCCACATTCCAATGGGGTTGGGGTGAGCCACTACTTGGTACTAAGGCAGGTCCAGTCGAAGCCTTCTTACCAATATTTCTTTTCGCAATCCTCTTTGGTCTCTCTATGGATTACGAAGTATTCCTAGTCTCACGAATTCAAGAAGAATGGCTGATTTCTGGCGACAATGCCGCCGCTGTGCGTCGCGGGCTTGCCGCTACTGGCGGTGTGATTACTGCAGCAGCGACCATCATGTTCTCGGTTTTCTGCGCCTTCGTCTTTGGCGGCCAAAGAATCATCCAGGAGTTTGGAATTGGTCTTGCCTCTGCCGTTCTTTTTGATGCAACCGTAATTCGCTCTGCTTTAGTTCCTGCCTTGATGCAATGGTGGGGAGCAGCGAACTGGTGGTTGCCAGCACCGCTTGCCAAAATTCTGCCGAAAGTAAAAATCGATTAGTACCCTTCGGATATGAATTCTTCACTTTGGGCTACAGGCACATGGTTTAACGAACCGAAGAAGCACGATCTAGTTGGCACGTCAATAGTGATCGAAGCTGAAGCTGAAAGTGATTTGTGGCGAACGACGTCTTATGGATTTATTCATGATTCCGCTCATGCCTTGCTCTTTGAGTTTGCCGATAACACGGGATGCGAAATAACTTTCCTGGTAAATTTCACAAATCAATTTGATCAAGCGGGTCTGTTAATTCGATCCGATGAAGAACATTGGATAAAGGCTGGAATTGAATATTGTGATGGCGCACCTCAAATAGGAGCCGTTGTTACCAATGTTGTATCGGATTGGTCGGCATGGCCGGTTCCCGAGTGGTTCGGAAAAGAAGTTACCTTCCGTGCAAGTCGAAGCGGTGACGCGATAACGATTCGAGCGAAATATGACGGCGACTGGCATTTAGTGAGGTTGTTACCGATTGATTCTTCTCGCGCTTGGTTTATTGGCCCACACTGCGCTGCCCCGGTTGTTGCAGGTTTGGTAGCAACTTTTACAAGTATAAAATTTACGGAGAGCGATACTTCACTTCATTAAGTTTTCATAGCAATTAGTTTTCAAGTCTAATTAAATTATTGTTATTTATTAGTTTTCAGGTCTAATAATTTATTTTATAACAGTCGTTAAACAGGTATTTCACATCGCTTTCACCGAGTTAGTGCGCTATTGTGAAAAATTTCGACACCGAGCCTCTTTGGCGAAATATAGGTAAGACAACAGAATCGACCTAGCATGACAAAACTAAATAAAGTTAAAAGTATTTCAGCTTTACTATCCGTGCCATTAATTCTGGCATTCATCTTTCCAACTAATTCCAATGCTGCAGCGCCTGTTATCAATCAGGCAAGCACAACCTCATTCGGGGTATTAGCAGCAACTTCGATTACAAATACAGGACCAACAACAATTCAGGGTAGCGCCGGAAGCAATATCGGTAACTCACCCGGAGCGGCATTCACCGGTTCGGTTTCAGTTACTCATTCCGGAACAGTTGAATTAGCGACTGCAGCATCATTACTAGCGCAGACAGATTTGATAACTGCCTATAACGATGCGGCCGCTCCGGTTCCAACAAATATCGCATCAGATCTTGCAGCTCAGGTTTTGGCCCCTGGTGTGTATCACTCAGTTCCTGGGACATTTAGCAATTCTGGAACTGTGACTTTCGATGCACAAGGAAATAAAGATGCCATCTTTATAATGCAAACAGATTCCACTCTGATTACATCAAATGCCAGCACAATGACTTTGCTGAATGGTGCTCAGGCATGCAATGTTTTTTGGAAGATAGGAAGTTCTGCAACCTTAGGCACCACTTCGACACTTGTGGGTCATGTCTATGCCTTCACCTCGATAACTGCCACAACTGGTGCCACCGTCCTCGGTCAGTTATTGGCTAGAAATGGTGCTGTTACCCTTGACACCAATATCATCACTAACGATAACTGCTTACCTCCAACGATTGTTTGTTCGACGGGAATTGCAAATCTACATTTTGCGACCGGCGGCGTGGGATCAACAACAGGAAAATTGTCGTGGACATCAGCGGATGCAGGTACCTACAAATTTGTTGGTGATCCTTCGCTCTATCCGACCCCGTATATATATGGAAATCTCACTTCAACATGGGATGGAACGTTGGTTAATCTCGTGCCTGGATTAATTTATCCAGTTTCGGTTTCCTTCTCATCGACGTGCGGAATGACCACGGTGGCTAGCATCAATGTCAGCAACGCGGCGGCCGTAGTTCTTCCTACTCCGACGGTGACCCCAACGGTTACTCCGTCGGCAACACCGACAGCGACCCCAACGGCAACTCCAACCGCGACTCCAGTAGTGACACCTACTCCAACAGCGACTCCAGTAGTGACACCTACTCCTAAACCCACAAAGTCGAAGCCAGGCACAGTTACCGGTGGCAAGTTACCTAAGACCGGAACTCCTTGGTACACCTTGCTGCTGATTTCTGGTGGTTTGGTTCTTCTCGGTGGAACCAGTTTGACGCTCAAGAAAAACTCGAGCCGATAATCACTATGAAAAGAGACGTCTTGAGAAGCATCTCGATCTTGGTTTTAGGGATTGGGGTACTTCTCGGGGCGTACTCTCTTGTTCAGATTCATGAAATGAATAGTTACTCCTTGGGTTCATATTTACCTCCCATTAAAAATATGAACCAGGGGGTTCCTAACTACCCTCTCGCCTCGGTATCCACTCCAAAAACTGGCCAATATTTGGGAACTATTTACATACCAGTTTTGAAATCGACCCTTCCGATTTTCGAAGGAACCGATGAAGCCGACCTCAAAAAAGGAGTTGGTCATTTCATTGGAAGTGTTTTGCCAGGAGTCACCGATAACTCGGTGCTTGCTGGTCACCGAGATTCAGTTTTTTCACGTCTTGGCGATCTTCACAAGGGTGATCTATTGATTGTTACTACTTCTCAAGGTTCCTTTACCTATATCGTTAAATCCTTTCGAATTGTGGATTCCAACGATCGAACCGTCATTGTCCCAACGACTACCGCCGTCCTTACGCTCAGTACCTGCTATCCATTTCGTTATATCGGTAGCGCTCCTAAGCGGTTCATCGTTAGCGCAGCGCTCCAGAAGCCGGTCGAGGTCGGTTTAACCGCCGGTTCCGGTACTAAATCTGTTTAAATAGCCCTCTACTTCTCAAGGGGGTTGGTATGAGTACTTTTGAAAATCGTGGCCACAAAGGCTTGCTCGTCATTGATGTTCAAAATGGTGTCGTGGCGAATGCACTAAATCGTGAGAGCGTCATTGCAAATATCAATCTCTTGGTAGATAAAGCGAGGGCAACTCAAACCCCAGTCATTTGGGTTCAACATTCTGACGAAGGGCTGATTCTCGAAAGCCACGAATGGGAAATTGTTCCTGAATTGCACCCTTCTGAATCAGAACCAATTGTTCGAAAGAACTATCGAAGTTCATTTGAGGCAACGGATCTTGATCAAATTCTCGAAGAAAAAGGGATTGACCACCTTCTCATTACCGGAGCGCAAACGGATATGTGTGTCAGACACACTTCTCACGCGGCTCTAGAACGAGGGTATGACATCACCATAGTTGAAGATGGCCACACCACCATGGATGAGCCGTGGGACGATGGACCAATTCCCTCAAAGACGATTATTGACGAGTTCAATCGATCTTTTCATAACTACCGACTTCCCGGTCGCTCCACCACGATTGCAACCGCAGAGTCCATAACTTTTTAGGTTTATTGCTACCCACAAAGTTTATGTAGGCTACCGAGTATGAGCCGAGAAATACTATCTAGATATCAGGAACTTTCCAAGGAGTTTATCGACCTTGCGGGATCGCTTTCGGCCGATGAACTTGAGCAGCCTGGTAAAAATGGCGAGTGGTCTCGAGCATTTGTCATTCACCACATGGCTGATGCTGATGTACATTTTTCAGCAAGGTATTGGCATGTTTTGACTCTGGATCGCCCAGCCTTAGCCAACTTTGATGAAGAGCTTTATCCAGATCGACTGAAGTATGCCCTTCGAAATTCGGCAGATTCTTTGGCGGCGGTAACTGGATTATTTAAGGTGAATTCTGATGTGCTTTCGCTTTCAAGTGATAGCGATTGGAACCGCGTAGGAATTCACGAATCCTATGGTGAACTTACCCTCAGCCAGATTCTTGGCTATGCCGTCGAACACCGAGAATCACATTTGGGACAGCTTCGGGATTTCGCATAGACCGGCAAAAGCTCGCTGATTCCGAACTTCAAATTTGGTATCGCATAACAGCTATCTTCTTTGGCGTCTTGGGATTGACGACTACTTCCCTCATGGTTCGGCTTCCTTTAGTTCGAGAATTACTTCGAGCTACTGCCTCTCAATTGGGTCTTTTGCTTTTCTGTGGCGCCGTTGGTTCCATGATTGCGCTCTCATTCATCGGAAAAATAATCGGCAAAGTTGGAACCAGGCCGACGATATTGGTTGGCTCCTTTGTTTTATTTACTTCCCTAGTGGGGGAGGTAATTGCTATTTCTGCCCATAGCAAACCATTCTTCGGTTTCTTTATGTTTTTCTTTGGCGTCGGAGTAGGAACCACCGATGTTGGGTTAAATGTTGATGGTTCGGCGATTGAGCAGTTTTATCATCGAAGTATCCTGCCTCGAATGCACTCGGCATACTCTTTCGGTACTTTGATCGGTGCTGGAATTGGAACCCTTGCGACCTTATTTAAGTTTTCGTTATTGATTCAGGTTTTGGTTTTAGCAGGGTTGAGCTTTCTGGTTCCGATCTACTCTTTAAAAGTCCTGCCACATGGAAATGGCATTGTTACCAAAGCAGAACCCGGGAAGTTAAAACACGAAAAGCATTGGCTCTCTTGGGGGCTGGTTTTTCTTGCCATCGGAATATTTGGCATGACTCTTGCCGAAGGTGCATCGAATGATTGGCTGACCCTTGGCTTGGTTGACGACTATAAAACGTCGAAAACTATCGCAGGGTGTGCTTACGCGATTTTGCTTTTCAGCATTTTTCTTACTCGCTACTTTGGCGGAAAATTGGTGGATCGAATTGGCCGCGGCCACACTCTGCAACTTCTTGCCGTTGTTGGAATGCTTGGGTTAGTAATTCTGATTCTGAGTAACTCCCTGGTTCTCGCCTTTATCGGAGCAGTCTTATGGGGAAGTGGAGTCTCACTTGGATTCCCACTTTTCATCTCGGCAGCCGGCGGGCAAGAGCACTCCGCCCGAAAGGTAGCTTTCGTAACGACAAGTGGATACGGGGCATTTCTTGTCGGCCCGCCACTTCTTGGATTTCTTGGGCAGAGTTGGGGCTTTCTCAATATGTACTGGGTGATTGTCGGATTCTTAGTCTTGGCATTCGTCGCAGCATCTCAAGCCGGCAGGCGAACCTCCACTCACTCAGCCTAACTTTTAGTTTCGAAAAGTTAAATCCGCTTTCTTCATTTCGGCGACCAGGACTCGAACTGCGTTTGGCCCCATCCCGTGAAGTTCTTTTATTGCCGCAAGGGATATTTTTCTCAGATCTGATAGTTGGTAGAGACCTTCATTTACGAGAGCCCGTCCAGCCGGAGCAGCTAGTCCGATTTTGCGCCAGTTTTCATCTAATTCTTCATAGTTAATTTCTTGCGGGGCTTCGACCTGCGCTTTGGCTAAGGACTCTCTCTTTGCGGCGCGATTCGCAGCGGCTGCCTTCTTTGCCTCAGAGGCGAGTTTCTTTACTTTTGCAGGAGACGGTTTGGCCATGTGGCGAGAATAATCCTGGAATTGGATTTATGAGTGCGGGAGGCGAGACTTGAACCCCTCGGTTCAACTTTTTGTGAACTCTCTGTTTTTATCTCTTTACGCTCAATAACTTGGAATAGTCAATACTTTATTCCAAGTTATTGCCATTAACCGTGAATAACAATACGCTTAGTCCAAGTTAAGGAGGCGCGAGAGCAATGAAAGATTGGGTTTCATGCACATATAAAACTGTCCCTTGGCAACAGCAAGTGCGATCCGGTACTAGAGAAGACAGGATGGTTCGATCCATTCGAGCCTGCTTTCCTTCTGAAATCTCAAAACAAGAATTCAAATTGGATTCCAAACTCATCTCCATTTCTGAGGAAGCGATTAGCGCTATCGCAAATTTGGAAAGTACTCACGGAGGAACCTTGAATTCGTTAGATCGGTTACTCATACGTACGGAGTCAATTGCCTCTTCCAAAATCGAGAATCTCCAGGCAAGCACGGAAGAATATGCGCGTGCACTGTACGGAAATAGAGCAAATTCCTCCGCAACAGCAATGGCTGCAGGAACGCAAGCCCTGACATATTTGATTGATTCAACTGTTCCAGGAAAAGAAATTACGGAGTTTGCAATCAAGCAAGCGCATCGGACCTTGATGGAGAATGAGCCTCGCGAAGTAGCGGCGGCCGGGAAGTTTCGCGATGTCCAAAATTGGATTGAAGGAAGTGATCATTCGCCACGAGGGGCCATTTTCATACCTCCGCCTCCTGAAGTCGTTGAGGCGTTGATGAAGGATTTGCTCTCATTTATGAACCGCGATGATGTTCCTGCCCTAATTCAGGCTGCAATAGCGCACGCCCAGTTTGAAACGATTCACCCATTTACGGATGGCAATGGCCGTATAGGGCGAGCGATCGTGAATGCAATTTTGCGACGAAGAAAAATTACAACGCGGGTAATTGTTCCACTCACTTCATTTCTAGTCGCAAATCGCTCAGAGTACTTTGATGATTTAACGCGATATCGCGATGGCGATCTCTCAAGGCTTGTGACTCGGTTTTCCAAGGCTGCAATGATTGCTTCTAACGAATCAAGTCATACCTCGGTCAACCTTGAAAAACTTCCGAAGATTTGGAGGGTCAGATTGGGAACCATTCGAGATGGAAGCTCGACTTCGGAATTATTGAATCGATTGATTTCGCGGCCGGTATTTACGGCAGAGGAACTCAGGGGCGGCATTAGCCTCAATTCATCGAGTATTTACAACGCAATTGTGAAGTTAAATGGCGCCGGGATAATTACTCCTTTGACTGATCGAAAGAGGAACCAAATCTGGGGAGCCGTAGAAGTGCTTCAAGAACTTGAAGATCTCAGTAAACGAATTGAAATTCAGGGTAGAAAAAGCTTATTTGCGAGTGCGGGAGGCGGGACTTGAACCCGCACGTCCGAAGACACAAGTTCCTAAGACTTGCGTGTCTGCCATTTCACCACTCCCGCTGGAGGTAGGAGAAGGCTAAGGTAAGTTCGTAAATCAACCAAACTGAACCAACAGTCGACTAATAAGGAGCGCTTCGCGATGGCTTTAACCCCAACTCCCGCAGACAAATTTACCTTCGGACTTTGGACGGTGGGCTGGCAAGCCCGCGATCCATTTGGAGATGCCACTCGTGCACCACTCGATCCTGTCCGTTCCGTCAATGAATTAGCCGAGCGAGGCGCATATGGCGTGACATTTCACGATGATGACCTGATTCCCTTTGGTTCAGACGATTCCGACCGTGCCCAACACATCGCGCGGTTCAAAAAAGCTCTAGCTGAAACCGGAATGAAAGTTCCGATGGCCACAACCAACCTTTTTACTCATCCGGTATTTAAAGATGGTGCTCTGACCTCAAATGACCGCGATATCAGGCGCTTCGCGCTTCGTAAGGTAATGAAGAACATTGACTTGGCGGTTGAGTTAGGTGCGCAGATTTATGTGTGCTGGGGCGGCCGTGAAGGCGCTGAATCAGATGGTGCCAAGGATGCCTATGTTGCCCTCGAGCGCTACCGCGAAGGTTTTAATCTTCTCGGTCAATATGTCATTGATAAGGGTTATGACATTAAATTTGCGATTGAACCTAAGCCAAATGAACCTCGTGGCGATATTTTCTTGCCAACTATCGGTCATGCGCTCGCATTTATTAATTCGCTGGATCGTCCCGAGATGGTTGGCGTGAATCCTGAAGTTGGTCACGAGCAGATGGCCGGGCTCAACTTTGTTCATGGAATTGCCCAAGCTCTTTACCACGGCAAGTTGTTCCATATCGATCTCAATGGGCAACATGGTCCAAAGTACGATCAAGACTTGGTCTTTGGCCATGGCGATTTGAAGTCCGCCTTCTTCTTAGTCGACCTTTTGGAGCGCTACAACTACCAAGGTCCAAAGCACTTCGATTACAAACCTGCTCGCACCGAAGATGACAAGGGCGTTTGGGTATCAGCCACGTCAAATATGCAGACCTATTTGATGCTTCGCGAACGAGCACTCGCTTTCCGCGCAGATCCACGAGTTCAGGCAGCGATGGTTGAATCGCGCATTAATGAATTAGCGGTCCCAACTTTGGCTACGGGGGAGACATGGAAAGACTTGCACGATGAGTCGTTCGATGTGGAAACCGCTGGTGAACGCGGTTACCACTACGAGACGATTGATCAACTTGCTATCGAGCACTTGTTGGGCGCAGCGAACTAGTTAGCTTCCGCTTCCCTTACGGGAGATTGCATCGACACTGGCTGAGACCAATAGGACGAGGCCAGTAACGATGTATTTGATACCAGCCGCGTATCCTAAAAGACCCATGCCGTTGTCGATGACTGCAACAACTAGGCCGCCGAGGATTGCATCGCGCATCTTGCCTTTGCCACCGAAGAGGCTAGTTCCACCGATAACGGCCGCACCAACTGCGTAGAGAAGTGTTGAACTTCCACCAGTAGTTGGTGAGACTGAATTTTGGCGAGAAGCAAAGATGAGACCAGCGATCGCTGACATTCCCGAACAGATAATGAATGCGCTGATTCGTACCCACTTTACGTTGATGCCTGCGCGACGTGCGGCTTCGGCATTGCCACCGACAGCGTAAAGGTGACGACCGAAAGCTGTTCGATTGAGTACGAAAGTTCCGATAACCAGAATGAGAAGAATCAGTGGAACTACGTAAGGAGTTCCTTTAAGGCTTACCAGTTGTGGGTTGTTGCTTCGCTCGAGATTGAGTGCATAAACAGCACCAGCACAGAGAGCCAAGAGCCCGACCGTCTTGAGAACCCATAGCTTCATAAGTTCTACTTTGAGGCCAACTTTGCGGCGGGCAGCCATTCGGCGAACTCCACTGATCACATAGAGAACAGCACAGACCAGGAAGAAGGCCCAGCTGACGAGTGGCTTGAGGTTGCTATTTTCAATCGCAAGGATTGTTTTATCCTGCAATTGAATGGTTCCGCCTTCGCCGGCGAGGAGAAGGAGTAAGCCTTGAAAAGCTAAGAAGGTTGCAAGAGTTACGACGAACGATGGAATTCCGAGGAAGGCGACGAGCCAACCGATAAATAGTCCGAGGGCAATTCCTACGATGACGCTAATTACTAGGGCCACCCACCAAGGGAAATTGTGATTGGTAATCGAGATTACGAGAACGGCGGCACAAACACCTGAGGCATATCCAGCAGAGAGATCAATCTCGCCAAGCAAGAGAACGAAGATCAGACCCATCGCGATGACGATTACCGCGGCGGCTTGGGTGAGCAAGTTCGCAAAGTTTCCTGGGGTGAGGAAGGAGCTCTGCATAATGCTAAAGACGATGCACAATACGACTAGCCCAAGAACTGCAGGCAAAGAGCCGATATCGCCAACTTTGATTCGAGACCAATAATCGCTGAAAGCGGTTTTGAGAGTGCTTTCTGTTGTGACGGTTTCTTGTCTCATTACTTGGCTCCTACGGGAGTGATGTCGGCGGATTTTCCGGTGGTAATTAATTCAATAACTTGGTTTGTTGTGACATCTGACTTGCGCACTTGGGCTGCCATTTGTCCTAGATACAAAGCCGCGATGTTATCGGCCACTTGGAAAACATCATTAAGGTTGTGACTGATCAGAACGACTCCTATGCCGCTATCTGCAAGTCGACGAACCAGATGTAGAACTTGTTCGGTTTGAGACACACCCAATGCAGCGGTTGGTTCATCGAGAACGACGACCTTGTTATTCCACAACACCGCGCGGGCGATCGCAACAGTTTGGCGTTGTCCACCTGAAAGGGAAGAGACAGTCTGACGAATGGATTTAACGGTCCGAACGCTGAGGCTATCAAGAGTCTTACGAGCCATTAGTTCCATGGCAGCTTCATCGAGCGTTACGCCTCTTTTATTTTCACGGCCCAAGAACATATTGTGAACAATGTCTAGGTTGTCGCAGAGAGCGAGATCTTGATACACAATTTCGATTCCCAGTGCGGTCGCATCTCGTGGACCATGAACCTGAACTTTGTTGCCTTCGAAGTGGTAATCCCCGCTCTCAGCGGTGTAGATACCAGCAATACATTTAATAAGTGTGCTCTTACCTGCACCGTTGTCGCCGACAAGTGCGGTGACTTCTCCAGGATATACATCGAAATCAACGCCGCGCAGTACATGTACCGGGCCGAAAGATTTGTTGATGTTGCGGAGAGAGAGAATTGGTTGCGTCACTTCGTTTGGGTCCTAACGTGAATTCTTTCGCTGATATGAATTCTGCTGATCGATAACCTGTTTACCATGGCCTAAATATTTCTACTCTGAATAATAGGTTCGCATACTTAAATTTTATGGAAAAACCCCGTCAAGTTTGAGTTGACGGGGTTTTTCACTAGTTATTCATTTCGCTAGTAAGCGGTGATTACATCACGCCGTTAGCTTTGCAAGCAGCAGCGCCTGCGATTGCGCAGATCTTGGCGGCTGTTGTGAAGCCATCCTTGACTACTACTTCTACATTCTTCTTGGTGATGGAAACTGGCTTGAGAAGAACTGAAGGTACATTGGTGGTTCCATTATTGGTGGTTCCGTTAACCAATGCGGACTTCTTGCCGTTCAACAATGAAACTGCAAGTGATGCAGCGCCATTTGCTTCAGCCTTGATGGCCTTGTAAACGGTGTTGGAAAGATCTCCGGTCAAGATTGCAGCGAGACCAGCATCAGTTGAATCCTGACCTGATACGCAGACCTTGCCATTGAGACCGTTCTTCTTAAGTACAGCAACTGCTGCGAGGCCGAGGCCTTCGTTAGCAGAAACAACTGCATCAAGCTTGCCGCCAGCCTTGGTCAGCATTTGCTCGAAGATTGTTCCACCTTGGACGTTATCCCAGTTTGGTACAGATTGGTCAGCAACAATGGTGCCGCCCTTTGCCTTGATGAATGGGGTAACGACTGAAACGTAGCCCTTGTGGAACAAGGTTGCGTTGTTGTCAGTTGGGGAACCGTTCAAGTAAACGATGCGTGGCTTAGCAACACCCTTTGCCTTGAGGCAGTTAACAATTCCGGTTCCTTGTAGAACACCAACAGCGGTGTTGTCGAAGGATACGTAGTAAGACTCAGAGCCGTTCAAAGTTAGACGGTCGTAGTCGATGGTTGGTACGCCTTGGGTCTTTGCCTTGTCCTGAACGGCCTTGGCAGAAGCGGAATCAAGGTTAACCATGATCAAAACCTTTGCACCCTTGGTCAACATTTGATCTGCGATGGTCTGGAAAGCAGTCTTGTCGCCATTTGCATTCTGGATGTCAGCGGTAACGCCAGCAGCCTTGAAAGCAGCGGTGAGGAATGGACGATCAGCAGATTCCCAACGGTTTGAGGAAGCTGCATCCGGGAGGATTACGCCTACGAAGCCCTTAGCGGCTGCGTTAGCGGAGGTGGTCGCGAAACCAGTGAGAGCGAGTGCAGCAGTAGCAATAACTGCGGTGATCGCAATTCGACGCTTGGTCATATGTGAATATACCTTTCGAAGTTGCTGTGTTCGTGGCCAAACCTGCTTTTGACCATACGTTCGAGACAGCCTTCGTACGGTAGACCCACGCTCACATTTGGTCACGCTTTTTATTCGGACATTTCGGACAATTTTGCTAACGATTGTGTAACGGAAATTGGACATATCCGCTAGTCGACAAACGGTAACCTTAGGCAGATGAGTTCGATCCAAGATCAGCTAAGCGCGACAATCGCGACGATCCTGGAGCAAGCACGAGATTTTCTTCAGTGCGAACTGCCTGAAAGTATCCCGCTCGACCGTCCGAAAAACCGAGATCATGGTGACTTTGCCACTTCTGTTGCCTTGGTTCTGGCTAAACCCTCCGGAAAAGCCCCGCGAGCAATTGCTGAGGTGATTGCAGCCGGTCTAGCGCAGGATTCCTCAATCGCAAAGGTCGAGATCGCCGGCCCAGGCTTTATCAACATCACTTTGGCGCAATCCAGTCAAGGTTTGGTAGTCGAGTCAATTCTTAAACTTGGTGCGCTCTATGGCCACGGTTCCTCGCTCAAAGGCGTGAAGGTGAACCTTGAGTTCATCAGTGCTAATCCAACTGGTCCGCTACATCTTGGACATACCCGATGGGCAGCCGTTGGCGACTCGCTGGGTAGAACCTTGAGCGCAGCTGGCGCCTCGGTTGCTCGAGAGTTCTATGTCAATGATCGTGGAAACCAAATGGAGTTATTCGGCGCTTCGATTCAAGCCGATGCCCTGGGTAAAGCGCGACCTGAAGATGGCTATCACGGTGAGTACATCGGGGAACTTGCAGAAGAGATTGTCGCTGCCCATCCAGAATTGCTCGAACTTTCCGAGCAAGAATCTTTACCGCTGTTTCGTGACTATGGATATGCACTTCAACTCAAGCAACAGCAAGATGTTCTTGATGCGTTCGGTACGCACTTTGATATTTGGTTCTCCGAAAAAAGTCTCTACGACAATGATTACTTTCATCACAGCCTAGCCAGGCTTCGTGCCCAAGGCCATGTCTATGATTTCGAAGGCGCGGTCTGGCTGCGCACCACAGATTTTGGTGACGATAAAGATCGCGTCATTATTAAGTCCGATGGTTCGTTCGCCTACTTTGCTTCCGATTCTGCTTATTACATAAATAAGCGCGAACGCGGCTTTGATATCTGCATCTATATGTTAGGCGCTGACCATCATGGATATGTTGGTCGACTAAAAGCCATTGCTGCTTGTGCTGGCGATGATCCGGATTACAACATCCATGTGCTTATCGGTCAGATGGTGAAGATCATGGAAGGTGGAGAGGAGCTCAAGCTCTCCAAGCGCGCTGGCACGATTATTACTTTAGAAGAACTCGTGGAAAAAGTTGGTGTAGATGCTGCGCGATACACCCTGGTTCGCTATCCAGTTGATACACCAATGGTGATGGATGTCGACGTTTTAAAACGTCGCACAAATGAGAATCCCGTGTATTACGTTCAATATGCCCATGCCCGAATTTGTGCAGTGCTTCGAAATGTCACGGAGTTAAATATTCCTTACGGAATTGAACATTTAAATGCGCAAGTGCTCGTGCATGAGCGCGAGCGCGAACTCATCGGTGCGCTGGGAGAATTTCCTCGAGTAGTTGCAGGTGCAGCCGAACTTCGAGAGCCACATCGAATCGCCCGTTATGTTGAGGAGCTCGCCGGGATTTACCACCGGTTCTATAGCGATTGCCGAGTACTGCCCATGGGCGAGGAAGCACCAGCCGCCATTCACTCAGCCCGAGCAACACTCTCCAGCGCAACCGCACAAGTGATTTCCAATGGTTTGGCTCTATTAGGCGTAAGCGCGCCGGACCGAATGTAACCATGAGTGCCTTGCGAAATGAATTCTTTGCACCAGAAGTCTTTTCTTCTGGTTCGGAATTCAATGGCGAGGAATTGGTTATCGCAGGTTGTTCAGTATCGAAACTTGCGGCCGAATTCGGAACGCCGCTTTTTGTTATAGATGAAAAAGATTTTCGTGACCGGGCAATTGGCTGGAAGAACGCGCTTGAGAAAAATTTTGCGAATCATGCGGGTTCGGTTTTTTATGCCGCCAAATCATTTCTTTCCATTGAAGTAGCCAAATGGGTTGATCAATCAGGAATAGGTATTGATGTGTGCACCGGCGGTGAATTGGCCGTAGCCTTGGCTGCGAATTTTCCTGCAGATCGAATTGAATTGCACGGCAACAATAAATCACTAGAAGAGATAACGCGGGCCGTTGAAGTTGGCGTTCGTGCAATTGTTATTGATTCTTTTATTGAGATTGAAAGAGTTGCTCAGATTGCACATGAAAAAGGCGTGACTCAGAAAGTTCTTCTACGAGTGACTCCTGGCATCGAAGCTCACACTCACGAGTTCATAGCGACTGCCCATGAAGATGTGAAGTTCGGTTTTTCTATTGCGAGTGGTGCTGCCTGGAGAGCAATGGAAGCGGTTATGACCTATCCATCACTTCGGCTATCTGGGATCCACGCGCATATCGGATCGCAGATATTTGGTATCGAAGGTTTCGCCCTGGCGGCAGCTCGATTGATTGAACTTCTTGCAAAATATCGGGACCATTTTGATATTCAACTTCCTGAACTGGATGTCGGCGGTGGCTACGGAATTGCCTACCTTCCCGGTGAAGAGTCGGTAGATCCAATGCAGGTCTTGGGCGAGCTATCCGAGGTGATATCAGCCCAATGTGCGAAGTTTGATCTGCGTGTGCCTTTAATTTCCATTGAACCTGGCCGAGCCATTGTTGGTCCCACAACGACAACGATTTATTCGGTTGGCACCACAAAGAGTGTGGAGCTAGATGCCGGGCAAACCAGGAGATATATCTCCGTTGATGGTGGCATGAGCGACAACATTCGAACTGCACTTTATGACGCGCAGTATTACGCGCTTTTGGCTAACCGTCGTTCGAAGGCTGACTTGGTCTCCACTCGTATTGTTGGAAAACACTGCGAAACCGGAGACATCGTAATTAGAGATATTGGCTTAGCGGTCGATATCGAACCCGGAGATCTCTTGGCTGTTCCAGCAACTGGCGCATATGGACGAAGTATGGCCAGCAACTACAACCATGTCCCTCGTCCTGCAGTAGTGGCTGTGAAAGATGGCAAGGCTCGCCTAATTCTGCGCCGTGAAAATTTATCTGACTTGTTGGCTCTCGATGTTGTTGAGCCAGAACGTTCAATCTAGAAGAATAGGTAAATGATGAAAACCGCGCGAAAACTTCGAGTAGGAATGTTGGGCTGCGGTGTTGTCGGCTCTGAGGTAGCGCGCCTGCTTATTGCCAATCAAGATGATCTGGCTGCACGATCTGGCGCCGGACTTGAAATGGTCAAAATTTCGGTTCGAAATCTGCAGACCCCTCGCCCTGGAATCGATCCTGAGTTGTTTACTACGGACTCTGATTCGATCGTGGATGATCCAACTATTGATTTGGTTATTGAGGTCATGGGTGGGATTGAACCTGCGCATCAGTTGATTCTTCGGGCGATGAAAAATGGAAAAGCAGTTGTAACGGCAAATAAAGCATTGCTGGCGAAATTTGGGGCCGAGTTATTTCACGCTTCCGATGAAGCAGATGTTGATCTCTACTACGAAGCGGCCGTTGCCGGAGCCATACCGATTCTTCGTCCGCTAGCTGAATCTTTAGTGGGCGACCACGTCGAACGCGTAATGGGAATTATCAACGGAACGACCAATTACATCTTGACCAAGATGTATGAGACAGGTGCAACTTTTGAGAACGCTCTAAAAGAGGCACAGGCTCTTGGTTACGCCGAAGCCGATCCGACTGCCGACATTGAAAGTTTTGATGCCGTTGCCAAGGCAGCAATCCTCGCGGGCCTTGCTTTTCATACTCAGGTTACTGATGAAGATGTATATCGTGAGGGCATTACCAAAGTTTCTGCCGATGACGTCTCCGTTGCAAGTGAAATGGGTTTTGTCATCAAGCTTCTGGCAATTGCAGAGGCCAACGAAGTTCACGGCAGTGATGAGGAAACCATTACGGTCCGAGTTCACCCAACATTGATTCCGAAGACTCATCCATTGGCTTCAGTTCGCGAGGCATTTAACGCGGTATTCGTGCAATGCGAATCTGCTGGTGAGTTGATGTTTTATGGTCGCGGCGCTGGTGGTACTCCGACCGCCTCAGCAATCTTGGGAGACCTTGTTGCCGTCGCGCGAAATCGGATCGAAGGCAGCCTCGGACCAACCGAGACCGACTATGCAGATCTCGACATCGCGCCAATGGGCGTGACGAAGACTCGGTATTTAATTCGTCTTGAAGTTCTCGATGTTCCCGGCGTACTCGCATCTGTTGCAGCAACATTTGCAAAGAATGACGTCTCCATTCTGACCGTTCGCCAAGATGGTCGCGGGGCTGATGCTGAACTTATTGTTCTTACCCACATTGCAACCGAGTCATCACTTTCTTCAACTGTAAAACAACTAGCTGATCTCGATTCCGTGAAGGATGTCCTGAGCGTAATCCGCGTGGAAGGACTTTCCTCATGACCACAGTAATTAAAGGAGCCCATCAATGGCGCGGCGTCATCGAGGAATATCGAGGCCGACTTCCGGTAAGTGATGCCACTCCGATCGTCTCGCTTCGTGAAGGTGGAACTCCGCTGGTTTACGCATGCGTTTTGAGCGAGATGCTGGATAATGAAATTTGGTTAAAGGTCGAGGGCGCGAATCCAACTGGCTCGTTCAAAGATCGTGGAATGACGATGGCGATCTCCAAAGCCGCCGAAGATGGTGCCAAGGCCGTTATTTGTGCATCTACTGGTAACACCAGCGCCAGTGCCGCGGCTTATGCGACGAAAGCTGGAATGACGCCAGTAGTTCTCGTTCCACAGGGCAAAATCGCAATGGGCAAATTGGCGCAGGCAATCGCGCATGGGGCAACATTGTTGCAAGTAGATGGCAATTTTGATGACTGTCTAACCCTTGCTCGTGATTTGGCTGAAAAATATCCGGTCGCATTGGTGAACTCGGTCAATCCATTTCGTATTGAAGGTCAAAAGACTGCATCTTTTGAAGTAGTGGATCTATTAGGAGATGCCCCTGACCTTCATGTACTTCCGGTAGGAAATGCCGGAAACATAACGGCCTATTGGAAAGGCTATAAAGAGTATTTCGATGATGGGTTGGCAACTCATCTACCTCAAATGTGGGGATTCCAAGCAGCTGGCTCGGCGCCGATTGTTTTGGGTCATGTTGTGACAAATCCCGACACCATTGCCACTGCAATTCGAATTGGAAATCCGGCTTCGTGGAAGCAGGCACTGGATGCTAGAGACTCATCGGGTGGGTTGATTGATTCGGTCACAGATGAAGAGATTCTTTCGGCATATCGACTTGTGGCTGCAAAAGAGGGTGTCTTTGTTGAACCTTCTAGCGCAGCAGGTATTGCCGGATTGATTAAGAAAAAATCGGAAGGCTTGCTTCCCTCAGGAAAAAAGTTTGTTATTACTGTGACTGGAAATGGTCTTAAGGATGTTCAATGGGTGCTTGATGGCGCAGGTGCACCAACTTTGATTCCAGTTGATTTAGATCGTGCCGCTGCAGCAATGGGATTGGCTTAACATGGCATCGATGAATCGCCTCACCTTTCGGGCCAACATGGCGCAAGTTAGCGTTCCTGCAACGAGCGCAAACTTGGGACCAGGTTTTGATTCTTTTGGATTGGCGTTAGAAATTCGCGATCGCTACGCCGCTCAAATTCTTGATGACAAGACTTTCGATATCGATATTTCTGGTGAAGGCGCTGATGAAATAAAGCGCGATGGAAAAAATCTTGTGATTAAAGCAATGATGCGTGGCTTTGATTTTATGGGTGGTAAGCCACAAGGAATTGCACTTCGTGCTCTCAACGCGATTCCCCAAGGACGTGGGTTAGGTTCCTCCGCCAGCGCCATTGTGGGTGGACTTGCATTGTCCAGATCGCTCGTTCTCTCCGGTGAGGAATATATGAGCGATGAGGACTTAGTTGCACTTGGTACCGAATTAGAGGGCCACCCCGACAACATTGCGGCAGCTTTTTATGGTGGTGCGACCGTTGCGTGGATGGATAAATCGGAAGGTCAAGCTCGAGGTCGCGCAATTTCGATTCCGGTGGATCTCGCAGTCAAAGCAATTGTCTTTATTCCAGAATCTCACCTTGCAACGAGTAAAGCACGCAAGTTGTTACCCGCGAGCATTACTCACGAAGACGCAGTGCAAAATTCCGCTCATACAGCTCTCTTGGTTCATGCTCTTTCTCATCGACCTGACTTACTCTTTACGGCGACTGAGGATTTTCTCCATCAGAAATATCGATCGGATGCCATGCCAAAGTCCCTTGCGCTGATGAATGATCTTCGTTCCCGTTCTATTGCCGCCGTGATATCAGGTGCCGGTCCCTCAGTACTGGTGCTTCACTCGGGGGATTCTGATTATGTCCAGGCAATTGTTGCCAGTGCTCCGGCATCATTTAAGGCTGTCGAACTAGCCATCGCGACTAAAGGCGTGATTTAGGCTTAATTGGTGCCAAATTGCGAACTTTTGGAGTCCTGTGCTAGGTTTCTCTCGTCTGGTTCTCACGATCGATAGTGAATTTAGAGAATTTAGCGAAATTAGTTAACGGCGACAATTTTCATCAGACAAATTCAACAATAAAAAGTTTCACAATTATTACTCCCTTTCACCACTTTCTGGTGAAAATTAATTAAGAGAAAAGAAGACTCAAAGAACAATGACTTCTACAACAGCAACTCGCCCAAGTAAAGAATCCGGCGAACTCTCCGCAATGCTTTTGCCTGAATTACGCAAAGTCGCAGGACAGCTCGGAATCGAAGGGGCAACCAAACTTCAGAAAGCCGCATTAGTCCAGGCGATTAGTGACCTGCAAGCGGCAAACCGAGAGGCAGCAAAAGCCGAGCGCGAGGCAAGGCGTGCTGAACGTCAAGAGCGCCGAAAAGCACAAAAGAGTGATGCGCCAAAAGCCGAGAAATCAAACGACACCGGGCGTGACTCGGGTAGCGATGATTCTCAAGATGATGACCAAGATTCCGATTCAACAGATTCCGATTCACGTCGAGATGGTGGAAGTTCTCAAAACTCCACTAACGATCGACGCGATCGCACTGACCGTGGTGGCCGAGACGATCGTCGTGACCGCAATGACAGAAATGATCGTAATGATCGCAATGACCGAGGTCCTCGAGATGATCGACGAGATCGCAATGATCGTAACGATCGTGGTGGTCGAGATGATCGCAATGATCGTGGCCGTCATCGTGATCGCGGTAACCGCGATGAACGAGAGATTCAAATTTCAGAAGATGACGTTCTGCTTCCAGTAGGTGGCTTACTCGACATCTTGGAAAATTATGCATTTATTCGCACCGGGGGATACCTCGCTAGCAATAACGATGTCTATGTTTCGTTGCAACAAGTACGTCGGTACGGATTGCGAAAAGGTGACGTCGTCACTGGAGTAGTTCGTCAGCCTCGCGAGGGTGAGCGCAAAGAGAAGTTCAATGCCTTGGTACGCGTCGAATCCGTCAATGGTATGGATCCCGAGAGCGCCAAAGATCGCGTCGATTTCTCCAAACTCGTTCCACTCTATCCGCAAGATCGTTTGCGCTTGGAAACCGAACCAAACATTCTCACAACCCGAGTAATCGATCTGATCGCACCGATTGGTAAAGGCCAACGCGGTTTGATTGTTTCTCCACCAAAGGCCGGTAAAACCATGGTCTTGCAGTCCATTGCAAACGCCATCACAACAAACAACCCAGAGTGCCACTTGATGGTCGTTCTCGTTGACGAACGTCCTGAAGAAGTCACCGACATGCAACGATCAGTTAAAGGTGAAGTAATCGCTTCAACCTTTGATCGTCCAGCCGATGACCACACTTCCGTTGCCGAGCTTGCTATCGAGCGCGCGAAGCGTTTGGTCGAACTCGGTCATGATGTTGTGGTTTTACTGGACTCCATCACTCGTCTAGGTCGCGCTTACAACATTGCCGCCCCTGCCAGCGGTCGAATCCTCTCCGGTGGTGTCGACTCCGCTGCGCTCTATCCACCAAAGAAGTTCTTTGGTGCTGCGCGAAATATTGAAAATGGTGGTTCGCTAACTATTTTGGCAACTGCGCTGGTTGAAACTGGCTCCAAGATGGATGAAGTTATCTTCGAAGAGTTCAAGGGAACTGGAAATATGGAGTTGAAGCTTGATCGCAAACTTGCCGACAAGCGCATCTTCCCAGCCGTCGATGTCGATGCTTCAGGTACTCGAAAAGAAGAGATTCTTATGGGAACCGAAGAGTTGAACATTGTCTGGCGCCTTCGTCGAGTTTTGCACGCTCTTGAGCCACAGCAGGCGCTGGAACTCTTGCTCGACAAGATGAAGGGAACTAAGTCCAACGTGGAATTCTTGATGCAAATCCAGAAAACCGTGATTGCAGACAGCTCTAATAACTCCAAGAACGGCTAATTTTCTCGATTTTGGCCCCATCAGGCTAAGATTCAGGTTCGCGCTGGTTCACGGTTCGCCCGACCCAGCACTACAAAGGAGATAAAAATGAAGTCCGACATCCACCCAAATTATGTCGAGACCACAGTTACCTGTGGTTGTGGCGAAGTTTTCACCACCCGCTCGACTAAGCCATCAGGCTCAATTTATGTTGAAGTCTGTTCTGTCTGCCATCCGTTCTACACCGGCAAGCAACGAATCCTCGATACTGGTGGACGTGTTGCTAAGTTCGAAGAGCGTTTCGGCAAGGCCAAAATCACCAAATAGCTTTTTTACAAAGACCGCTCTTGCCTGCCTTCCGAGGTGGCGAAAGCGGTCTTTTTTTATCCATGGGTTTTTCGGGTATCAGGGTTAGGGGAGTAGGAAATGGCAAGCAACGAGCAGTCTTCCTCTGACCGCTTTGCATCGGTCAATGATCTCTTGGCTGAATATGTAGAACTCGAGAAGGAACTCGCCGATCCATCGATTCACAGTGATGCCGGAAAAGCTAGACGTCTAGGAAAACGCTACGCCCAATTAGGTCCTGTTATCGGCGGCTATCGCGCTTGGAAAAATGCCGAGGATGATTTGGCCGCTGGAAAAGAATTAGCTGAAGTTGATCCGGATTTCGCATCAGAAATTTCCGCTCTTGAATTGACTGCCACGCAGGCGGCAGAGAACTTGGAAGAGCTTCTCTTGCCACGCGATCCCAATGATGATCGCGATGTGATTCTAGAAATCAAGGCCGGTGCCGGTGGCGATGAATCGGCTCTCTTTGCTGGCGACTTATTGCGAATGTATATGCGCTATGCCGAAAAGCATGGTTGGAAAACTGAAATTATTGATGCAACCGAATCTGACCTTGGTGGTTACAAAGATATTTCGATGGCAGTAAAAACCAAAGGCGTCGCGGAACCTGGAAAGACTCCCTATGCCAGATTGAAATTTGAAGGTGGAGTACACCGAGTTCAACGTGTTCCAGAAACTGAATCCCAAGGTCGAATTCATACCTCTGCTGCCGGTGTGCTGGTCCTTCCAGAAGCCGAAGAGGTAGATGTCGATATCAATATGAATGATTTGAGAATCGATGTTTTTCGTTCCAGCGGCCCTGGTGGTCAGAGTGTTAACACCACTGACTCTGCCGTTCGAATTACCCACGTTCCGACCGGAATTGTCGTTTCGTGTCAGAACGAGAAGAGCCAACTTCAAAACAAGGAATCAGCCCTTCGAATTTTGCGCGCTCGGATGCTGGCGGCGGCACAAGAAGAGCAGGATCGAATTGCCATGGCCGAACGAAAGAGCCAAGTTCGAACTGTCGATCGAAGCGAACGAATTCGCACCTATAACTTTCCAGAAAATCGTCTCAGCGATCACCGGGTAAATTTCAAAGCGAACAATCTTGATGCCGTGCTCAATGGCGAACTTGATCCAGTAATCGACGCCTTGCTCGATGCAGATAAGGCAGCCAAGCTCTCCTCCACCGAGCACTAATGTTGCGAGAACTCCTTCGTTGGGGCAAGGCTGAACTTTCCAGTTTTCCAAGTGGATCTACTGATGCGGAAATCTTGCTCAGCTTCGTTCTTGGAATCACCAGAACTCAATTGCACTCTCAATCCATCACTCTCGATGAAGTGGAGCAACTTCGAGTGGCCGATGAATTTCGCGATTCGATCGAGGCTCGAAAGAGTGGGAAACCAGTCCAATACATAACCGGTGAGGCGCCGTTTCGATATTTAGTTTTTGATGTCGGGCCGGGTGTTTTAATCCCAAGACCTGAAACTGAAATTTTGGTTGACGAAGTTCTTCATCAATTACAGAAATTTGATGACCCGATTTCGATTGTTGACTTAGGTTCTGGAAGCGGGGCGATTGCGATCTCTCTGATATCCGAGACGGCTGGCAAACGAGAAGTACATGCGATAGCAGTGGAAAAATCACCCGAAGCCTTGACTTGGCTTCATCAAAATATCGCAAAGTTTGATCTGCCAATTCGCGTCATTGAAGCCGATGTCGCCACGGCGCTTGAGGGAATCAAGTGCGATGTTGTCGTAGCTAATCCACCGTATATTCCTGATGAAGAAACTCTCCCCTCTGATGTTGCGGATTTTGAACCAACGATCGCACTTCGTGGTGGAGTAAATGGAATGGATACTCCTCGCGCCTTTATCTCTGCGGCGGTTCGGTTGCTTAAGCCAGGAGGTCTACTGGCACTGGAACATCATGAAGTTCAGGAAGTAGCCATTAGGGAAGAACTTTCTGAAAATTTTCAAGAGATTAAAATCCATTACGATTTGAGTGACAGACCGCGTTTCACTACCGCTTTCAAAATTTAATTAGTTATCGGAGGGAGTGGGCAATGCCGGAAGTTTTTGAAATCAATCTTCTCGACTCCAAGGGAATAGATAATGCGCGCGAAGTAGTTTTGGACTCCTTGCGACGTGGCGAAATAATTGTTGCGGCGATCGAGCATGCCTATGTCTTTGCTTGCGATGCATTCGATCGTGATGCGGTAAAACGACTGCACACGCTTCGGGCTGATGATTACGGTGTTGCCAGTCAAGTAATGATCGGTAAAACTCAAACGTTGCAAGGAATAGCACAAAATGTGACCCCAGAAGTCAAACTCTTGGTGGAGAACTTTTGGCCTGGTTTGCTCACTCTGCATGTACAGCCTCATCAAGGTCTGAGCTGGGACCTTGGCGATGGCGGGGACTTAAATGAATTTGCCGTCCGAATTCCCAAGCGGGATTTCTTTCTCTCCGTTTTGGAAAAGAGTGGACCGCTGGCGGTCTCCAGCGCCGCTCTTGCTGGCCGGCCTCCCATTGTGGACATTGGATTTATCGCGGCTTTGGACTCAGAAATTGGGGTCTACGCGGAAGAGGGCATTTTGGAGCCTGGCCTGGCCTCAACGGTCATCCGCCAGAAGAAGAACGGCGCCGACTTCGGGCTGGAACTGGTTCGCGAAGGCTCGATCACCTTGGCACAATTGCAGGAGATCGTGCCGACCCTTTCCAAAGAAGAGTAATCCTGCGCCCCTGACCGCTTAGGCTTACCCCATGTCTTCAGATACCTTTTTTGGTCCGGATTTCGATGCCCTCACCGCGCAAGATCCCGACATTGCCGCTGTCCTGCTCAGCGAACTCGATCGTCAGCGAAAGAGTTTGCAATTAATCGCCAGCGAAAATTTCACCTCGCCTGCAGTACTTACTGCTTTGGGATCGACGCTTTCGAATAAATATGCCGAAGGCTATCCAGGCAAGCGCTATTACGGTGGCTGCGAAGAGGTCGACAAGGTTGAACTTATTGGAATCGAACGCGCGAAGGCGCTCTTTGGCGCCGAGCACGCGAACTTGCAACCACATTCCGGAGCTAGTGCCAACGTTGCGGTGTACCAGGCATTTACCAAGCCCGGCGACACCGTCCTAGCCATGTCACTTCCACACGGTGGCCACCTCACCCATGGTTCAAAAGTTAACTTTTCTGGAAAATGGTTCAACATCGTTTCTTACGGTGTTCGCCAAGATAATGAACTCATCGATTATGACCAATTGCGTGATAGCGCCATCGAACATAAACCAAAGATGATTTGTACGGGCGCGACTGCTTATCCAAGTTTGATTGACTTTGAAAAAGTTCGAGCCATCTGTGATGAGGTCGGCGCGATCATGTGGGTAGATGCTGCGCACTTCATCGGCTTGGTTGCCGGCAAGGCCATCCCATCTCCAGTTCCTTATGCCGACGTTGTCTCCTTCACGACCCACAAAGTTTTACGCGGTCCACGTGGCGGAATGATTGTCTCCAAAGCCGAACACGCTGCAGCGATTGATAAAGCAGTATTTCCTGGCATGCAAGGCGGGCCAATCATGAGCGCAGTCGCAGCGAAGGCTGTGGCCCTCAAAGAGTGCGCTACACCTGAATATCAAGAGTATGCAAAGAATGTCATCATCAACTCAAAGGCATTGGCCAGCGGTTTGAGTGAAGAGGGTTATCGGGCTGTATCCGGTGGAACTCAAACTCACCTCGCGCTGATCGATATTAGAAGTTCGGGTGTTACTGGCAAAGTCGCAGATGAACGTTGCGGAAACTCAGGCATCACCCTGAACAAGAATGCGATTCCCTACGATCCTGAAACCCCAGCGGTCACCAGTGGTATTCGAGTAGGAACTGCCGCCACCACGACTCAAGGAATGGGCGTTGCGCAAATGCGCGAGATCGCAGCTCTGATTGCGCGAGCAATTAAGGATGGCGATGATCCAGTGAAAGCTGAGGCAATTCGTGAGGATGTTCATAAACTCACCGCAGCATTTCCTGTCTACCCTCGGTAAAGACCGATCAACCGTTCCTTGTGGATGCTAAATGGTGAGTGCTGAATTGAGAGTGTTGACTTTCGATGCGTGAGTACCTTCTAACCGCGAGTTTGGCGGCGACTCTCTGCTTCTTAATTACTCCCATTGTTCGCTCCCTTGCGATGTCGGCTGGGGTGTACACCAGTCTTCGATCGAGAGATGTGCACACTGCCATTACTCCACGTTGGGGCGGGCTATCTATGTGGGTGGCGATGTCCATTACTTTCTTAACGGTCTCCCACCTTCCGCTCGTGGGTAAATCTTTCGGGCGGGAAGCCACAGGTATTTACTTAGCTGGAACTTTCATCATGGTTTTAGGCGCCCTTGATGATCGCTATGACCTCGATGCCTTAACCAAATTTGCGGGTCAAGCGCTAGCGGCAGGAATTTTGTTGCTTCATGGAGTCCAAATTCTTTGGCTGCCAATAAATGGAATTCTTACTTTGCCTGCCAACATTGGCCAACTTCTCACCGTTATTTTTGTGATGGTAGTTATTAACGCGGTTAATTTTGTCGATGGTCTTGACGGCTTGGCCACCGGCATCGTGGCAATTTGTGCCAGTTGTTTCTTTGGCTTTTCCTATCTCTTGGCAGTCGTAAACGGGTTCAACCGCGCAGGCGCACCATCGCTGGTCACCGCCGTTGTGATTGGAATGTGCATCGGATTTCTGCCTCATAATTTTCATCCTGCCAAGATCTTCATGGGTGATTCCGGTGCCATGCTTTTGGGTCTACTTCTCTCCTCTGCTGCCATAACTCTTACCGGCCAAATCGATGCCAACGCCATCACTAGCCAGCAGTCCAGTTCAACACTTTTGCCTTTGCTCTTACCTTTCACAGTGCTGGCAATTCCGCTCATCGATCTTGGGATGGCGATTGTGAGACGGCTTCTGGCTGGGCGCTCGCCATTCTCGGCGGATCGAGAGCATCTGCACCATCGAATTCTCAACCTTGGATCTAGCCAGCGTCAGACCACAGTCATCCTCTATCTCTGGACTGCCATGTTTGCCGTGCCTACGGTTGTTGCGGCGTTCTTGCCGTTATGGGTTGCTTTCGTGACTGGATTGGCAATTTTGGTCGCCTCATTGACGCTTATCGGGTGGACTTATCGAAGATCGCGAAAGTCGGTCGCGCTCGCCAAAAATCTTGAAGGAGTCTCATGAGCAAAAGATCTGGACCCAATAATCTCGATGGGCGCGAGGGCGATGCCTCGTTATGGCGTGGCGCAGTAATCCCGGCCTCGGTCATTGCGCTCCTGTTTATCGTGGGTTGCAGCTTCTTCCGCGGCAATGCTGGGTTTTGGGGCTCTCTACTCGCTGGATTTACCGTGATCCTTTTCTTCTCCGTTCACCTCTTGGTCTCCAAGGTGACCAAGGATCTCGACCCGATGGCCACCATGGCACTGGCGATGTTCTCCTATTTCGCAAAGGTTATTTTGATGGGCGCCTTTCTCCTTATCGTCACAAAAACCACAAATAAGGCGGATGTGGACCGAACCAGCTTTGCCATTAGCGCACTGACGATCACTGCTGTGTGGCTAGGCGGAGAAATCAGAGCTTTTCTACGCCTCAAACCACAGTTACCACTGCCACCGACCAAGTAATTACGCATAGAAGGGTTTGCGAAGTAGCCTTAACCCTTCGCTGATATTCAGAGGCATGAGGGGGAGAAATGGCAGCAGGTGAAGAAGGCGCTCTCTGGTCGATCATGGGCTATCTCATCTCTGGTCTGCTGATTTGGGGCGGAATTGGCTATGGAATCGATAGATGGCTGGGCACCCACTTCTTCCTACTGATCGGCTTGTTATTAGGCGGGGGAGCCTCCCTGTATTTGGTCTGGCTTCGTTTCGGTCGAAAGTAATTCACGATCCATATTTAGATAACTAATTTCACATCCTTTGATTTTGGGAAATTGCCTAGAAACTAATAAGGTTGCGCCGTCTTCCCAATTTCTTCTCAATGTTGACCAGGAGTGTGAGTGCGCTCGTTTCAGTATGGCAGTGGCGGAGGCTTTGTCCCTCCTAGCACCTCAGACTTCAACCTCCCACCGGTCATTGGGCACAATCCGTACACCACTAAACCAATTTTCTTGGTTGTTCTCTCGGTCGTCGTAATTTCAGTATTTTTCCTAGCTGCCTCGCGCAAGGCGCTGGTTGTTCCGAGCAAATTGCAGTTCGCCGGCGAATCGATTTACTCCTTCGTCCGCAAAGATCTTGGCGAAGAGATTATTGGCCACGAATTTATGCGATTCGTGCCTTTCCTCTTCACCCTCTTCACCTTTATTTTGACCAATAACGTCTTTGGCATCGTTCCGTTGCTGCAATTTCCTTCGATGTCTCACGTTAGCTTTCCGTACGTCTTGGCTCTCTTTACCTTTGTCATCTTCCATTGGGTAGGAATTCGTAAGCAAGGTCTTGGTACCTACCTCAAAGGCATCGCATTTATGCCGGGTGTTCCCAAGCTCGTCTACATTCTTTTGACGCCAATCGAGGTTGCTACCTTCTTCTTGGTTCGACCACTAACACTTTCCTTGCGTCTCTTCGCAAATATGTTCGCCGGTCACCTTCTGCTTTTGGTTTTCATCATGGGTGGCGATCACTTGATCCGTGGCGTCGTCGGATTGAAGTTGATTGCTCCGTTCTCCTTCGCTTTCGGAATTGGAATGACCTTCTTCGAATTCCTCGTTCAATGTCTCCAGGCTTACATCTTTACTCTCTTAACTGCGCTTTACATCGCAGGAGCTCTATCGGATGAGCACTAGCCCATCACTGTCACCAAAGAAAAGTTTTACGAACTAACTAGTTAGCGCTTCGCTAATCAGTACAACACATAAGGGAAAGGCAACAAAGATGAAAGGCACACTCAACCTGGTCGGTTATGGCCTATCTGCAATCGGACCTGCAATTGCAACCGGAATGATCTTCGCCGCATACATCAGCGGTGTAGCTCGTCAACCAGAAGCACGTAGCGTCTTGCAGCCAATCGCATTCCTTGGCTTCGCCTTGGCAGAAGCTTTGGCTCTCTTCGGTCTCGTTCTCGCATTCGTTCTCTAATCTAAAGGAACTCACATGGTTCGCATCATTGCAGCGGAGGCAACAACCAATCCGCTCGTGCCACATGTAGCAGAGTTGATCGTTGGCTTTGTCGCCTTCTCACTTCTGTTCTTGGTGCTGCGCTCGCGTGTTGTGCCGATGTTTGAAAAAGCATTTGCCGCTCGCACCGAAGCAATCCAAGGTGGCATGGAAAAGGCCGAACGGGCACAACAAGAGGCTCAAGAAGCACTGGTCCAATACACCGCTGCTCTCAACGAGGCTCGTGGTGAAGCCCAGAAGATTCGCGAAGAATCTCGCGTTCAAGGCGCAGCAATTCTTGAGGATCTTCGTGGAAAGGCTCAAGAGGAGGCATCGCGAATCATCGCCGCTGCACATTCCTCGATTGAGGCCGAACGTCAACAAGCAATCACTTCACTTCGCAACGAAGTGGGCGCGCTCGCAACGCAGCTCGCATCCAAGATTGTCGGAGAAGCTTTAGATGACCAGGTTCGACAATCTCGAATTGTCGATCGCTTCTTGGAAGATTTGGAGAAGAGCAAGTAATGATTATTTTGGGTGGCAGTAGTCGTCAATCTTTGGCGCGCCTTCGTGGAACGCTGGACGAGGCTCTCAAAGGGCTTTCACCTGCCGACTGCGCCACCGTATCTGCTGATCTCTTCACGGTACTGACTGCGCTGAGCTCTTCAGTCAGCCTTCGCCGCGCCCTTACGGACCCATCTCGCGATGCGGCATCGAAGGCGATGTTGAATGCAGATATCTTTGCCAAAGTAATTGGAAAAGCCGCACTTGCGCTGGTGGATGCAGCAACCGCTTCACGCTGGTCTTCACCTGGTGAATTTGCCGATGCAATCGAACAGATTGCTGTGGAGGCTCAAGCCAGTAGTGCCAATCTGAGCAATGAATTAGATCGAGTGCAGGATGAACTCTTTGAGTTCTCTCGAATCTTGTTGGCTAATGGCGACCTTCGTCAGGTGCTCAGCAATCAGAGTGATGATGTCTCCCACAAGCAGGCGTTGATCAACGATATTTTTGCAAAGTCTTCTAGCTCCTCAACTCTCGCACTCTTAACCGCACTGGTTGCTGGACTTCGAGGACGCAGTATCGAGCAAACCCTCGCCGCCTATACCCATGCGGTCGCTGCCCGGCGCGATCGAGTCACGGCTCATGTTCGTTCTGCGGTAGCCCTGAGTGCGGATCAAAGCGAAAAGTTAGTTTCCACGTTGGCAATGAAGATTGGTCAACCAGTTCACGTTAATTCTGAAATTGATAGTTCGGTTTTGGGCGGAATCGTTATTCGATTCGCTGACGAAATTATCGACGGCACCATCGCAAATCGTTTGGCAGAGGCGAGCCGAGCGCTCGTGGCAACAAATTAAAAAGATTTTTCCAGTAGTTCACTTAGTTAGAGGGAGAAGATGATGGCGGAACTCACGATCCGACCCGAGGAGATTCGCGACGCGCTCGCAAAGCACGTTGCCTCCTACAACCCGGGTGTTGCGGCTCGAGACGAGATCGGCACCGTGACCGAGGCAGGCGATGGCATCGCTCGAATCGAAGGTTTACCTTCGACGATGACCAACGAACTGCTTAAGTTCGAAAATGGAACTTTGGGTCTGGCGCTCAACCTCGACGTCCGTGAAATTGGTGTGGTTATCCTCGGCGAGTTCACTGGCATCGAAGAGGGCACCACCGTTCGTCGAACTGGCGAAATTCTCTCCGTACCTGTTGGCGATGGCTTCCTTGGCCGCGTCGTAGACCCACTTGGCCGTCCGATTGATGGCAAGGGCGAGATCGTCGCTGAGACCACTCGCGCATTGGAATTGCAGGCACCATCGGTTGTACAACGTCAACCTGTGAAGGAACCTCTTGCTACCGGTATCAAGGCAATCGATGCGATGACCGCTATCGGCCGTGGCCAACGACAGTTGATCATCGGTGACCGTCAGACTGGTAAGACAGCTATTGCGATCGACACCATCATCAACCAGAAAGAGAACTGGAAGAGTGGCGATCCTAAGAAGCAAGTGAAATGTATTTATGTCGCAATTGGACAGAAGGGTTCCACCATCGCATCCGTAAAGGGCGCTTTGGAAGAAGCTGGCGCAATGGAATACACCACCATTGTTGCCTCTCCTGCTTCAGACCCTGCCGGTTTTAAGTACCTCGCTCCATACACTGGCTCAGCAATTGGTCAGCACTGGATGTACAAAGGCGAGCACGTTCTTATTGTTTTCGATGACCTCTCCAAGCAGGCCGAGGCTTATCGTTCGGTTTCCTTGCTGCTTCGCCGTCCACCAGGTCGCGAGGCATACCCAGGCGACGTTTTCTACTTACACTCCCGTTTGCTCGAGCGTTGCGCAAAGCTCTCCGATGAACTTGGTGGCGGTTCGATGACTGGTTTGCCCATCATCGAAACTAAGGGAAATGACGTCTCTGCCTTCATTCCTACCAACGTTATTTCTATTACCGATGGACAGTGCTTCCTCGAGACTGACCTCTTCAACGCAGGTGTTCGCCCAGCAATTAACGTAGGTATTTCGGTATCACGCGTTGGTGGTTCAGCACAGACCAAAGCGATGAAGAAGATTGCTGGACGTCTTCGTCTGGACCTGGCTCAGTACCGTGAATTGGAAGCCTTCGCAGCTTTCGGTTCCGATCTTGATGCCGCTTCGAAGGCTCAACTCGAGCGCGGTGCTCGCATGGTTGAACTTCTCAAGCAAGGTCAGTACTCACCGTATTCAGTTGCGCAAGAAGTAGCCTCAATTTGGGCCGGAACTTCAGGCAACATGGACTCAGTTCCCGTCGCAGACATTCGCCGCTTTGAAGCCGAATTCCTCGACTTCCTGGCTCGGGAACGAAGTGCGATTATTGATGTAATTTCCTCTACCCGCGAACTCAGTGACGACACCGTTGCTGCACTTGTCGAGGCAGTAAATGCCTTCAAGTTGCAGTTCTCGGCAACCGGCGCTGCACCAGTTAACGAGGCACCTGCCGAAGCACTGACTGGTGAAGATAACGAGCACATCACTCGTCAGGTTCCAACGGTAAAGAAGTAATCACATGGGTGCCCAACTTCGTATTTATCGCAGGCGCATGCGCTCTGTTAAAGCGACCAAGAAGATCACGAAAGCGATGGAGTTAATCTCCGCTTCTCGTATCGTCAAGGCGCAGCAACGCGTTTCTGCTTCCTCGCCATATGCCACGGAGTTAACTCGTGCCGTTACAGCGGTTGCCTCTTTCTCCAACACCAACCATCCATTGACCACTCCGCACGAAAATCCAAAGCGGGCAGCAGTCCTTGTTATTACCGCCGATCGCGGTATGGCGGGTGCATATTCCAACGCATCTATTAAGGAAGGCGATCAGTTGATTGCACTTCTCAAAGAGCGAGGTTTGGATGTCAGTGCTTATTTGGTGGGTCGCAAGGCTGTGAACTTCTATCGATTCCGAAGTCGCACCATTGCAAACTCATGGACCGGCTTTTCGGATAATCCAACCTACGCTCACGCTAAGGAGATTTCGGATTCTTTGATCTCTGCCTTCTTGGCTGATTCCTCGGTTGAATTAAGTGGCGTTGACGAACTTCATATCGTCTACACCCAGTTCAAATCGATGATGACTCAAACTCCTGAGGCAGTTCGCATGCTTCCGCTAGAAGTCGTTGAGACCGAAGTTCCATCAGGTCTACTTCCTATGTATGAATTTGAACCTAACGCAGGTGAAGTGCTCTCCGCGCTTTTGCCACGTTATGTCGAAGCTCGAGTATTCAATGCCATGCTCCAATCGGCTGCATCAGAACATGCTGCGCGTCGTAGGGCCATGAAGTCAGCAACTGACAATGCTGATGAATTGATCAAGTCTCTAACCCGTCTTGCGAATGCGGCTCGTCAGGCCGAAATTACCCAAGAGATCAGTGAAATCGTCGGCGGCGCAGATGCGCTTGCCTCAGCTAGCGCAGGGAGCGAATGATGTCTCAATCAACTCAAGGAACTGGCCGCGTTGCACGCGTTATCGGTCCGGTCGTGGATATTGAATTCCCGGCTGACGCCATGCCAGCAATCTTTAACGCCCTTCATGTTGATGTTGACCTTGCCGGTCAGACTCGTATGTTGACGTTGGAAGTTGCCCAGCACATCGGCGATAACCTGGTCCGCGCAATCTCGATGCAACCAACCGACGGCATGGTCCGCGGTTCGGCAGTATCAGATACTGGCGCACCCATCAGCGTTCCCGTAGGCGATGTCACCAAGGGCCACGTATTCAATACCTTGGGCGAATCCCTCGATGTACCTACCTCTTCACTCGACGTTAAAGAGCGTTGGCCAATTCACCGAACCGCACCAGCTTTCGATCAACTCGAGTCCAAGACTGAGATGTTCGAAACTGGTATCAAAGTTATCGATCTTCTTACCCCTTATGTAAAGGGTGGAAAGATCGGTCTCTTCGGTGGTGCTGGTGTTGGTAAAACCGTTCTGATTCAAGAGATGATTTACCGCGTAGCAGAAAACTTCGGTGGTGTTTCGGTATTCGCCGGTGTTGGTGAGCGTACTCGTGAGGGTAACGACCTCTTCCTAGAAATGACCGAGACTGGCGTTATCAATAAGACCGCCTTGGTGTTCGGCCAGATGGATGAGCCACCAGGGACTCGTCTTCGCGTTGCTCTCTCTGCTTTGACGATGGCCGAGTATTTCCGCGATGTTCAAAAGCAAGATGTTCTCCTCTTTATCGACAACATCTTCCGCTTTACTCAAGCCGGTTCTGAGGTTTCGACTCTTCTAGGTCGTATGCCATCTGCTGTGGGATACCAGCCAACTTTGGCCGATGAAATGGGCCAGTTGCAAGAGCGCATTACTTCTACCCGCGGTCACTCGATCACATCAATGCAGGCTATTTATGTTCCTGCCGATGACATTACTGACCCAGCTCCACACACCACCTTCGCTCACTTGGATGCGACGACAGTTCTATCGCGTCCGATCTCCGAACTTGGTATCTATCCTGCCGTGGATCCACTTGACTCAACTTCACGTATTTTGGATCCTCGCTACATCGGCGAGCACCACTTCCGGGTTGCTAACCGAATCAAGCAGATCTTGCAGCGCTACAAGGATCTTCAAGACATCATTGCAATTCTCGGTATTGATGAGCTCTCTGAAGATGACCGTATCTTGGTTGGTCGTGCTCGTCGTATCCAGCGCTTCCTCTCCCAGAACACTTTCGTCGCTAAGGTCTTCACCGGTATCGATGGATCCTTTGTTCCACTTTCGGAAACCATTGAAGCCTTCGAAGCACTTGCAGATGGAAAGTATGACCACGTTCCAGAGCAAGCATTCTTTATGTGCGGCGGTCTCGAAGATGTCGAGCGCAAGGCTGCGGAATTGGCAAAGGCCTAATTCGCGATGTCTGACAACCTCACTGTAGAAGTAGTTTCACCCGAGAAGCGAGTCTGGTCGGGCGAGGCCACTATGGTCTCAGCCCGTACCCTCGAAGGTGATTTGGGTATCTTGCCAAATCACGCCCCCCTCTTGGGTGTGCTTGTAGACGGCTTGGTTTCAATCAAAGGTGTCGATGGTGAGAAGCTTGATTTTCAAATTAATGGTGGCTTCATCTCGGTCTCAAAGAATCGCGTCTCCATTCTTGGTGAGAGCGCAACCGAATAACTAGCGATTCAAACTAATTTTGGGCAAGTGCCTACTCGCGCCAGACTTTGGCTCCGAGATCGGCAAGAGTATGCGCAAATCCTGGATAGCCTCGATCGATGTGGTAACCAGCCTCCACAATCGTCTCGCCATCGCTGACGAGCCCGGCGAGAACCAAGCCAGCCCCAGCCCTGATATCAGTTGCCATTACTGGCGCGCCAGAAAGTTTCTCGACTCCAGTGATTGCAGCATGATGGCCATCGACTTTGATCTGGGCACCCAATCGAACCAATTCATTGACGAACATGAATCGACCTTCAAAAACATTTTCAGTAACCATCGACGTTCCCTTGGCGATTGCATTGAGCAAAATAATCAATGGTTGAAGATCGGTGGGAAAGCCTGGATAGGGCAAGGTCGCAACATCCACGGCTTGCGGGCGTTGATCCATCCGAACCCGAATTCCATCGGCCGTGGTCGTCACAACTGCGCCAGCCGCCACTAATTTTTCCAATGGAATTTCCATATGTTCAGCTCTTGCGCCATGAATGGTTAAGTCACCTTGAGTAATAGCCGCAGCAAAAGCCCAGGTGCCCGCAACAATTCGGTCGCATAAAGTGGCATGGGTGGTGGGGTTGAGTTTCTTGACACCTTCGATCGTGATCAGCGGGGTACCTAAGCCCTCGATTTTGGCGCCCATCGCGACCAAGAATTCGCCTAGATCCACGACATCGGGCTCACGAGCCGCATTGTCGATGGTTGTGATCCCTTCGGCGAGAACGGCCGCAGTCATTAAATTTTCGGTGGCCCCAACGCTTGGAAAATCCAAGGTGATATCTGCTCCGCGTAATCCATTTGGTGCGATGGCAATGACATAGCCGTGTTCGGAATGTGCCTCGGCGCCGAGATCGCGTAAACCTTGAATATGAAAATCTAGCCCCCTCGATCCGATGGCATCTCCACCGGGCAGAGCCACTTCGGCATGGCCCAGCCGAGTAACTAGCGGTCCTAAGACATTGATGGAAGCTCGCATCTTTCGGACTAGGTCATAGTCTGCGCGACTTCCAGGAACCTCTGGAACATCAATCGTTACCGCATGAGTAGTTCGCTCAAATTCGACGGTGCAACCGAGACGGGTCAGGAGTTCAGACATTATTTCTACATCGGCAATATCCGGGACATTGAGGATCGTAGTTTTCCCCACGGCGAGAAGTGAAGCCGCCATCAGTTTTAAGGCAGAATTTTTTGCACCAGTGACAGTTACTTCGCCAATTAACCTGGCCCCGCCTTCAATGTGAAAGGAATCGTTGGGGGCAGTGCCAGACATTGATGACTCCTTGAATATTGACATAGTTCAGCTTCCCGAGTGGTCTCATCGTAGTTCCTCTAATAGGCTCGCACTCATGGTTAACCTGACGAGAATTTATACAAAGACCGGCGACGACGGCACAACTTCATTGGGGGATATGAGTCGAACCTCAAAAAATGACCCACGCCTGGAAGCCTATGCCACGGTTGATGAAGCAAACTCTGCCATTGGGGTTGTCCTTGCACTCGGCGGCATAACCGATGCTCAAGTGAAGGCCCTGCTGGTTCGGATCCAAAATGATCTATTTGATGTTGGCGCCGATCTCTGCACGCCAGTCATCGATTCGCCAACGACTGAGCCACTGCGAGTTCTGGAGTCACAAATTTCTTATCTAGAAATTCAAATTGACCAATACAACGAATCTTTGGAACCGCTTCGCTCCTTCGTTCTTCCTTCTGGAACTGCAGCAGCGGCGTTATTACACGTGGCTCGGACCGTAGTTCGTCGAGCAGAACGTTGCACCTGGAGTGCCATTCACTCTTTCGGTTCGGGAGTTAGTCCTCTGACTGCGAAGTATCTGAATCGATTATCAGATTTGCTCTTTGTGCTGGCCCGGAGTGAAAATAAAGAGATCGGTGACCAACTTTGGGTACCAGGGGCAAACCGCTAACGAGTTTGGGAAAATGCCGCGAGAACTGCGCGCGCTACTTTTTCATCTTTGCGAAAGACCATTAACTTTGGCCCTTCGAGGGTTTGGGTGAGGTTTGCCTTGATGCCATGTGACAACAAATGTTGGCGCAAAATCTCTCCGGAAATGAAATTTTTTGGATCGGCTACTGGCGTGAAAAGACCATATTCGTCAGAACTACCGACCTGCGGGTTGGATGCGACCAACGACTTTCCGCGAGAAAATGCCCATCGAAGTAAAAGGGCTAGAACTGCAACCACAGCGAAACCGCTAAAAGATTTCAAAAAAAGCGCGTTATCAATTCCGCCCAACATTATCTAGCGCTCACTGCCGCATACTGATTGCTCGGGACTCGAACTGTAGGAGAAGTGGTCCAACACTTGGCCGCAATCCCGCCGACGGTTACCCCATTGGCGAGAGGTTCGGAGCTCACTAGCAATATTGTGTTGATAAGTTTTGCCCTCGAGCCGGGCGCCGTGGTTCGCAAAGTCCCGTAAACCACTGACTTCGTGGCATCGGTTGAACTTGGTCCATACACAGTTGAATCGATCTCCCACCATTTACATGAAGTGACAGATGCTACAAGAATCGCGCCACATGCACTCGCTGAACATCGAGCGACCTGATTGGCCAAGGTGGAGTGTGCCGAAATGATCCCAACTAACTCTTTGCTGGTTGGCACCTTGAAATAAATCCCATCGATGACTGAAAAATTCGCAGGTGGCCAGGCTGGACTGGGGGATGCTCTAACAGGCATTGGCCTTCGAACTTTCGTTCGTTTTACTGGAGTCGATTTCTTAACAGCCTTCTTCGTAGGTGTCTTCTTCGTAGGTGTCTTCTTGGAGCTAACTTTCTTAGCAGGAACTTTCTTAGTCGCAACCTTTTTCGGTACTGCCTTTTTGGGTTTTGCTTTGGGTTTTGGCTTGGCAGTAACCGTTGTCCTAGATGTTGCAATTTTCTTTGCGGGCGAACTGGGATGGGCGGTGGCCGTGGCAGAAAACGATGGCGTCATAAAGGCAAGAGGAAGCGAGAAGGAGAGAACTACCGCCAAGGCCGTCCGCTTCATGCGATGTTGCATTACTTATCAGACCACTTGAAACTGCGGAGCGCCCAAAGAGTTCCAACGATTATCCAAATGACCAAAACAAGGAAAGTCTTTCCGAGCTCCCACGACCTGGCCACTTCACGAATGGAAAATGAGTCTGGGAGAAAAACAGAACGCATACCTTGGGTCAGCCATTTCAACGGGAATATCGCCGCGAAATCTTGCATCCACTTGGGCAGGCTTGAGAAAACAAAAAAGACGCCGCTAAAGAATTGGAGGACGATGACGATCGGGGAGACAACGGCAGAGGCACCACGGCCACTTTTTGGAATACTGGAAAATGCAATTCCTAAAATAGTCGAGCAGATGCTCCCGACGATGACTAGCCAAGTGAAACGTAGCCACAAATCTGCAGTGGTTGGTAACTTCAGCCCGAAAAATGCCGTTCCAAATGCCATGAGCATGGCAACTTGAACCAGCATTGAAGTTGTAACGAGAATGACTTTCCCAATGAAGTAAGAAACTGGCGACATGGGAATTCCGCGAAGTCTTTTGAGAGTGCCGAAGTCTCGTTCCATGGGAATCGTGATTGCCAATTGCTGAAAACCAGTATTTACCAAACCGGAAGCAATCATTCCTGCTACAAAATAACGACTAAAAGTCACTCCCGGCGCAATAGTGTCTTTGAAAACTGAACCAAAAATGAAAAGTAGCATTACGGGAAAGAGAAGAGTAAAAACAACCGACTCTCTTTGGCGCAGGAATTGTTTGATCTCGATTCCACCTCGAAGTAATCCCACTCGAAGCACACTCGGATTCTTGGCGTAGCTAGCGTGAGTCAGATTCGTTGTCATTTATTCTCCTGCGATTTGATCATCGAGAGGTAGATGTCTTCAAGGGTCGGGCGCGAGACAATGAGTTCGGGAATGTCACCGTTAAAATCCACACTTAACTCTGAAATAGTCTTCGTTGGATTGTCGGTGAGGATTTCTTCGCGCAGGCCATTTCGTAAAAATGTCACTCGGGCCTTTGCCTCATTTCTACCACCGAGATTTTCCGGGGTGGAGATTTCGACAATTTTTCCTTCATTGATCACGGCAACCCGATCGGCCAGCGCCTCCGCCTCATCGAGATAGTGAGTGGTGAGAACGATTGTCGTGCCTTCACTCTGCAACTTTCGAATTAATTCCCAAAAGGAGCGTCGCGCCTCTGGATCAAAGCCAGTAGTTGGCTCGTCGAGAAAGAGAATCTCTGGGCCGCCAATAATGCCGAGTGCGACGTCAAGCCTGCGTCGTTGGCCACCAGAGAGGGTGCGGATCCGAGAATTCGCCTTCTCGGTCAAACCTACTTCATCGATCACTTCACCTGGATTCTTGGGGTTCGAGTAGTAGTGCGAGAAGTGGTTAACGGTTTCTGCCACAGTCAGATCGGCTGCATCTTCAGTCGATTGCAAGACAATGCCAATTCGGTTTCGCCAACTGCGATCTTGCGCCGAGAGCTGACTGGGGTCAACCCCTAAAACGCTAACCTGGCCAGAGTCCCGATCTCGATAGCCTTCCAGGATCTCCACGGTCGTCGTTTTTCCAGCACCGTTAGGACCCAGGATCGCGAAAATTTCATTTCGATAAACAGTCAGGTCAATTCCGGCGACCGCAACTTTGTCACCATTCTTCTTATCTTTATAGGTTTTTGTGAGTCCGATGATCTCTATCGCGACCTCGCTCGAACCGCTTCCCCCGAATGCGCGCATGGCGTTATCTTGCCGTAGTAACCTGAAAATCCCCTACTCGTGCGGATAACTTCCGATAAGTGCGAGAGAATATCTCCGTGAGTCCGCGTAGAAATCACCCCAAACGTCGAGGACCCAAGCCTGAAGAACGAGAGATTTCGACCTCTAGTGAGACCATTGAGGAGCATTCAGAGGGAATTTACCGTGTACGAAAAATTACTGGATCCAGTTCGACCAAACCTTACCGTTGTCCAGGATGTGACCAGATAATCCCGATGGCAACCCCTCACATTGTTGCGTGGCTAGAAGAAGACGTTGAGAGTCGTCGCCATTGGCATAGCGCCTGCTGGAGCAAGCGCAATCAGCGCCGCCCAAAGATTGAACGAACTCGAAACGCCCCTCGGTATTAACCCACCACTCGTGAATGAAGTGACTTAATAAGTCTGATCAGGAATTTGTCAGCAAACTTGGTTCGTTTAAAAGTAGTGAAGAGAATGGGAATGCTAAATCTTTTCGAGACCACGGATCTTGGATAGGTAAATTCCATCAATCCTTCAGGCCCGTGGATTCTTCCGTTGCCACTGTCCTTCACTCCGCCAAAAGGTAGTGAGGCGATGGCGGCAAAGGCGATAACTGAATTTATCGAAACCATCCCGCATTGAAGTTGGGCCGCAATTTTCTTTCCCTGCCTCTTCGAAAATACTGAGGCCGCTAGTCCGTATCGACTGCTATTGGAAAGTGCGATTGCTTCCTCAATATTTTTTACCCGGTTGATTCCCAAAGTCGGGCCAAATGTTTCTTCTTGCATGGCAAGTGAATTCTCCGGAACATCAACCATGATGACCGGTTCTACAAATGGTGCCTTAACGGAATCGACACCTCCTACGACGAATTTCGCTCCCAACCTTGCGGCATCGTCTAGATGGTTCTGAATGACATTTAGTTGTGAGGGCATTGTTGCGGGACCGTAATTCGTCCCCGGGGTTAACTCTCTGGCAAGTTTAGAAATCTTCTCGATAAAGTTATCGGCAACTGACTCGATGACATAGACCCGCTCGGCACCAATGCAAGTTTGTCCAGCATTAGACATCGCCGACCACAAGGCACATTCAGCCGCCAAATCAAGGTCTGCATCGGCAGCAACGATAATTGGATCTTTGCCACCACATTCCAAAACATAGGGGACCATTCGTTCGACGCAGGCAGCCGCGACCTTCTTGGCAGTCCTCGTGGAACCGGTGAAGGAAATTTTATCGACATCGCTTTCAGTGAGCGCTTTGCCAGTCTCGGGAAGCCCGGTCACCACCGAAAAGATATTTTCCAATGGTGCAACGGAAGCGAAAGTTGCCTCCAAATATTTTCCGACTCCTGGTGTGAATTCGCTGGGTTTAAAAACCACGGTGTTGCCTGCAGCTAGGGCATAGGAGATTGAACCCATCGGGGTGAAGATCGGATAGTTCCATGGTCCGATAACGCCAACGACTCCGAAGGGAGATCTCTGAACTTCTGATTTCATGTTGAACATCAATAAGCCCGATGGTCTGGACTGTGGCTCCAAAGTTCGTTTTGCATTCTTTGCCGCCCAGGCCAAATGACCAATAGCAAGTGAGGCTTCAAGCGTCGCATCGCTTATCGGCTTGCCGGTTTCAGATGAAACAAGTTCAGCAATATCGGAAAGGTGATCTGTCAACGAGGTGCACCAGTCCAAGAGAACTTTACGGCGGCCGGCAAATCCCAAACGTTGCCAGCCGACGGATGCGCGTCTGGCCGCCTCCACCTTTTCGCGGACTCTGGCGGGTGAGGTATTTTCATACTCGTGCGCAGGGGCCCCAGTTCGGGGATTATGGGTCGCGAATGTGGTTTCCATGAGGCAAGACTAAACTTATTTCGTGAGTGAGTTAATAAGACCTAGCACCGTGTTACCTGCAAATCGACGTCCAATAACGATTCGAACCGCAGACGGTCTCAATCTCATCGGCGAAGTAGCTACCCCTCTAGGAACACGCTTGGGCTCAGTTCTCTGCCTCCATCCCAACCCAACCGGCGGGGGGATGATGGATAGCCACATCTTTCGTAAGGCGGCAAACCGGCTTCCAGCCCTGGCTGGACTGGAAATTATTCGCTTCAACACTCGTGGCACCACAAGCGAAGCCGGGACCAGCGAGGGCGAGCACGATTTTGGGAACAACGAAAAATACGATGTCGAAGCTGCAATCAACTTTGCCTTTGATGAGGTCGGGGTAGAAACTCTTTGGGTAGTGGGTTGGAGTTTTGGAACCGATCTAGCCTTGAGACATGCCCACGATTCCCGGGTGAAGGGTTTGATTCTTCTTAGCCCGCCACTTCGATACTCCCAGCCAGAGGATTTGGATTTCTGGGCGAGTGACTCTCGTCCCATCATCGGACTGATTCCCGAACACGATGACTACCTAAAGCCAGAGGCCGCTCGAGAGCGTTTTTCGGTCATTCCTCATATTGAACTCATTAATGTCGATGACGCAAAGCATCTCTGGGTGGGCGAACCAATGGTCTACCGAGTCTTGAGCGAGATGGTTCGGGTTATTGCGCCTTCGATGTTGCCGCTTCCGCTGCAGTATTAAATTTTTTTCTAAATTTATTTCAAAAAATTTTATTTTTTTGGAATATTTTTGAAATTGCAAAAGTTATGAAAGGTGAACTCGCCGAAGTGGGGGTTCACCGAAGGCACCGAGTTTATTCGGTCAGGAATGTTGGTCGAAGGCTCGAAGGGCACGTAGGTATCTCGCTAAGTTAAAGGAGAAATCGATATGTCATACACATTGGTAAAGAATGATCGTAGGTCAAGTTTTCCGTCTATCGGAGATTTTTTCCAAATCTCCAAGCCTGGTCGGTCGGCTTCGATCGAGAATGGCGTCAGCTCGAAGAGTTACAAAATAATTTGATGGGCGGAACATCCTCCTATCCTCCCTACAACATCAAACAAATTTCCGAAGACAAGTATGAGATTGAAATGGCTGTTGCAGGATTTTCAAAATCCGATTTGCAAGTGGAAATCCACAACAATCAGCTGACGGTTGAAGGCTCGAAGCAAGTGCAATCCGATGGACACGAGGACAGCTATATCTATCGCGGAATTGGCGCTCGCCAATTTAGACAAACTTTTGCTCTAGCCGACCATGTCAGAGTTCTTGGCTCAGAACTAAAAGATGGAATTTTGCGAATCGATCTAGTTCGGGAAATTCCAGAGGAGAAGAAACCTCGCCTTATTGAGATTGCTTAAGAGTTGAAAACCGCCCGCTTTGAATATCCCCCCAAAGCGGGCGGTTTTCGGTAGATACAAATCACACCTGCATGAGCGGTGACACTCTTTAGGTTTCTCAAAGAGGCATTTTTCGACCTTAGCGAAAAATCAACATCTATCCTTCTAGTATGAAACTCAAGAAGTCGATGCTCGTATTGGCAATAACCTTTGGGTTAACCGTAGCCTCACCGGCATTTGCTACCGATGCAACACCGTCACCATCTGATTCTCCGTCGATGTCTCGAGCCGATACCTTGGCGCTCATCCAAGATCAATACATCACGGAATTGAATTCAGAACTTGCTAGATTCCTAGCGGTCAAGAAGATTTTCCAAACTGACCCAGCATCATTGGCTGCCTTTAATAAAGTATTTGCGGATTTCATGGGTTCAAAAACTACGATTGAAAATGATGTAGCAAACCCTAATTCGGATTTGTCGGCAACATTGGCATTTAGCCAAGAGGAGACTGTGGAATTTAATAACACTCTCTTGCTCATGGAAAAGCAGGTCACCACAAAGAAAACTATTACTTGCATGAAAGGCAAATTGGTGAAAAAGGTTTCGGCCTTCGCGCCAAAGTGTCCGACTGGGTACAAGAAGAAGTAGTAGTACTTCTAGGAGTTTGCCGCTTTCGGATAAACCACTTCGTCGAGAATTAACAAGATAGCTGCGGCAATCGGCACCGAGAGAATTCCGCCTACCAGGCCTAGCAAACTCGTTCCGACCAGGGCTGCAACAATCGTCACAACTCCTGGAAGGGAGAGTGAGCGTTTCATAATTCTTGGCATAACAACATAGTTTTCGATTTGCACGTAGAACACATATGCAAGAAAAGCGATGACTGCGGCAGTGGGAGATTTCGTGAGGGCAACGAGGGTCATTGTGGTGCAGCCAAGTAGATGACCCACAAGCGGAATAAGTCCGCAAACAAAGACCAACATGGAAAGAGCTGTGGCGTAAGGAATTCCCATCGCATGGCCCAAGATGAAGGCAAATATTCCGGCAATGACGGCGACTGTTGCCTGACCTCCAACGAAGGCACCGACTCGGGTGACGATCGCATCTGCCAGAGATCCAACTCGATCGCGGCGGCTGGCTGGAATCATCCGATAAGCGACTTTGGTAACACTGGGAAATGACGCGAGAAAGTAGAGGGTAAGGATCAAAATTGTTAGGGCAGAAAATGCCCCTGAGATAACGGCTTTGCCGACGCCGAGAACTCCGCCAAATGCACTCACGACAAATTGGCCGTTCTTAACGGATGAGGTGACCTTTGATTGAAGCGAATCAATAATTCCGTAATTCTTATTGAGCTTATCAATCCATGAATTGTGCTTGAGCTCGGCAATGAGGTTTGGGGCATTGTGATACAGGGCGGTTACTTGATGAAAGACAGGAGGTACAACTACCCAAGCGATAAGTCCCCCCAAAAGTAAGACGATTCCCACAACTACGGTGACCGCAGTTCCTCGGGAAAGCCCTCGGCGTCGGAAGAACTCGACAGCAGGATTGAGTCCGGCGGCGAGAAAGAGCGAAATAATAATGAGGACAAATACTTGGCTGGCTGAAGCGAGCGCTCGAAGCAAGGTGATGGCACAGACGCCGCCTGAGGCTGCGAGAAAGCCAAAGTAGAAGGGGTGCCCTCGATCGAGCGGGGCGCCTTTAGTTCCCAGAACCTCTGGCGTGGCTGCCGTACGTTCGCGTTTGAGATTTGGCTTCTTTATCTCCATCTTTTTGGCTCCATTTAGGGATTTTATCGCCCCTACGCGAGGTAAAGATGAGATACGTAACATAAACACCGACCATTTCTCACCCACAGTTAACCTATTTGGCGGGCTGCGAGGGCCTTGATGCGAGAGAATTACGCCATGGCGGAGTTGCGAATTGTTGGATTGGGCGAGGAAATCGCCGCATGCGCCCTCCTGCCCTGGAGCAAACCGGTTGAGGAATGGCCAGAAGACCCAACCTTGACCGATATGCGAGGAATTTCGCGCCATATCGTTCGGCTGGTTCACGCCTCTGATGAGGAAGGGGCAGAGGTTTACGCTGTCAAAGAGACCGTCCCGGAATTTGCCAACCGGGAATACACGATTCTTCGCGAACTCACGCATCGTTTCGCCCCCTCGGTCGAACCCATTGCCGTCGTCGAAGGTCGAACGGATGAGGCCGGCAATGAACTACCTGCAGCCTTAGTGACTCGGTATCTGCCATTTTCATTGCCTTATCGAGTCATTCTCAGCGACAACATCACTCCCCATGAAATCGTCAATATGGCGAATGCGCTGGCGCTCCTTTTAGTTCGGATGCACCTACTTGGATTTTGGTGGGGAGATTGCTCCCTTAGCAATACCTTGTTTCGCAGGGATGCGAATGAGTACTCGGCCTACTTGGTCGATGCTGAAACCGGAGAGTTTCACGCAAATTTAACTGATGGTCAGCGCGAACATGATTTAGATATTGCCCTATTCAATGTCGCTGCAGAATTGGAAGATCTAGCTTGCGCAGGGCTACTGCATCCGGGGATGGACCCGATTCGAGCAAGTGAAGGTGTTATTCGAAGGTATCGCCGGTTGTGGAAGATGTTGCGCGAGCCTCAAATTTTAGATCCTAAAGATCGGCATGCTGTTGAAGGCGCTATGCGTTCGCTCCATGATCTTGGTTTTGCCGTGGAAGAGGTAGAGGTCAAGATCAGCGGCGAGGCAGGTGGACTTACCTTCTTGCCGAAGTTAGTAGCGGCTGGCTATCACCAGAATCGGCTATTGGAACTTCTTGGCCTTCATGCCGAGGAATTACAAGCAAAACGGTTATTGGCATCCTTCGATCGATATCGTTCCCGTGAGAAGAAACCACTACCACCTATCGAGGAGAGCGCTCGCCGATGGCTTGTCGAAGTTTTCGACCATGTCATAAACCAAATCCCTAGTGAACTACGGGGCCGAGTAGAACCTGCACAAATGTTCCATGAAATTCTTGAACATCGTTGGTATTTAGGTGAAAAAGCTGGACGTGATGTCGGCATTGATTTTGCCACACAGGACTATATTTCTGCTGTGTTGCCGTATCGCACAGATAGCGGAACAACTGTTGTAGATCCTAATCAGGCTGAGATGATGGAAAGTGAATTGTTTGCATGAGTATGCCTTCGTTACCCAAGAATTTCGCGCGCGCTGTAGACCTCAGCGCATTAGCTGCACCGAAAAATCAAAACGCAAACCAAGCAATTAACGTAACGGCTGAAAATTTAGTCCAAGAATTCCTCGGCGCCTCTCATAAGAACGTCGTGATATTGCTGTGCTGGTCGCCCCGCAGTGCGCAATCACAACAAGTATTAGATATTTTGGCCAAGTTCAACGCAGCAGATCTTGCGAATCCTGATCAATCAAAATGGATTCTTGGTTCGGTCAATGTTGATGCCCAACCTGCAGTTGCGCAAGCTCTACAAGTTCAATCGGTTCCTTATGCAGTGGCCCTCATTCAAGAGCAGATCGTTCCGCTCTTTGAATCTGTTCCACCGGAGGCTCAAATTCGCTTGGTCATCGATAAAGTTTTATCTCTCGCCTTCGAAAAAGGAGTCGGTACGGCACCGGTTGCAGGTAGTACAGGTACGCCAGTTTCGACTGAACCGCCAATGGAGCCAGAAGAACTAGAGGCGATGAAGGCTCTTGAGGCCGGCGATTTTCCTGCGGCAAAAGTGGCATATCAAAAATGGTTGCAGAGATCGCCCTTTGATCCGATGGCAAAAATCGGACTGGCCCAGACCGAACTTTTCATTCGAACAAGTGGTATTGATTCTGGTGTAGCAATCAGTGAAGCAGATGCGGATCTGACCAACATTGAGAAGCAACTACTAGCAGCAGACTTAGAACTTCTTCTGGGTTCTTATCAAGAATCTTTTTCCCGTCTTACTAACTTAGTGAAGTTGACTTCTGGGGACGATCGAAAACTGGTTCGAGAGCATCTTCTCGAACTCTTTACTCTGATTGATCCAGCCGACCTAATATTGGCTAAAGCCCGCCAGGCTTTGGCGAGTGCGCTCTTTTGAAAACTCTAGGACGCAGCGAGAAGACCCACCTCAATCTGCTCTTCTTCCTCTTTGGCGTTGGCATTATGGCGGTGGCTCCACGCAATCCAGAGATCAAACATAACTTGGGAATAGACAACGGCACCTTCGGTACTTTGCTCAGCCTCGGTGGCGCTGGTTCGGTCATCAGTCTGCTCTTCGGTGGCCACGTCGTACATCGTCTGGGACCAAGACCAGTCTTAGTTGTTGCCTCGACAGTCATGTATTCCTGTCTAGCGGTTATGCCCCACTTACACACTGCTTGGCTTTTCTTGGTAATAAATATTTTGGCTGGCTTGGCACTTTCGTCGTATCACGTGAGCATTAACGGTCAGGCTCTTTATCGCCAGGAAGGGACCGGGCTTGTTCTTATTCCTAGGCTGCATGGACTCTGGAGTCTTGGCGCCGTAACAACAGCAATATTTGCCTTCTTCATCACTTCTCACGTCTCCTTGGCCTGGCACATTGATGTGATGATGGCGGTTATTTGGCTGGCAACTCAATTCTCGATCTGGCAGCTGCGAGATAATTTTTTTGCAGGTAGTGAGGAACGCGACGCACCGAGCCCGCTGCATCTAAAGAGCCTGATTGCCGCCTTTGGTTTTGAACGATTGATCACCTTTGGACTTCTAGGTGCACTCATGATCGAATTTGCGACTAACGATTGGGCGACGATTTTCGCCAGAGAACAAATTGGCATGAGTCCAGCGCTCAGTATTTTGCCTTACATCCTCTTTGTGCTCTCGATGATTTCGGTTCGCTTTACTATTCATAAATTACTTTTCATCAAACCCGAACGATTTTGGATGCGAGTCTTTCCGATTTATGGCGGAATAACCTTTATCGCCCTTGAACTATTCGGAACTCACCTAGCGCACACTCACAAGAACTTAGGGTTCGCCGTACTACTTCTTGGCTTTATCGCTGGCGGAATCGGTTGCTCGCATTTGGCTCCGACATTCTTTGGAATTGCTGGTCGAAAGTCTGATCTACCGGGCAGCGTCGTCGTAGGTCAGTTAGGTTTCGTAAATACAATTTTGATTGCGTTCATCAAAATTGGAATTTCTTGGGTCGCCCAGGCAACTTCAGTTCTCTTCGCTCTGATAATTCCCGGATTGATGCTTATTACTGTTGCCTCAGTTTCACGATTGGGTAGAGACAAAGTTCTCACAGCTTAACTTTCTGGAATCAACCAGACAGTTGCTAATGGTGGGATTCGCAAGGTAGCTACGGCAGGGTAGCCATGATAGGAAATTTCTTCGGCTATGACGGAATCGTTAGTTATTCCCGAACCACCATATTTCAGGTCATCGGTATTGATTACTTCGCGCCATTTTCCAGAGCGAGGCATCGGAAGTCGATAGAAATCATGCGGAACTGGCGAGAAGTTCGTAACAACTACGACTGGATTATGTGCTTCGTCATAACGAACAAAGGCGAGAGTATTTCCGGCCCCATCATCGCCGATGAGCCAGCCGAAGCCCTCTGCTGAGACATCTTTCTCCCACATGGAAGGCAGGGCCGTGTATTGGTGATTGAGATCCTTAACTGCAGATTGAACACCTCGATGTTCATCAAAATCAGTTAAATGCCAGTCGAGAGATTTGGATTCACTCCACTCATCATTCTGCGCGAACTCGCACCCCATAAAGAGCAATTTCTTACCAGGGTGGGCCCACATAAATCCGTAGAGGGCGCGCAAGGTGGCAAGTTTTTGCCAACGATCTCCGGGGATTTTGTTGATGAGCGAGCCTTTGCCGTGAACAACTTCATCATGAGAGAGAGGGAGAAGAAAGTTCTCACTCCACGCGTAAAGGATGGAGAATGTTATTTCGTTGTGGTGGTACATCCGATGAATAGGGTCGTGCTGGATATATTCCAAGGTGTCATGCATCCAGCCCATATTCCATTTGAACCCAAAGCCCAAGCCATTATCAGCAGTTGGCTTAGTTACTCCACCCCATGCTGTTGATTCTTCGGCGAGCATCATGATGCCTGGCGCGCGTCGATAAGCAGTTGCGGTGACTTCCTGCATGAAGGAGACTGCTTCAAGATTCTCTCGACCGCCAAATTTATTGGGGATCCATTCGCCAGCTTTGCGGGAGTAATCCAAATAAAGCATTGAAGCCACGGCATCAACGCGAATTCCATCGATATGAAATTCAAGTAACCAATAAAGCGCGCTCGCTACAAGGAAGTTTCGAACCTCATTGCGACCGTAGTTAAAGATGAGCGTGCCCCAGTCCGGGTGGTATCCCATTCGGGGATCTTCATGTTCGTACAGTGCCGTGCCATCAAAACTTGCTAGCGCCCATTCATCTTTGGGAAAGTGAGCGGGAACCCAGTCGATGATTACTCCGATACCGGCCTTGTGAAGGGCATCGACGAGATGGCGAAAATCGTCAGGTGAGCCAAAACGTGAAGTTGGTGCAAAAAAGGATGTGACTTGATAACCCCAGGAACCGCCGAAAGGATGTTCCATGACGGGCAGGAATTCCACGTGGGTGAATCCCTCGGTCTTCACATAATCAGTTAGTTCTACTGCAAGTTGCTGGTAGGAGAGCCCTGGCCGCCATGAGCCTAGGTGCACTTCATAAACCGAGACGGGGGATCGCCAAGGTTGAAATTTTTCTCGCTTGGTCATCCATTCCGAGTCAGTCCAGGTGTAACTGGTTTCTTCGACGACAGAAGCGGTTAGTGGCGGGATCTCGGTTTGGCGAGCCATGGGATCGGCATGATCGATCCATTGACCATTTCCTAATTGAATTGCGAATTTGTATCGCACGCCCGCACCAAGAGCTGGTATAAAAATCTCCCAGATTCCGGCACCACCAAGTGGCACCATAGGGTGAGTCTTCTTATCCCAATAGTTGTGATCGCCAATCAGGCTGACGGCGCGAGCATTGGGAGCCCACACCGAAAAAGCTGTGCCAATGAGTTCGCCTTTTTCGTCTCGCCGAACATGAGCGCCGAGAACTTTCCAGAGCTCTTCATGTCGACCTTCGCCGATGAGGTAGAGATCGACTTCGCCCAAAGTGGAATTGGGATTGAGATAACCAACTGGAGAAATATTTTTATTCTTGGAATTTGCCATCAGATTTTGACCGTCACGATATGAGCGATCTTTCCAACTGGTCTTGTCGGATCAAGTCGAACAAATGTGTGGGGAGACCAGGTGAACTCGCGTCCGTCGAGAAGGTCGGTGACCTCAAAAACATCATGCGGGATTTCAAGGGCTGACATATTCCAATGCACCGTCGTTTCCTGGGCTCTAATGGGATCAAGGTTGACCACGACAAGAATAAGGTCATTACCTTCTCGTTTGGAATAGGCCAAGATTTGATCGGAATCTGTGGCATGGAACTGTAAATTGCGCAGCCGCTGTAGGGCCGGGTGCTCGCGACGGATTTTGTTAAGTTGAGTGATAAACGGCGCCAAAGTTAATCCAGCCTTCGTCGCCCCATTCCAGTCTCGAACTTTTATCTCGTACTTCTCGGAATCGCGGTACTCCTCGGCTCCATCGCGGATGGGAATATGTTCGAACAGTTCGTATCCGGCATACATGCCCCAAGCAGGAACCATCGTGGAGGCCAGCACGGCGCGTTGGGCAAAGACGGCTGGATTTCCACTCTGAAGATGAAAGGGCAAGATATCTGGGGTATTCACCCAGAAGTTAGGGCGGAAATAGGCTGAACTGTGGTGAGCGACTTCATTTCCATATTCAGTCAGTTCAGATTTCGTGGTTCGCCAAGTGAAGTAGGTGTAAGACTGTTGAAATCCAGCCTTGCCAAGTGCGTGCATCATGGCAGGTCGAGTAAAAGCCTCTGAGAGAAAGACCACGTCGGGGTAGATGTAGTTAATTTCCCCAATAACTTTTTGCCAGAATCGGACGGGTTTTGTGTGGGGATTGTCTACGCGAAACGTTTTAATTCCTTTGGAGATCCAAAAGAGCATAATCCGCATAACTTCATCGACAATCCCAGCAAAATCATTATCAAAATTGATCGGGTAAATATCTTGATATTTTTTTGGTGGATTCTCCGCGTATGCGATGGTGCCGTCCGGGCGAGTGGTAAACCATTCTGGATGTTCTTTCACCCAAGGGTGATCTGGACTAGCTTGGAGTGCGAGATCTAGCGCCACTTCCAAATTAAGTTTCTTTGCTTGTGAGACAAAAAATTCGAAATCGGCGATTGTGCCGAGTTCGGGATTGATTGCATCGTGACCGCCGTCGCCACCACCGATTGCCCAAGGAACTCCAGGATCGCTAATACTCGGGGTAAGTGTGTTGTTCTTTCCTTTTCGAAAACTCTTTCCGATCGGATGAATCGGCGGCAAATAAATAATGTCAAAGCCCATCTCGGCAACGGCAGGTAAACGCTTTGCTGCGGTTTGGAAATTGCCAGAAGTAATGGATCCATCAGCGTTCTTAACAGTACCTTCACTGCGAGGAAAAAACTCATACCAAGCACCAACAAGCGCTCGTTCAGGTTCAACTCGAATCGGAAACTTCTCCGAAACCGTGGTAAATCGCTTTGATGGATGCAAGGTGAAAAATTCTTTAATTTCGCTGGAAGTGGCGGATTCGAATTTTTCGATGGGGCTTAACGTTGAATTTTTCAAAGAAGCTATTGCTGATGCAAGAATTGTTTTTCCTTGAGGATTTTCGGTAAGTGCACGTTCGAAAATTTCGATACCCATGTCTATGCAAAGCTCGGCATCAATACCTGCCGGAATTTTGATTCCAGCATCGTGTTCCCAAGTATGGAAGGGGTCATCAAATGCTTCAATGGCGAACTTCCATGCGCCTACAGATTGTGGAACCAGGGAAGCTTCGTAACGATCGGTGCCTGGCCAAACTTCGCGCATCGGGTGTCTGGCGCTCTCTTTACCGTTTGGATCAAAGAGGACTGCATGGACGCCAAGAGCGTCGTGACCTTCCCGAGTAACGGTGGCTGAGACTGCGATCTTCTCACCAGGCACAGCCTTAACGCCGATGACTTCATCACCAAATCGAATGACTGGTGCGATATCAACTATCGGGAAGCGACCGATCATCCAGAGCCCTCGGTATTTCCGGGATCAGCTGCTTTCACATCATTGATGGAGTACTTATTGATTGCTTCATCAATAACGCTATGTGCCAAACCGCTGGTTTTTGTCAGGCGAGAAAGCGCAGCGAGAGTGATCGATTCAGCATCGACTTTGAAATGTCGTCGCAGTGCGCCACGAGTATCGGAAAGTCCGAAACCATCAGTTCCGAGGGAGTAGAAGTCGTGCTCTACCCAAGGAGCAATCTGATCTTGAACTGCTCGCATGAAATCGCTGACTGCAATGACTGGACCTTCAAAGCCACGAAGTTTCTCGGTGATGTAAGCGGTGCGTTGATCATTCGGATTGAGAAGGTTATGGCGGTCGGTCTCTAAGCCATCGCGACGAAGTTCGTTCCAGGAAGTTACTGACCAAACGTTGGCGCTGATTCCCCATTCCTCATCCAACAACTTGGCAGCCTTAAGCGCCCAATTCACTCCAACACCAGAGGCTAGTAATTGAACTTGGCGACGTCCATTGGCTTCAGACTTCTGATAGAGATAGATACCTTTGAGAAGTCCATCGACATCCAGATTTTCTGGTTCGGCTGGTTGGGCATAAGGCTCGTTGTAAACGGTGAGGTAGTAATAAATATTCTCACTATTTTCACCATACATCCGGCGCAGACCGTCGCGAACAATATGTCCAACTTCGTATCCGAATGCTGGGTCATAAGCGACTACACCAGGGTTGGTTGAGGCCAAGAGATGGGAATGCCCATCTTCATGTTGTAGACCTTCACCATTAAGAGTGGTGCGTCCGGCAGTAGCTCCAAGAACAAAGCCGCGGACCATTTGATCTGATGCTGCCCAGAAGGCATCGCCAGTTCGTTGGAATCCGAACATCGAATAGAAAATGTAGATTGGAATCATCGGTTCATCGTGGGTCGAATAAGACGAACCGACCGCAGTAAAGGAAGCCACTGATCCAGCCTCATTAATTCCTTCATGCAAAATCACACCAGAGGTGGATTCCTTGTAAGAAAGCATGAGTTCGCGGTCAACCGAGGTGTAGGTCTGTCCCAGTGGTGAATAAATCTTTAATGATGGGAAGAGAGAATCCATACCGAAAGTTCGAGCCTCGTCAGGAATGATCGGAACAAAACGCTTGCCGATCTCCGGATCTTTAATGAGATCTTTTAGTAATCGAACAAATGCCATGGTTGTGGCTATTTCTTGCTGACCAGTTCCACGCTTCACGGATTCGTAAGCGCTCTCTGGTGGCTGTGGCAATGGACGAGAAATCTTGCGACGCGAAGGTATGGAACCGCCGAGTTCGCGACGACGTTCCATCATGTATTGGTACTCCGGTGAATCAACACCCGGGTGGTAATACGGAGGCAATTTCGAATCGATTAGTTCATCAGCAATTGGGATGTGCAGACGATCGCGGAACTGAATGAGATCTTCGTGCGTCATCTTTTTCATCTGGTGGGTGGAGTTACGACCTTCGAAGTGCGAGCCCAAAGTCCATCCCTTAACGGTCTTCGCCAGAATTACGGTTGGTCGACCATTGTGTTCCATGGCTGCTTTGTAGGCTGCATAAAGTTTTCGATAGTCATGGCCACCGCGACGCAGTGCCCAAATTTGATCATCTGACCAATCAGCTACCAGGGCAGCAGTTCGAGGATCGCGACCGAAGAAGTTTGCCTTTACATAGGCACCGCTCTCGGCTTTGAAAGTTTGATAGTCCCCATCCGTTGTTTTATTCATCAGATCTACGAGCGCGCCCTCATGGTCAGCGGCGATCAGTGAATCCCAGCCACGACCCCAGACGACCTTGATGACATTCCAACCGGCGCCTCGGAAAATGGATTCCAATTCTTGAATGATCTTGCCATTTCCGCGGACGGGTCCATCTAGTCGCTGCAAGTTACAGTTAATAACAAAGGTGAGATTGTCTAAACCTTCACGTGCGGCGAGGCTGATGGCGGCTACTGATTCCGGTTCATCCATTTCACCATCGCCAAGGAATGCCCACACATTTTGTTGGCTGGTGTCTTTAATGCCTCGGCCATGTAGATAGCGATTAAAGCGAGCTTGGTAAATAGCGTTTAGTGGTCCGATACCCATCGAAACAGTTGGGAATTGCCAGAACTCTGGCATAAGTCGGGGGTGTGGATAGGAAGAAAGTCCGCCGCCATCGTGTGAAAGTTCCTGCCGGAAACCGTCCATCTGCTTTTCGGTCAGGCGACCTTCAAGAAATGCGCGGGCATACATACCTGGGCTGGCATGGCCCTGGAAATAAATCTGATCGCCACCACCAGGATGATCCTGGCCGCGGAAGAAGTGGTTAAAGCCAACTTCGTATAGCGAAGCTGAAGAAGCGAAAGAGGAGATATGACCGCCAACGCCGATGCCTGGGCGTTGTGCTCGGTGAACCATGATTGCCGCGTTCCAGCGAGCGAAGGCGCGGATGCGATGTTCGATTTTTTCATCACCTGGGAACTCTGGCTCTTTGGCAGGTGGAATGGTGTTGATGTAGTCGGTAGCGCGCAATTCGGAGACGCCAAGATTTTTTCCATGTGCATGGTTGAGGAGGTTGAGCATTAAGTAACGTGCGCGAACTGGACCTGCGTTCTTGAGAACGGCATCAAATGATTCCCGCCATTCGGCGGTTTCACTCGGGTCGCTATCGATCAATTGATCGATGAGGTGGTTTGGATTCTCTGAGTTCGGGCTCATATACCTATCTTTCCTATTTCCTCACAGTTGTGAGCCATTGAGAATTTTGCTCTCAATAACTTCGGGCACGCAGCAAGGATGTGTTGCTCAACGGTGAGCGCACTTCGGGCGATAATCTACTAGGAAAGTGCCAGCAATTCGCTTTTCACTTCCCCTGTTCGCACTCGCCCACGAAGGATTAGATTCCGGCAAGTGATGAGATTTACTCTCCGGTAGGGAAGTATTTGGTCATCAAATGTTTACAAAAATCTCCTGAAATGGACTTGCGCCAAGCCTGAAGGTTCGGTGGACTAGGGGCGTGGATTCAAATGCGGTAAATGCGGTCACCCGTATGGGAATCAAACAGGGTCAACTCCTTCTAGAAGTCGGCGGTGGAGCCGACACGGACCCACACCTGCGCCAGGCGCTCGCCAAAACTACCGGGACTGAACTCTTAGACGGCAAAGCCTCCGAGGTTGTCGATGCGGTCATTATCTGGTGGCGCGAGGATGACGGCGATTTGGTGGATGAATTGGTCGATGGGCTGACCTATCTGACTGATGACGGAGCCATCTGGGTCCTCACCCCTAAAGCGGGTCGACCTGGCCATGTAGAGCCCAGTGATATTCAAGATGCCGCTCCTACTGCCGGGCTATCTCAGACCAGTTCCTTTCCTTGTGCCGCGGATTGGACTGCCACAAAATTGGTGGCCCGAAAGGCAATTCGCAAGTAGCCCTGGATTTGCCTCAGGCGCAGTTTGATGCGAAATTTCTATAAGATTGTCTTAATGTAATTGCAAAAAAATCCGTTGTTTAATTCGAATTTTGACCTAGAAAGGTCCATCCCATGGCTGTAGAAGTTGGCTCGATTGCTCCAGATTTTGCCTTGAAAGATCAACATGGTCAGGTTGTTACCCTCTCTTCATTCAAGGGTGCCAAAAACGTAGTATTGCTTTTTTACCCATTTGCTTTCTCCGGAACCTGCACCGGCGAACTCTGCTCTATGCGCGATGACCTCAGCGCCTTCCAGAATGACGACGTTCAACTTTTGGCAGTCTCAGCCGACACCGTCTTCTCTCAAAAAGTTTTCGCAGAGCGTGAAGGTTACGAATTTCCAGTTCTCTCCGATTACTGGCCACATGGCGCTGTTGCCAAGGCTTACGGAATTTTCGATGAAGATCGCGGATGTGCAATTCGAGGCACTTTTGTGATTGATAAAGAGGGAATTATCCGCTGGGAGGTCGTTAACGGCCTCGGTCAAGCTCGCAGTTTGGAAGATTACAAGGCAGCGCTAGCCGCTCTATAAATAACGCGGAGCAGAATTCAGCAAGAATCCGATTTTTGCGTGCCCCACTCACTTTGCGTAGAGTGGGGCGCTCGCAAGAGGTTCCAATAGTTTAGATAAGTTCAGATCACAGTTTGGGTGCTTAGCTCAGCGGTAGAGCGCCTCGTTTACACCGAGGATGTCGGGGGTTCGAACCCCTCAGCGCCCACCACGCAACGATGATGGGAGGGAGCGACTTTGAAGGCTCCTGTTGCCCAACAGTCACTTCTTATCGAACTTCAATTGATCGATTCCGCGATCTTGCACGCCACAAATCGCCTCAAGGCTCTACCAGAGCGCGAACAAATTTCAGCCATTCATGCCAGACTCAAGAAAACTGCAGAAGAGTTGGCCGTGATCGAGACTGAATTGGCCGATGTTGCCATCGACCTTCGCCGCAGTGAAAATGATGTCGAACAAGTTGCCGATCGCATGGCAAAGGATGAGGCGCGATTGGCTTCAGGCAACGCTTCGCCAAAAGAATTAGAACAATTGCAACATGAAGTCCAGACGCTGACCAAGCGTAAGGCCGACTTAGAAGATGCCGAATTGGAAATCATGATGCGCCATGATGGCGTGAAGGCAAGATTCGATGAGTTGAAGAGCGATGAGGTTGGGCTCCAAAAGTTGGAGTTTGAATTAAATGTTCGACTCGAGAACGGCATCACCGAAATTGAAAATGAACTCAATGCCAAAAAAGATGAACGGTTAGCTTTGCTGCCAAAAATAGATCTTGCGTTGGTTGAGCTCTACGAGAAAATACGTAGCTCTAGCGGTGGACTCGGCGCAGCTTTAATGGTGGGAATTAATTGTGGTGGCTGCAACCTCGCCATCAACGCTATCGAGTTAGAACGCATTAAGGGATTGGATCCGGAAGAAGTCCTTCGATGTGAAGAGTGTCGCCGGATATTGGTACGCCCCTAGCAATGGCTCGATCTTTTGTTGTAACTGCTGATGGCGGATCTCGCGGAAACCCTGGTCCGGCTGCATTCGGTGCCGTGGTTTATGAGGGCGACCATGTACTTGCTGAAATCTGGGAATCGATCGGAATTGCCTCCAACAATGTGGCCGAATATCGCGGATTGATTGCCGGATTAACCGCGGCACATGGCCTCGACCCAGAAGCAACCATTCATGTGAAAATGGATTCCAAATTGGTTGTCGAGCAAATGTCTGGTCGTTGGCAGGTCAAACATCCCGATATGCGCACCTTGGC
>CAIMZW010000126.1 GCA_903846075.1 uncultured Actinomycetes bacterium
AACTCGGTACGGAATCCAATAAGTCCACGTGACGGAACTTTGTAATCCAAACGAATCCAGCCCGTGCCATTGTTGACCATTTGCTCCATGCGGCCTTTTCGAAGTGCCATCAACTGGGTGATAACTCCGAGGTATTCCTCTGGCGCATCGATACTGAGACGCTCCATTGGCTCCTGAAGTTTTCCATCAACGACCTTGGTAACTACCTGAGGCTTACCAACAGTTAATTCGAAACCTTCGCGGCGCATAATTTCTACGAGAACCGCAAGCTGAAGCTCGCCTCTGCCCTGAACTTCCCAAGTATCTGGACGGTCAGTATTGAGAACGCGAAGTGAGACGTTTCCAACGAGTTCGGCATCTAAACGATTCTTCACAATTCGAGCAGTCAATTTCTTACCTGACTGACCGGCGATCGGAGAGGTATTGATACCGACTGTCATCGAAATACTTGGTTCATCCACGGTGATCAGAGGAAGCGCGAACGACTGCTCTGGATCTGCCAAGGTTTCGCCCAAGGTAATCGTTTCAATTCCCGCCACAGCGATGATGTCGCCAGGACCGGCTTCTAGAGTTGGAACACGATCCAGACCATCAGTAATAAGAAGTTCAGAAATCTTTACCCGCTCGGTTGTTCCATCGGTCTTCATCCAAAGCGCCATTTGACCTTTTTTGATGACACCTTCGCGAACGCGGCAGAGTGCCAATCGACCGAGATAAGGTGATGAGTCCAAGTTAGTGACATGGGCTTGTAATGGAGCACCCTCGTGATACGTCGGGGCTGGAATAGTTTTAAAGATAGTTTCGAAGAGAACATCCAGATTCTCTTCCTCCGGCATGCCACCGTCTGCAGTTCGGGTCAGGGATGCCCGGCCAGCCTTGGCTGAGGCGTAGACAATCGGAAATTCAATCTGTCGCTCATTCGCATCTAAATCAAGGAAGAGCTCGTAAGTCTCGTCGACGACTTCAGCGATTCGTGAGTCGTGACGGTCAACCTTGTTAATCACCAAGATCACCGGCAAATTCTTTTGAAGCGCCTTTCGAAGTACGAACCGTGTCTGTGGCAACGGACCTTCAGAAGCATCTACGAGAAGAATGACGCCATCGACCATTTCCAAACCGCGCTCAACTTCGCCACCGAAGTCAGCGTGACCTGGGGTATCAATAATGTTCACAATCTGGTTCCCGCGCTTTACCGCAGTGTTCTTCGCGAGAATGGTGATTCCTTTTTCGCGCTCTAAATCCATCGAGTCCATGACTCGGTCGTTTCCTTCGCCTTGTTCCTTATAGGAAGCAAATGCACCGGACTGCCAGAGCATGGCATCGACAAGCGTGGTTTTGCCGTGGTCAACGTGGGCGATGATGGCGACGTTACGTAGCTCGTCCCGCTTCTTGAGTTCGCCAGTTAAATATGGGTTTTTTGGTTGTGAAAACTCGACGTTAGACATTGACCCTAAATTCCACTAATTCGGACAGATTCGATATATGGCCGGCGGCCAAAATCACCTCATAAGTTTAACGGCAGCGCCTCTTTATACCCAATCTGCGCCTATTCCACGCTTAAATCGGAATTCAACTAGTTCTTAAACGTTGAATCTAAATTCAACTAGTTCTTAAACGTTGAATCTAAATT
>CAIMZW010000127.1 GCA_903846075.1 uncultured Actinomycetes bacterium
CATAGAGACCCGCCGTGGTAATTGCGGCAAGTCCCACGGGACCTGCCCCGATAACAGCTACGACGTCACCTGGTTTTACTCCGCCATATTGAACTCCGATTTCAAACCCAGTTGGGTAGATATCAGAGAGCATCACTGCTTCTACATCGGACACGCTTTCCGGCAATTTGTAAACCGAATTCTCGGCATAGGGAACACGAACGAACTCCGCTTGAGTTCCATCAATAAGGTGACCGAAAACCCAACCAAGCCCAGAAACTCCCTCATCACCTAAACAATGTGAGTAGAGACCAATCTTGCAATTGCTACATGTTCCGCACGATTTAATGCAAGAAATCACCACTCGATCTCCAACTTTGAGAGTGGTAACTGAATCACCAATTTCTACGATTTTTCCTACTCCCTCATGCCCCAAAATTCTTCCTGGAGTGACGGCTGGAACATCGCCTTTAAGAATATGTAGGTCAGTTCCACAAATAGTTGTGGTTTCAATTTCAACGATGACATCGGTAGGTTTTTGAATTTTCGGATTTGGTACTTCTTGCCAGGTCTTTACGCCTGGACCTCCGTAAACAAGGGCCTTCATGATCAATCCATTCGGATGAGAATGCTGCAAAAGTTTTTTGCACCTTCATTATGCTCTTGATTCCTCGCGATAACGGATGGGTGGTTACACATCACAGGTGATATGGCAGACAAGAGTGAAGTGCGACTAACTCGATTCCTCTCGCGCTTGAAATAAAATACTGGTTTACTCGGAGAATGAATAAGCAGTTCCTCACTCTTCAAGATGGCCGAAAGCTCGAACTGTTCGTCGCTGGAGAGCCCTCTGAAAACCTAATCATTTTTCATCACGGAACGCCTGGTGCGGCGCTGACTTGGGAAGAATGGCTCCCGGTCGTTGCAAAACAAGGTGGGTTTGCGATTGCTTATTCCAGAGCAGGTTATGGACATAGTTCGCGAAACGAAGGTCGAACCGTCATCGACAATAGCGCAGATATCTCAGAAATCATCCGACACTTTGGAATTCACAAATTTGTCTCAATCGGATGGTCCGGTGGTGGCCCACATTGCTTAGCCGACACAACTCTTGCGCAATCGATCGCAGCAATCAGCATTGCCGGAGTTGGTACATACGGTGAAGCAGACCTTAATTTTCTTGAAGGCATGGGAGAAGAAAATTTCGTTGAATTTAATGCGGCAGTTTCTGGTCCAGAGAAAATTGAAGAATGGATGAGAGTCAACGCTCCTGGCACTGCGAATGTAACTGGGGAACAACTTATTGAGGCTCTTGGAGGACTTATCGGAGACGCAGATAAGAAGTCTCTTACTCCTGGGGTGGCTGAACTCATCGCCGGTGAATTTCGATATGCCCTCGTTGAAGGTTATTACGGCTGGATGGATGATGACCTGGCATTTGTTCAACCATGGGGATTTGAGCTTGGAAATATTTCTAAACCCGTAGAACTCTGGCAAGGTGATGAGGATTTCATGGTTCCTCATGCGCATGGACAGTGGTTGGCAAGCAAGATTTCCAACGCAAGGCTTATTCTCGAACCTGGCGAAGGTCACATGTCGCTCGGAATTCATAAACGTTCCCAAATCATTGAGCACGCGCTTAATTATTTGCGTTAAATAACTACTGAGAGACCAAAGATTTGTAGGGACGATACTTCTGGCAATCAATTCCCTTGAAAGAATCTTTTCAAGAAGTGTAATTCTTTCAACATTGCCAACGCTTTACTCAATGTCCCCACCGAATGGAGTCCCACGTGTCCCTCACCATTAAGAAGGTAATCGGAGTTTCAGCAATTGGCGCGGTTTCAGCGCTAGAAATGTTGAACCCGCAATCAGCCCAAGCAACTCCGGTTACCTTTACCGGTTCCAGCGTCACCTACCCGCTTGGCGGAACCGTCCAAGTCGCGATCACTGTAGACGGGGCGAGCGGCACTTATCGAATAACAAGTATCACAACGCCAGTCCAACCAACGACTAACCCGAACGCCGCTTACGCTGCCTTTGCCATTCCTACCCTCACAAATGAGGCGCTGGCCGCACAAAGTGCAAATATCAATGGCGTCTCTGGAGCTTCTCAAATTTCAACCGCCTGGATCACTTCACTTACTTCCGCTATCGCTGCTGCAGCGTCCGCTGGCGAGCGCATTGGCCAATCGGTTACGCCAAACCCCACGCCATCACCTTCGGTGACACCTACCCCAACACCAACTCCAACAGTCTCACCCACTCCTACACCTACTCGGTCAGGTAAGCGCCATAAAGGCATTACCCAGCGTGACGATGAGAGAGAAAGTGAAGGAAGAGCCAGTATAAAAATTGGTCGGGCTTCAGGTGGTGAACACTCTTCGCGCGAACGCGATTAATCCAAATGGAATTTCCTTCAATTTAGTTCTGCGAAACTACTGTCCCTTGGTGGAAACGTAATTTCCATTTGCCCTCTTCACCCAGCATCCAAATTGAACTCCGCAAACAAACTCGTCCACCAGCTTCGGTTCGGAATTTTAGAAGGATGAGACTGGGAGCAAGGATCACTCCTTCAAAATCAGATCCGACGATTTCTTGAGGGTCTTTTTCGGATGCCAAAGCATCTATTACTGATTCAAGATCCCAGATTCTCCCTGAAGCACCAAACTCTTCAAACTCTGGATGAAGGAGTTCACGCAACCGTGCTCGATCTTGTCGCACCTGGATATCTAGGATCTGTCGTTCTCGCGCGATCACAAGTTCAATCGATTTCTTCTCGCCCATAACTAAATGTTAGTGGCTTGCGGATATTTCTCATTGAGTCGATCGCAATAGATCAGGTGATGGTAAATTTAACATTGTCAGTAGGCTGCACAAGCCCCCAAGAAATTTTGGGGGCTTTTCTAATTCCTTTAACCGGATAACGCGCGCTTGGAGCGATGGTAGTGGGCACTGGATTTGCACCTTTGCTTGTTGATTAAGTGACCTCCGTTGACTAAGCGAAGATCACCCCATGTATATGCGACTGGTGAGATTCGAACTCACGAACCTTCCGTTAGTCAGGCGGACGCTCTATCCACTGAGCTACAGCCGCACTCGCGGAGACTAAACATTTCATGTCGATTGAATTCCGAACGAACCTAAAAGCCTTGATAGCCGTGAGCTGTGGAAATCCATTAGACTTGTCTTTAGTCAGGTGGACGTAGAAAAGCCCCTTGGTTATTTAACCAAAGGGCTTTTCTAATTCTTTAAGTCAAGAGACGCGCGCTTGAAGGGATTCGAACCCCTAACCTTCTGATCCGTAGTCGGAGACGGCTTGTATCTAGATAGCTCAGACGGTGACTGACTGATCGTTTTTGCGCTTTAATTGTTAGTTTAAATCCTCCATTCTTTCACTAAGTTCCTTGGTATTTATCTGAGGAGTCAGCACATTGTTAGCAAGAAAACCGGTCATTTGGTTGGACAGGCTGTGGTTGTGCGTGAATTTATGTTTGAAACTTCTAGTTCATCTGTAATTGCCTTCGAGGTTCAGCCAGTTTAGGAAGTGGAAAATCGTTCATCCGCAATCAGTTTCGATTTCCATCTCTAATTGAGCTCGTTTGAGGAGTCGTGGTGGCAATTGTTAGCACCTACCTGAATGTCGCTCTTCGAAACGAATGAGCGGTGAACTTCTATGCGTCGGCTTTCGGATCGGAAACTCCTTCCACGTTCGTGCTTATATCCGATACATCAGTGAGTGAGCAGCCTCCCGAGAACGAGCGTTCCGAAATCATGTATTCTGAACTCGCCATTGTTGCCGGACACAAACCGATGGCAACAGATTCCCTTGAATTGATG
>CAIMZW010000128.1 GCA_903846075.1 uncultured Actinomycetes bacterium
GAATCTGGCGATATCTGAACAAAGCTTGGGTCAACTGTGGATTGGTCTTTTCCCTGGGTCTGAATTTGCAACAGACCATTTGACTCAGAAATCTTCACTACTCGATGTGCGAAGAGTTGATGTGTTTTGGCGTCTCGCAGAACTACAACATCTCCGATTTTTACTTCTGATGCAAGAAGTTCTTTCGCAAAGACCAAATCACCTAAAGAATATTCAGGTTGCATACTTGTTGTCGTTACTGGAGAAAAAGAGATCTGAAAAAAGAGATGCAGAATCACCGGAACGAGCAGAATGGAAAAAATTACTGCGCCTAAAACGTTTACCCAATGGAAAGTTTTGGTTGGCGTGGGTTGAATGGAATCTTGTTCCATTTGATCGGAACTCACTCTTTCCCCTTACCAGTGAGCTGCACCATCACAAAGCGACCTACGCCAAGGAGCACAGCCAGGCCAAGGAGAAAAAGTCCGAGCCCAGGGCGGTTATGGTGTAAATAGAAAACAATTGGCCAACCAAGGGTCTTTAAATGACCAACGACTAACGGCACTTTGGTGTTCTGCGCAATAGTGACTGGGTGCTCGTCATTGACTGGATTCGCATCACCCTTGGTGGTGAAGGAAATCTGGGAGCTATTCGCCGAGATGGCGACGATTCGGTGCGAGTAATTCACGTTTTGGGTCAGGTCCGGAAGGACAACTATCTGACCGACCTTCACCTGAGTGGCCGAGGTGGACTTGGTCATCAACAAATCTCCAGCCGCATAGACGGGCTTCATCGAATTCGAAAGGACTGGCGAGAAGGAGAAGCCAAAAATCATGTGAAGAGTCGCGGGAAGGACCAAAACCACGAAAAGAATCGGGTAAAAGAGGTCATACCTCTTCGTTTTCTCACTTTTTTGGGCATTTTCTACTACTTGGTCACCGCTTACTGGGGTCATGGCCAGAATTTAAGTCACATTTATCGCAATTACCTCGCATTTCTATACTTGATGTATACTAAAGTAGACAAAAGGTCGGCAGCCCACGACTTTTCTTGAACGTCCAGCTTTACTGATATATCAAACGAATCACGACAAGTGCGTCCCCAGTTGTGGTGAACTAACAAAGGGAATCTCGTGCTTAACGTGCTTCAAGAATGTCAGGGATGTAACAATTTTTCAGATAACCAACTCAGTACAGCCAGAGTTCTAGCCTTTGAAGTAAGCCAGAATTCATTAGGGCCTCTGCGATCGATGATTCGGGAGTTTTCCCAACACCCCATTTTCACTCACAACACTCAAGAGGCGATGCGGTTATTTCTCGCTCAGACTCCCGACATAGTTATGGTTCAGGCAACAAATAGTTCGGCGCTTGAGTTTTGCGAATGGATCAGAATCCGATCGAACACTCCCATTCTTGTCATCACCAACCGACAGTCCCCTCTGACTGAAGAGGATTGCCTGAAGTCCGGTGCCAACGATTACATCCTTCAGCCCTTTTCCAAATCAATTGTTATCTCAAGAATGGCCCAGCAACTTAGTCGATCTAAAACATCCAACAAGAAAGACAAATTAGAACAGCAGATTCGATTTGGTAATTTAGAACTTGATCTACTTTCCTATCGCTTCTTTATCGGTGGAAATGAAATTGGACTTTCTACATCTGAATTTCACCTACTAGAACTTTTTATGAAAGCTCCGATTCGAGTTTTTAATCGAGTTCAGATGTTAGAGATTATTGGCGTTCCACAAGGTCCTGGTACGGATCACATCATTAATTCACATATATCGCGACTACGTTTGAAAATTCGAAAATCAGGCGGGCCTGATATTTTTCTTCCAGTTCGCGGCATCGGCTTTCGCTTTGCGAATAGCGAAGAGGACGAAGAGAAAGTTTAAGGTGCGGGGCGCTTCGCTCCAAGAATTCTGCAAGGAGTTAGTTAGAAACTTTTTCCGACTCAGTCTGTGGTTGAATCACCTTGCGAGAAGCCTGAACTTTTGATTTTCTGGTAAAGGTGAGAATTCTGGTCATTCCATAGCTGGCCAATAAGAGGATGAATACATCAGCTAAAAAGGAAAACTTGTGATTGGTGAAGTAGACAATCACGCGACCAAGCCAAGGAATATGACCGATACCTTTTGGCACGGGTTGAAAGGCGCTGATCTCGACTTTGCCAAAGTCGACTGTAGGGTTGGCATCGCCTCGAGTAGCGATGAGCAACTTGGAACCAGTTCGCTGAATACTGATAATCCTGTGGGAGAAGAGCGAGTAATCGACACCATTTCTCAAAACCACGATGTCGCCCACATGCAATTTTGTAGCGCTAACTTCTTGAGTGATCAAAATATCGCCAGGGTTGAAAACTGGGCGCATCGAGCCGGAGAGGACTGGAGAGAGTGCGACTCCGAAGATCGAGTGCAACATGACCGGGATGAAGAGAATGAGAAATATCGCTACCCCAAAGAATCTCCTCTGGGTAACTACGATGACTTCTTTTAGTCCCACGTGATAATTGTGACCTTGTTGTGAGATAATCGCAAGGTTCACGACATTAAATTGTTAAATGTCACAAAATTAGGAGTTTTCTATACTTTTGTTCTAATTTCCTCTCCTGTAACGATTTTGGAACATATATGGGCCACGTTTCCCCTTGTTGGGGACACGGCACTAAACGTTAGAAAGGTTCCCTATGCGCGCACTCGTAGTTGAAGATGTTCAACAAGATTTGAATCGCATTACTGAACTCCTCGAATCACAAGATGTTCATGTCGTTGCGGTCATCGATCCGGACCGGGCGAAATTCCTCTTTCTGCAAAATACCTTTGATATCGCCATCGTTCACATTCGAAACAAGCCCGACCGTGGACTGGAATTCACCAAATGGATGCGAACCAAATCAAATATGCCGATATTGATGTTCACCGACAAAGATTCCAGTATCACCAGCGAAATGTGCATCAACTGCGGCGCAGATGATTTCATGGTCAAACCCGTGAATAAGCGAACCTTTGCTAAAAGAATAAACGATCAACTTTTGGCAATCGAAAGAGCTTCCTAACTAGATCTATTAAGAGCTAGTTAGAGCGTTATAACCGCTTCGCTGTAATCAAGACGTGGGCTTCGGTTAAACCAGGCCTCCGGTGCTGGGTGACCGATATTGACCACGGCAATGGTTTTCAACCCGGTTCCAGCTAAAAGATCATTATCAATTCCTTCAGCGTCAATTCCTGTCATCGGTCCCGCAGCAAGACCCAATGCGCGAACCCCGATGATGAAGTAGCCCATTTGCAGCCAAGCATTTGTGGTTGCTACATGAGTGCGCTTGGCAAGATCATCTTTAAACAGATCTCGCGCAGCCTTGAAGTGAGGGAAGACTTTGGGAAGTTGATCGTGGAAATTGGTATCAGCAGCCAGGATTGCAACCAAAGGCGCGCTATCAGTTTTAACTTTATTGGAAGGCCCCATGTGAGTTACTAACCGAGCCTTTGCCTCAGGTGTGCGAACGAGAACAATCCGCATTGGTTGGGCATTCATTGCAGTGGGTGCCCACTTGATGAGTTCATACAACGCCTTGACTTGATCCTCGGTAACCGGGTCTGAAGTGAAAGCATTTGCAGTTCGCGCTTCTCTAAAGAGTAGGGCTTGTGCCTCGGGGTCGAGAGCAATCAAATTATCTAAAACATGGCTCATGAGAATCTCCAAATACGTCGCAGGTTTTTCGCTTATCTAGGTAACATGGTTGAAATTTCAACTATTCCCTAATTGCCTGTGACTTGTTGCACACTCAAGGTTTCTGGAGAATCTCTCGCAATACTTTCGCAGTCGTGGAGTGGTCGAAACCTTTACGAGCTAGGACTGAATGAACTCGGCGATAAATCACCTCTGGCTCTAGATGTGAGCAGGAGCGGTACTTTTTCGAAGCCAAATCAAGGGCCATTTGATACTCGGCCTCATCGTCAATGGCCTCGATGGTTTCATCAATGATGTCTTGGGATACGCCCTTAGTACGCAACTCCCCCGCAATAACACGCTTGGAAAGCTTCTTCTGGCGTTGTCTGGATTCACTCCAGATTTTTGCAAACTCCAGGTCGTTGAGAAAACCTTGTAATTCCAAATGATCGAGTACGGAATGCGCGATGCCATCATCAAAACCGCGTTTGAGTAGATGAGTGTGAAGCTCCGCCCTACTCCGGGCGCGAGGAGCAAGCGCGTTTAACGCTATAGCCTCGGCCTCGGAATAGGGGTCCGCAGACTTCTCTAATTGATTGCCTAATTTGGTTTTCACGAACTAGAAATCAACCTCAGCGGTTGCTTCATCTATAGCAGCGACTAAGGCGGGATCAATTGTCACTGGAACATAATGTTCGCGAATTTTGCCCTCAATATCGTTTGCTAGGTCAGGATTGTCAACGAGGAAGGCGCGAGCGTTCTCTTTACCTTGTCCAAGTTGATCACCATCGTAGGTATACCAAGCGCCTGACTTCTTTACGATGCCAACTTCAACACCGAGATCGATGAGCGAACCTTCGCGTGAAATTCCCACACCATAAATGATGTCGAACTCAGCTTGCTTAAATGGTGGCGCCATTTTGTTCTTCACTACTTTGACGCGAGTACGGTTACCAACAGCCTCTTGGCCATCCTTCAAGGTCTCGATGCGTCGAACATCCATCCGGATTGAGGCATAGAACTTGAGCGCCTTACCGCCAGTAGTGGTTTCCGGGGTCCCAAAGAAGACTCCGATCTTGTCGCGCAACTGGTTAATGAAGATTGCAGTTGTGTTGGAAGAGTGAAGCGCTCCGGTGATTTTACGAAGTGCTTGTGACATCAAACGGGCTTGCAGACCCATATGAGAGTCACCCATCTCGCCTTCGATTTCAGCGCGGGGAACCAGCGCTGCGACGGAGTCGACGACGACGATATCTAGCGCACCGGAGCGAATAAGCATGTCCATAATCTCCAACGCCTGCTCGCCAGTATCTGGCTGGGAGACAAGAAGGGCATCGATATCCACACCAAGCTTCTTGGCATACTCTGGATCAAGAGCATGTTCGGCATCGATGAAGGCAGCAATTCCGCCATTCTTCTGAGCGTTAGCAATGGCGTGGAGCGCCACTGTGGTTTTACCTGAAGATTCAGGTCCATAAATTTCAACAATTCGGCCTCGCGGTAAACCGCCAATTCCAAGCGCAATATCCAAAGCGATGGAGCCGGTGGGAATTACTTCGACCACCTGGGGTCCGCGATCGCCCATCTTCATAACCGATCCCTTACCGAACTGACGCTCGATTTGGGCAAGGGCTGTGTCTAAGGCTTTGGTGCGGTCTGGGGTCGAGCGAGAGGCAGGGGATTTATCTTTCTCGTTAGCCATGAGAACCTTTCTTTTTCCTTGACCTCGATAATCGAGATCGATCTTCGGTCCAGAAGGTACGGAAGACCACCGACGGCACGCTTGGTTCTCGTGCGGAAATGTGGAACCGCTCTGGTTGGGTATGAGTAGCGTATCCGAACATCTGTTCGAAAACACCCTTTTGCAAAGAATCCGACACGCTTTTCTTTTTCCACACCTGTCACCAACCGGCCTCTGCTGCTTTCTCGCTAATCTGCCACTATGACACCGATGTCTGGCCCTGACTCTTTCCATAAATCACCTCCCTCTCGAAATTTGGCGCTCGAACTCGTTCGAGTCACCGAAACTGCGGCAATCTCAGCCGCTAGGTGGGTGGGTCGAGGCGATAAAGAGGGGGCTGATCAAGCTGCTGTTGATGCGATGCGAGCCATGATTGGCACGGTTTCGATGAGTGGAATTGTGGTTATAGGTGAAGGTGAAAAAGATAACGCGCCGATGCTCTACAACGGCGAGGCCGTCGGTGACGGTTCCTCCCCCGCGTGCGATGTGGCGGTCGACCCGATCGACGGAACCACTCTGGCCGCTAAGGGAATGAACAATGCAATCAGTGTTATTGCCCTAGCTCAACGTGGCGCCATGTATGACCCATCATCCGTCTTCTATATGAACAAAATCGTGACCGGCCCTGAAGCCGCTGATGTTGTCGATATCGATGCACCAGTTCTCGAAAATTTAAGAAAAATTGCAAAAGCAAAACATATGGATATTCACGATTTGACGGTGGTCGTCCTCGATCGTCCTCGCCACGATCAATTAGTGAAGGAGATTCGAGAAGCCGGTGCTCGAATTAAGTTCATTTCTGACGGGGATGTAGCTGGCGCTGTGATGGCAGCCAGACCCGATACTGGCGTCGATGTGTTGATGGGAATCGGCGGAACTCCAGAGGGAATCATCGCCGCCTGTGCTATGAAATGTATGGGTGGGGTCATTCAAGGAAAACTCATGCCGAGAGATGATGCCGAACGAGAGCGAGCACAAGATGCTCGCCTGGATCTTGAACGTATCCTGACAACAAACGATCTAGTATCTGGCGAAGATGTCTTCTTTGCGGCAACGGGAATTACAGATGGTGAATTGCTTCGCGGAGTTCGATTCCATGACACAAAAATTTTCTCGCAATCTATTGTCATGCGAGCCAGATCTAAGACAATAAGGGTTATAGAAACCGAGCACCCCACAGAAAGAGATTAATCGGAGGTCAGATTGTCCGGAGTTGCGGAAAAAGTTGGAGAGCTTTTTACGGAAGAACTTCCGATTCAAATACGTGCTTACGATGGCAGCACATTTGGAAATACACATTCAGAAAATACTTTGGAGATTAAATCTCCCACTGCACTTCGCTACATCCTGACTCGCCCAGGTGACCTTGGAATGGCCAGGGCATACATCACCGGCAACTTAGATGTTGACGGGGATTTTTATCGCACTCTGCTTACCTTGCAAAAACATGTGAAGAAACCTTTTGAAATTACCAGCCTCGCCAAACTCGCCGGGGCTGTTGGTTCGACTGCCTTCATTCGACCCAAGTTGCCAGTTGAAGAGGCCGCACCACGTTGGCGTCGCGGCGCTTTGCATTCGCTGAGAAGAGATAAGTCAGCCATTCATCATCATTACGATGTTTCCAATACTTTCTATGCAAATTTTCTTGGTTCGACGATGGTTTATTCCTGTGCCGTCTTCGATAATGAGAGCACATCTCTGGATGATGCACAGATGGCAAAGGTCGAACTCATCTGTCGTAAATTAAATCTGCAACCTGGGATGCGCCTTCTCGATATTGGTTGCGGTTGGGGAACTTTAATTCTCCATGCAGCGAAAGAGTATGGCGTCTCGGCGGTTGGCGTTACGTTAAGTACGGAACAACAACGTATGGCACAAGAGCGAATTACAAAAGCTGGACTTAGTCAATTAATAGAGGTTCGATTGCAGGATTATCGCGATGTCCATGGCGAGAAGTTCGATGCTATTTCATCTGTTGGCATGAGCGAACATGTTGGTGATAAACAACTTGACGGGTACTTCTCGCACCTTCGAAAACTTTTATCTGATGATGGACGCTTGTTGAATCATTGCATCACAAGGCCCCACGGCGGATTGAAAGCTCGGGCTGGTGCATTTATCGATCGATACATCTTTCCAGATGGCGAATTATCGGGACCGGATCGAGTGATTGAGGCGATGACAAGCGCCGGATTTGAATTGCGCCATAGCGAAGATTTGAGGGAGCACTACGCAATGACTCTGGCTAAATGGTGTGAGAACCTCACCTCCCATTGGGATGAAGCCGTCGCCGAAGTTGGGCTGACGCGGGCGCGGCTATGGAATCTCTATATGACGATGAGTCGAATCGGTTTTGAAACCAACGGAATTCAAATTCACCAATTTTTGGGAGATCCCACAACGGCACATGGAATCAGCAAATTTCCACTCCGCCCGGATTGGATGTAATTAACGAAATTTGTATGGCATTTCGGGATTGTGTCGGACTACTGCTTTCCAAATATCGCCTGGTTCCTCACCAGCCGCCAACGCCTCATTGACAGTTCGACCGCGAAGTTCGGAATGCACGATGTCGCGACTGTAAGTATCAGGATCGCTGAAGTATTCGCTCAAGCGATATCGCAATTCGGTAATTCGCATAAATTAGGGAGTGACCGATGCGAGTTGGCTGGCTTGTTCTGCCGATTCTTCTTCTGTCAAAGGTGAGGCTATTTGTCCGATCAACCAATGCAATATAAGAGATGAAGATTGCGAACCAAAGACTTCCGAGATTGCATCCCGCGCCTGACGCCACAACGGATGGTCCGTCACGGTGACTAATTTCGCGATATCAAGTGGATCGGTGATGACCATTTTTCGCAGCGCTGGGTCGACAGCTATCTCACGTGAGATGAGAAAAAGCGCCTCGACTTTTGAGCTTGCTTTAAGCGCCAGCGATTGCAATCGAGAAATTTCTGATTCGACTAAGGTCACTAACATTTCATCTTTATCGCTGAAGTGGTTGTAGACGGTGGCTCTAGATACTTGGGCATGTTCGGCGATGTCCAACATATTTGACTCGTAACTGCCGACTTGGGCAATCGCTTTTTTCACGCCAGAAAGGATTGCTACGCGAGAACGCTGAGGAATTGCCATCAAACTATCGCAGACAGGTTAGGCCGCGTCGTCGACCACTGTCAGTACGGGAACTTCTTGGCGCTTGATATCAAGAATGACATCAGCAAGCACGCTGGAGAGAGAAAGATCTAGAGCTGTGCAAATGGAATTGAGAAGTTCGGAAGAGGCTTCTTTCTGTCCCCGCTCGACCTCGGAGAGATATCCAAGGGAGACTCGGGCCGACTTTGCGACATTTCGCAAGGTACGTCCTTGTTCAATACGGGCAGCGCGAAGCGTGCTACCGATATGCGATCGCAAAAGTGTCACGAGGAAAGAATACGCGAAAAGGTGGCCAGCGCGCTTGTTACGGTGGCGTGGCGAATTTCGCTGCGGTTACCAGTTAAGTCAAGAGCAATCGTTACCGTGGTTTTCTTGCTTGAAATTGCCAGCCATACGGTGCCAGCCTTCTGCCCATAGGCTTTTCCCGGACCTGCAACTCCGGTGGTTGAAATTCCAAAATCGGATTTGAACTGGGTACGAATCGATTCAGCCATCGTTATTGCAACGGTTTCCGAGACCGCCGTCTCTTTATTGAGAACTCGTCGTGGTACTTCGAGAAATTTGGTTTTCGCGCTATCCGAGTAAGTAACGATGCCTCCGATGAAAACTTCCGAGGAGCCAGGAACATCGGTGAACGCTGCCGCGAGTAATCCACCAGTGATGGATTCAGCAACTGCGACAGTTTTGTTCAGCTTTCGTAACTGCTTTATCAGGGCAACGGCCAACGGGTCTGGAGTTGTTGGTTTCATTTCTTGAACACCTTTACAAAATAATCCACTCCGGTTGTCACAGTAAGTATGACCGCGACGGCCATGAAGGCGTCTCGCGGGATGAAAAGCCAATGTGGCAGAGGAAGAATGAAGAA
>CAIMZW010000129.1 GCA_903846075.1 uncultured Actinomycetes bacterium
CGAACCGACGACGACCGGATTATGAGTCCGGGGCTCTAACCAACTGAGCTACCGCCCCCGTCGGGGAAGTCTATGGGAATCGCCTTCAAATCGCGTAAATCAGGGTGAGTGCCTAGATGATTGCTTTGGTGCGAATCAGGAACTATGGGATAGTTTGATATGCGAAAGTTGACTTTGCCACTTGCCGCAGTTCTGACACTTGTGGGCATTTTCAGTGCACAGGCTTCGATTCCACAATTTCCTAAATGGATGAAAACCTGGCACTCGGCATGCCTTAAAAGTTCATTTAGTGACGATTGCTACGCCAGCCTCTCCGATAACAAGGTACTTCAGTCTCTGCTTGGAAAAGGGTCCGGTTCACAAGGTGCTCTCTATGTAGATTTTCGAGCAAAGCCGGCAAAAGTCGCAAAGGCAACCAAAGGAACTTCCCAGCAAAAGCCAATTCCTATGGGGCTCAATTGCTTGGCTACGGTTTGTACAACAACTCTCTACATAAAGAATATTTCCAATCGAGTTTGGAATCAGTCACTTCGAATCGAGCTTCTGACAAACTCCAGCCAAGGTCTTAACCCACGCGCGTTTGGGTATCCGAGTATTGATTTCGCAAAGAATCCTTTACAACCACAGGCAAGTGTCTATGCCACGGTAAAAGTTTTCACGCCAAAGATAAAAGGTTTTTTCTGGCGCAAATTTTGGGTAGAAAATCTCAATTCCCCGAATCGGCAAGGTCTTGGAAATGCCCTAGAGACGAGTATCGATCTAGTTCCCAGCTTTTCGCAGACTCCAAGTCCGACAACATATATCGGTCAGTATGAAAATCTCTTGCATCTTTGGCACTGGGATATCGGTCCTGGAGTAATCTCTCATCGTTAGAGGAGAAGGATGCCAATGAATTCGTCAGATGACCTAGTCAAATTAATTCGTCAAAGTCTCATTGGCGATGACTTGATTCTTGATGGACCGTATGGAAATAGGCCAGTTATTTATGCGGATTACACCGCATCGGGACGATCTTTGAGTTTTATCGAGGACGCTATCCGAGAATTGGTTCTGCCTTGGTATGGAAATACCCACAGCGAATCCAGCGGAACAGGCATGCAGACCACGCACTTCCGAGAGAGCGCAAGGGAGGCGGTTTGTCAGGGCGTTGGGGGAGATAGTTCCACAGCAATTATTTTCGTCGGATCTGGCGCGACAAGTGCGGTTAATAAATTGATTTCGATTTTGGGGCTGAATATTTCCTTTGCCCTTGACCAGAAATTTCAGTTGAATGCCCATATCCCTGATTCCGAACGTCCAGTTGTGTTTCTAGGCCCTTTCGAACATCACTCCAATGATTTGCCGTGGCGGGAATCCATTGCCCAAGTTGTGAGAATTCCTGAAGATGAATCGGGACATATCGATATCGAATTTCTCGAGTTAGCTTTGAAGAAATATGGCGATCGGCCGCTCAAAATCGGATCTTTCTCGGCGGCAAGCAATGTCACCGGAATCATCAGCGATAGTCGAGCAATTACTCGCCTTCTCCATGAAAACGGGGCGCTAGCATTTTGGGATTACGCCGCAGCAGCGCCTTACGTGAAAATAGAAATGGTTTCTTCGCAAGACCCCATGGAGAACATTGATGCTCTCTTCCTATCACCTCATAAGTTTGTTGGCGGCCCTGGATCTCCCGGAGTGCTGGCGATTCGAAAAGAACTTCTTAAAGGGATAAAGGCAAGTGCACCTGGTGGCGGGACAGTGAGTTACGTCAGCGATGAAGAATTCCAATATGTGGAAGATCCAGTTCGCCGGGAGGAATCTGGAACTCCAGACATCATTGGTTCGATTCGTGCCGGTTTAGCATTCGATCTGAAGAACTCCATCGGTGCACATGAAATTGAGCGATTAGAAGGGCAATTGCTCGAGCGCGTGCGAACCGTCTTATCTCAAGACCTGCGTATCGAAATATTGGGTAGTCAGGATGCCAAGCGCTTATCCATTCTCTCGCTGCGAATTGGCCGGGATGGGCAATATCTTCATCACAATTTTGTTGTGGCACTACTTAATGATCTCTTCGGGATTCAGGCACGAGGCGGTTGCTCGTGCGCAGGACCTTATGGCCATCGACTCTTGGGTATTGATCAGAGCAAATCGCATCTATTCCAGGAAGTAATCGATCAGGGCTGGGAAGGGATGAAGCCCGGTTGGGTTCGAATCAATCTCAATTACTTTATTAGTGATGAGGTAAGTGATTACATTTCGGGGGCGCTGCTCTTTATCGCGGAGTACGGAGCGAGATTTCTTACCGATTATTATTTTGATCCATTAGTAGGAATTTGGTGGCATAAGAATCCACAACTGAGCACGACTTTAACATTTGATCAGCTCGCAAAATGGAAAGAGCAAGCCAAAGTTGAACCGCGGTATTCGACTAAGGAAAACCTCACGACTTTTCTAGACCTCGCTCTAGGTTTAGCGCTGGATCGTCCAGAAGTCTTTGATTTCTCACATGTAGATGTCTCAAGCATCCCTACCAGCGTAGATTCGCTCCGTGATTTTATGCTGCCAAATGCCTGCGTTTATCACGCTCCTGAGTTGCTTCATTGAACGCTGTAATTAGGCGCAGATTTATCGTTTTGTTAGTTGTGACTAGCCTCGTTTCAGCAACAGCCCCGGCTCAGGCTGCACCAAAATATGTTTTTCCCATCCAAGGGTGCAGTTTCACTTATGGGCGCTATCACCACAATTACCCGGCATCGGATATTTTGACAAAAGTCGGGTGTCTCTTTGTTGCGCCAACCTCCGGCGTTATAGATGAAGTCAATCGAAAAGATAGATTCACGTGGAAGACCAACTTGGGCGCAGATCGCGGAGGACTTTCCATTTCGTTAATTGGCGATGATGGAGTTCGCTATTACGGATCCCACCTTTCTTATATCAGTGCAAAAGTGGTTCCAGGTTTACGCGTTAAAGCAGGGGAGACCATCGGAAAGGTGGGTCAATCTGGCGATGCCAAAGGATTAGCAGCGCACCTTCATTTTGGAATTTCTTGGCCCACCCCAAAAGGAATTTGGTGGGTCCGTCGAGGTGAGCTCTATCCGTGGCCATTTTTGGATGCTTGGCGGGCGGGTAAGGATCTTTCCCCTGCCCGTTCCATAAAAGTTCTTGAAGCCAAGATTGGCGCAGTTCCAAAAATTCCTGCTTACTAAACCTAATTTTTGACCCTAAAGCCAAGAGATGAATATAGTTACCTAAAGTCAACTAAATGTGCGCTCGGGCGAGGACTCCCAAATGTTGAAGAAATTAAAGGCATCCGGCGATGAACGATACAAATGGATCGCTCTGACAAATACGACACTTGGCATCTTTATGGCCACCATCAACTCGTCCATCATTCTCATCTCCCTGCCCGCAATTTTCCGTGGCGTTGGAATTAACCCACTCTCTCCTGGAAATGTTGGCTATCTGCTCTGGCTGCTTCAGGGATACATGTTGGTAACTGCCGTACTGGTTATCAGCTTGGGACGACTTGGGGACATTATGGGTCGAGTTCGAATCTATAACTTTGGCTTTGCGGTTTTCTCATTTGCCTCAGTGGCGCTCGCACTGGATCCGCTGCACGGTGGCAAAGGCGCCTTGTGGTTGGTGGTCTGGCGATTGGTTCAAGGAATTGGTGGGGCGATGCTCTTCGCCAATTCCAGCGCCATCATTGTCGATGCTTTTCCGGCAAAGCAACGCGGTTTGGCAATGGGAATTAATCAGGTTGCTGCAATTGGCGGATCATTCATCGGCCTTATTGCCGGAGGCTTGCTCTCAATCGGAAACTGGAGGTTGGTTTTCTGGGTCTCGGTTCCCTTTGGAATTCTCGGCACGTTCTGGGGTTATCACTCCCTTCGAGACAACGGGAAGCGAGCCAATGCCACCATCGATTGGTGGGGCAACATTACTTTTGCTCTTGGATTGACCTCGATCTTGATCGCCATGGTCTATGGCATCCAGCCTTATGGGAGTAGTTCGATGGGCTGGCTTGCGCCAAAAGTCTTGTTTGGATTTGGCCTAGGGCTTATTTTCCTCGTGATCTTCTTTGTGATTGAGTTAAAGACTGAACATCCAATGTTTAATTTGCGGCTCTTTAAAATTCGCGCCTTTGCCACAGGAAGTGTGGCCGGTCTACTGGCTGCGATTGCTCGAGGTGGATTGCAATTTATGTTGATTATTTGGTTGCAGGGTATTTGGTTGCCACTACATGGCTATGCCTACGATGCCACGCCACTGTGGGCTGGAATCTATCTCTTACCTCTTACCATCGGCTTCCTCATCGCTGGTCCGGTCTCTGGGTATCTATCGGACCGACATGGTGCTCGAATTTTGTCCACTAGTGGATTGCTACTTTTCGGCGCGAGTTTTGTCGGCTTGCTTCTCGTCCCAACCGACTTTCACTACATCTGGTTTGCCATATTGGTACTGCTAAATGGAGTTGGTGGTGGAATGTTCTCGGCTCCGAACACCACTGCAATTATGAATAGTGTTCCCAGCGATCAACGTGGAAGTTCTGCGGGAATTCAAGCCGCCTTTATGAACTCTGGCATGGTGCTCTCAATCGGAATCTTTTTCTCTTTGATGATCGTGGGTTTGACGAACAGTCTGCCTAATTCTCTTTTCATCGGATTGACCAACCATGGAGTAGGTCCAGCTCAGGCTCATCAAATCGCACAGCTTCCTGCGGTCGGAAGTCTCTTCTCCTCATTTCTTGGCTACAACCCGCTTCAAAGCCTTCTCGGTTCACAAGCTGCAACCCACGTGAACAATTCGCAGTGGGCAACTTTGACGGGTAAGCATTTCTTCCCCAACTTAATTGCCTCCCCGTTCCATCATGGACTTGTCATCGTCTTTTCTATGGCTATTGCAATGTCCCTAATTGGCGCACTTTTTTCAGCCTTTAGGGGAAATCGATATGTGCATGAAGAGCACACCATGCATGAACATGTAGGGGATATGACGCTATCTGGTGGCGCAGTCCCAGGGGAGCCCGCCATCGAAACCGAGGTGACACCTTGAAGGTTGCAAAGAAGAGCGAATTGGAGTTAGCCGCAAAGTTGCAATTGACCTTGGGACGCATCGTCCGACTGATTCGCCAACAAGGCGGAGATGGATTGACCCCCTCCCAAATGTCTGGGCTTTCCACCATCGCCGAATTTGGCCCATTGCGAAACTGTGATTTAGCAAGCCGCGAAGGAATTGCCGCCCCAGTTGCCACTCGAGTAGTGGCGAGCCTTGAGGACTTGGGCTATGTGAATCGCATCCAAGATCCTAACGATGGCCGGGCCTACCAAATGAAGGCGTCGCCTTTAGGTTTATCTGTGCTCAAAGATGTTCGAACTAGCCGAACTCAGGGATTGGCTGCACGCCTGGCCGAATTGAGCGCGGAAGAAATTTTGCAATTGGAGGCGGCGCTATCTGTCTTTGAAAAATTAGTTGCCGCGAGGGAGTAAGAAGAGAGGGAGTAAGAAGAGAAGTGAGAGAATAAAAAAAGAGGGCCAGCCGAAGCTGACCCTCTTAATAAATGGTTATTAGTTGGCGGTGACTGCGTCAGCCTGAGGACCCTTTGGTCCTTGGACTACTTCGAAAGTCACTGACTGACCCTCTTCGAGTGACTTGTAACCATTGCCTTGAATTGCAGAGTAGTGAACGAAAACATCTTGTCCGCCACCATCTACGGCGATGAAACCAAATCCCTTTTCAGAGTTGAACCACTTAACTGTACCTGTTGCCATTGAGCTTTATCCTTCGGTATTTGAGTGACACTCGGGCATTCCCCAAGCGCCGGTCTTCCTCTGTACAGATATACCGAACATAGCTGCCCAATAAATTGGGGCCAAAACGGGTACTGCCAAGCGTCCGACTAGCCCTTATCTTAGCCGCTTGTCAGATAAATCACTAAAAATTCTCTCAGTTTTTTTACCAGTAGCCAAGATTGTGGAAAAAGGGTCATAATTCCACTACCTAAGGGTGGTCAAGTGATGGGCTGGGGAAGGTCGCATTACCGGATTTGCGCCTGAAGGAGGCCATTTTGGCACGTCCCACCCTGGACTCGCATGGGTCAACTCTGCCTACCCTCTCGGGGGATCTACGGATTTATTCTGCCCCGCGGGCGCTGACTAGACACATTAATTGGTCGCTTAACCAGGTTTTTGGCACGCCGATCGAATTGGAATGGCGCCAACAACGGTTGGCAGTGGGCGCTTTGGCGACGCAATATCAGTGGCGAAGCGGTGAGAATCTTGCCTCCAAGATCGCCAGCACCTTGAAAAGTTGGCATTACTTGCGCTTTGAAGTTCGCGAATTCCCGACCGAGGGTGGGGAAGGAGTTCTCTATCGATGTACTCCGGAATTGGGCCTGCATCAAGCCGTGACGGCCTCGACCGGGGACATCATGATTCATGAAAATCGGCTCATGACCGCGATGCAATCGCACCGTAGTTACGAATCTCTACGGGAGAGCCTTGCTGCGATACTGGGAGTTGCATGGGATGTGGAATTAGAGAGGTACCGCTTAGGTTCTGAGGAGTCCGACCTTTATAACTGCGCTACCCTGTCATCATGAGTGAAAACAGTTCTTCCGAAGGTACCCGTTTTGTTTCGACAATCGTTGCAGCTGTACTTCTAGCAGTTGGCATTGGATATGGCTTGAGTTTGGTGGGCGATGGCTTAGCCGCGAAGGCTGGCAATGCGATCACCGTTACTGGCTCTGCCCGTACCAACGCCACCTCCGATAATGCTGTTTGGACTCTTAATGCCCAAGAGACTGCGCCATCGGCTGCCAGCGCTGTGAAGAAGACCGAAGCTGATGTGGTTGCCCTGAAGGCCTATCTTGCTAACGGTGGGATCGATTCCACAGGTGTCGAGACTGGTGCGATTGCGACCTCAACTAATGATGAATACATCAACGGCAATGCAACTGGTCGGGTGCTCTCTTATCGCGCTAATCAACAAGTAACTGTCAGATCGAAGGATGTGCAGTTAGTTTTGAAATTGTCCAACGGAATCGGAGTACTGCTGCAAACCGGTGTCAATATCAACAACTACGGTCCGGCGTTCTATGTTTCCAATCTTGATGTTCTTCGCCCGAAATTGCTTAGTGATGCGATGAAGGATGCAAAGGTTCGTGCCCAAGCAATCACCCAGTCTGTTGGCGGAAAAGTTGGTTCGGTGCTTGCCGTGCGAAGTGGTCCGATCCAAGTGACGACAACTGATTCAGTCGATACATCTTCAGGTGGTTTCTACGACACCTCAACTATTCAAAAGACTGTAACTGCAACAGTTTCGGTGGACTTTAAAACTAGCTGATTGGCTTAATTAGCCTTCATAGGATTTAAAGACCAGAACGACGTTGTGGCCACCAAAGCCAAATGAGTCATTCAAAGCTGCGATAGGTCCATCAGGAAGTTTCCGTGGAACATCGCGCACGACATCAACGGTCACTGCTTCATCGAGTTCTTCGATATTGATTGTTGGTGGAGCTAGTCGATGCTTAAGAGCAAGAACCACAAAAATAGATTCGATGGCTCCGGCACCACCTAGTAAATGGCCAGTCATCGATTTGGTGGCAGAGACGGCAACATGGGAGATGTCCTCGCCAAGTGCGCTCGCTAGCGCATTGGCTTCGGCAACGTCGCCAGCTGGCGTAGAAGTTGCGTGAGCATTGAGATGAACGATTTCTGAAAGTGAAACTCCGCTGTCATCTAAAGCAAATTGAACGGCTCGACGAACACCTGAACCTTCAGGGTCCGGAGCGGCAATGTGATAGCCATCTGATGTGAGCCCTTGACCAACAATTTCAGCATAAATCTTGGCACCACGTGCCTTGGCATGTTCTAGCTCTTCTAGAACCAAAACTCCGCCACCTTCTCCAAGAACAAAGCCATCGCGCGACTTGTCATAGGGGCGAGATGCCTTCGCAGGATCTTCATTGCGAGTGGAGAGCGCCTTCATAGAGGCAAAGCCAGCCATCGGAAGTGCGTGGACCGCTGCCTCAACGCCGCCGGAAACCACAATATCTGCGCGATTATTTCGAATCATTTCCATTGCATAACCAACGGCTTCGGCACCTGAGGCGCAAGCGCTCACAGGTGTGTGAACTCCGGCTTTTGCCTGCAGTTCCAATCCAACATTTGCTGATGGTCCATTTGGCATCAACATTGGAACGGTATGCGGACTTACCGATCGGGCACCCTTGGTTTTTAATATGTCATATTGATCCAGCAAGGTAATGACGCCACCGATACCGGAGGCGATGACGACGCCTAGCCTGGTCTTATCAACATCTGGTGAACCTGCATCGGCCCAGGCTTCGCGCGAGGCGATCAAAGCAAATTGCTCGGAACGGTCGAGTCTGCGCATCTCGACTCGTTCCATAACTTCACTGGGTTCAACGGCGACTCGAGCCGCGAAAGTAACAGACATATCTTGCGCCCACTCTTCAGTAAG
>CAIMZW010000130.1 GCA_903846075.1 uncultured Actinomycetes bacterium
AATTCTGTTCGTCTCGTTGAAGTTGCAAAAGAGTACGGTGCCAAAAATGCCTACCTGATCGATTTCGCTGCGGAAGCCGATGAGCAATGGCTCGAAGGAGTTTCTACAGTTGGAGTCTCCAGTGGTGCATCAGTTCCTGAGATTTTGGTCAAGGATCTTTTGGTTTGGCTTGCGGTGCGAGGCTTTGATCAAGTAGAAACTGTTACGGCAATGGAAGAGCATTTGCTTTTCGCCATTCCGGCAGAACTGAGAAAAGATATTCGAGAGAGTGCTAAATAGTTTTTCGCTCTCGCCGCGCTTTGAAGAAATGGATGATCCAACCCAAGAAGGTTCCCAGTACGAGGTATGGCGCAGCGCCGGACATCGCACTAATTAAATCCACACCAATCTTGGTGAGGTGAAGTCCTGTGCCGCCTACGGTGGCCATCAAAACCAAGGTAGCAAACATAAAAACCAGCGGCGGATTCACCACGGAAACAAATGATGTTCCGGCTCGTCCAAGGTAAAGACCACCAAAGAATGAAATGAGCAGCGCAATTCCAGTAAATATTCCCACCTTGGTATAGCTGTACTCAAAGGATTCTGCAGCAAAAATAAGCAGAGTTTGCAAAATAAAGACACCAGGAACCGTGAGACCGCGACCTTTTATCGGTTTTGGCGGTAACTTGAGATCAGATGTCATGGTCCTCATTCTCTCCTACTTCGGAATCAAAATCATCTTCGCCATCTTCTACTTCTTCATGACCGAGTTCCAGGGCGCTGGTGCCTTTTAGCGCTCGGACATCGTCATCAATACTCTCCAGCGCCTTTAACTTGCTGGTTGAAGGGACTCCAAGTTTCATCATTTTGCGTGCGGGAACCAAGATGCGCGATTCAGTGCTCTGGACCAGGTCGTTAAATGCGCGTTCAGAACTCTTGATGCTGCTTCCCAGTTTGGAAATTTTTTCGTGCACTTTTCCAATGCGCTTTATCAATTCACTTGCGAGATCTCGAATCGTCTCAGCATTGTGCGCCATCGCTGATTGGCTAAAGACAAATGCGACAGTACGAAGCAAAGCCATCATGGTCGTTGGGGTTGCAATCGTGACCCCTTTTTCAAAAGCCTTATTGAGAAGTCCAGGATCTGCATCCAAGGCTTCAGAAAGAATAGATTCAAAGGGAGCAAAGAGAACTACATAATCGGGGGAGTTGGAGCCATCGGAATATCCACGTTTGGCTAGCGCGGTCACATGGCCGAGGAGATCTCGAGCATGGGCAGCCATAAGATCGGTCCGTTTGGCTTTATCGGATTCAACTACCCCTTCAAGAAATCGATCAAAAGGAAACTTGGAATCGATAAAGATTTCGGCTCCGCCGGGGATTGCTATTTTGATATCTGGTTTTGATGTTCGATTTTCCAAAACTTGATAATCCTGTTTGAAAAAGTGCACTCCTTCAATGAGTCCAGAGTCTTCTAATAGGCGTTCGAGTTGAGCTTCGCCGTACTTTCCTCGAGTGGCCGAATTGGAGAGAGCTCCAGCAAGTTTTGCGGTTTCCAGAAGGAGACTTTCATTGCCTACCTTCATGCTTTCCATCTGCGCCTTGAGCGCTGCCTCAGCTTTTGCTCGGCTGATTTCAGCTTCCCGCGATTGGACGGAGAGTGTCGCCATATTTTCGGTCACGGCCTTGAGGGCCTCATCGAGCCTAATGTTTTGGGAGTTTTCACTTTGAAGAGCGGCAAGTTGGGAGGCCAGCAAAGTGGCTCGGGCTTCTTCCGCAGCGACCTTGGCAATCTCGGTTTGGTGGTTAGCCGTGAGAGTGTTGATCTGCGCCTCGGAGGCTTGGGCTCGGATTTTCGTGCGGGATTGACCCAAGACCAGACCGATTAACAGGCCAATAACTAGTCCAATGATTATGCCCACGCTTGAGTTCATGTCTGTATCGTGGCAGTAAGCGCCGACAATCACGCGTAGGCTCTACTCCTCGTGAGCCTATCTATCGGAATTGTCGGATTACCCAATGTTGGTAAATCCACCCTCTTTAATGCCCTGACAAAAAATAATGTTTTGGCAGCCAATTATCCGTTCGCAACAATTGAACCCAATGTTGGCATCGTCTCGGTTCCCGATCCGCGTTTGGCCGAACTGGCAAAGATCTTTGGCTCGGAACGATTGCTTCCAGCACCGGTTTCTTTTGTTGATATCGCTGGAATTGTAAAAGGGGCATCTGAAGGCGCCGGCCTTGGCAATCAATTTCTCGCCAATATTCGCGAGACCGATGCCATCTGCCAAGTTATTCGAGTCTTCTCTGACCGCGATGTGATTCACGTTGAGGGAAAAGTTGATCCGGCGCAGGATATTGAAACGATCACCACGGAACTCTGCCTGGCCGACTTACAGACCATCGAGAAAGCCTTACCTCGCCTAGAAAAAGAGGTACGGATAAATAAAGATCGTGCCGCCATGATTGAAGTTGTGAAAGAAGCGCAAGAGATTTTGAATCAAGGCAAGTTGCTACACGGATCCAAGGTTGATCTTGCAGCAATTAAAGAATTGCAGTTGATGACTGCCAAGCCATTCCTCTATGTATTTAATGTCGATGCCGCTGAACTAGACGATCAGAATTTGCGGGCCGAATTGCAAAAATTGGTGGCACCTTCAGAAGCAATCTTTCTCGATGCTAAAACCGAAGCCGAACTTGCCGAATTGGATGATGCCGACGCAATGGAGCTGTTGCAATCTATTGGCTTGGAAGAACCTGGACTTGCAACTTTGGCTCGAGTTGGTTTTAAAACTCTAGGACTTCAGACGTACCTAACGGCTGGTCCAAAGGAATCTCGGGCATGGACCATTCATAAGGGCGATACCGCACCAGTTGCAGCAGGTGTGATTCACACTGACTTCCAAAAAGGTTTTATCAAGGCTGAAATTGTTGCATTCGCGGATCTCATCGAAGCTGGCTCAATGGCCGAAGCGAAGGCTCGGGGCAAGGTTCGCATGGAGGGCAAGGATTATGTGATGGCAGATGGGGACGTCGTTGAATTTAGATTCAACGTTTAAGAACTAGTTGAATTTAGATTCAACGTTTAAGAACTAGTTGAATTTAGATTCAACGTTTAAGAACTAGTTGAATTCCGATTTAAGCGTGGA
>CAIMZW010000131.1 GCA_903846075.1 uncultured Actinomycetes bacterium
AACTGCGAGGCGATCTCTTTACGCCTCGAACTGCGAGGCGATGCCCTTAAGCACCTTTGCCAAGCGTTCAGCCTCCGGACCATTGGGATGGCGGCCATGGCGAAGGCCATTTCCGACCTTGTCCAAGATCTTGATGGTGTCTTCGATCATTGTGGCCAAATCATCTGGATTGATCCGGGTATTAGCGACAATGGAAGCCGGCGCTTCGATAATTCGAACCGAAAGGGCTTGTGGACCACGGCGACCTTCGGCGACGCCAAATTCAAGTTTGGTGCCTGGCTTGACGGTGGCTACCCCGTCTGGCAATGAGGTTGCAGCCAAATAGACATCTTCGCCCTCTTCAGAGGAGATGAAACCAAAACCTTTTTCGAGACTAAACCACTTCACTCGACCAATTGGCATGGTGAACTCCATTTCTGAAAACTAGGTACATCGGGCAAGACCGTCTGGGCGGTAGGGCTAAAACGGGCAGAGGATTAGTTTAACTCAAATCGAACTATTCGGGCTGAGAGATTTGAAACGCCTATTCGGGAACGACGAGGACCTCGGAATGGGCACCACAGCCATGGTCGACCGAGACAACTCGGGCATCTTCTGGGGAGATGGCGTTAGAACAGACTCCGAAGGCTGATCGAAGTGAGCCAGCTATTGGAATGAAGAAACCGCAAGAAGCGCAAGGGGCTGGCGCCAACTGGGCAAGCGGGGTATTCGGTCCGCGATCGCCTTCATACCAACGCTTGCTGGCTTGGTCGCGTCCGATAATGGAAAGGGTGCGGGCGCGGGTTAAACCAAGCTCCCAGAGTTGAACAGCCTCTAACTCCTCTTCACCAGGAAGGGCTAAGAAGCCTGGAACGAGGCGTTCGTCATCGGCCGAAGTTGGGACGATATCTCCAACACCGACATCGCCGGGAAGGATTCGATCCTTATAGGGAACCCATTCTGGAGCGATCAATGAGGTTGGACCAGGGAGTAAAACAACATCGCAGAGGGTGGCTGGTGACTCATCATCGAGCTTGGCGACAGTTACCGCCCAACGCCATCCCCCATAGCCAGGCAATCCGGCTTCAAAAAGGTAGGTCGCGATTCGCTCTTCTTCGATCTCGATGGAGACAAGTTCGCCGACAAAATCACCATTACTGGCATCGGCAATGGCTGCCTCACGGGCCAGAGCCAGCGCGTCAAATGGGTCAGCGATATTCATAGGGATACCTTAAAGCAAAAACCCCCCGAACCATTTCTGGAGAAAATCCAGAGGTTCGAGGGGTTGCAATGCGGGTTCTAGTTGTGAACTAGAAATCCATATCTCCGCCACCTTGCTGGGCAGGTGCCGGATTCTTTTCTGGCTTATCTGCGATGACAGCTTCGGTGGTGAGGAAGAGGGCTGCGATGGAGGCAGCATTCTGGAGCGCAGAACGGGTGACCTTGGCAGGATCGATGATGCCAGCCTTGATCATGTCTACGTACTCACCGGTTGCGGCATTGAGGCCAAAACCAGTCTCCAAGTGGCGAACCTTCTCCACAACGACTCCGCCTTCAAGACCGGCGTTAATCGCGATTTGCTTGAGTGGTGCTTCGATAGCCAGTTCGACGATGCGAGCGCCAACGGCCTCTTCACCGGTCAAGTTCAACTTGCTGAAGGCAACCTTTGCAGCCTGAAGAAGCGCAACGCCACCACCGGCGACGATTCCCTCTTCTACCGCTGCTTTAGCGTTTCGAACTGCATCTTCGATGCGGTGCTTGCGCTCTTTGAGTTCTACTTCCGTTGCGGCTCCTGCTTTGATGACGGCTACGCCACCGGCAAGCTTTGCCAAGCGCTCTTGCAACTTCTCGCGATCGTAATCGGAATCGCTCTTCTCAATCTCGGAACGAATCTGAGAGACGCGACCCTTGATCTGGTCAACATCGCCAGAACCTTCAACGATGGTGGTCTCTTCTTTAGCGATAACGACTTTACGAGCGTGACCAAGGAGATCCATGGTGGTAGCTTCGATCTTGAGGCCAACTTCTTCAGAGATAACGGTGGCACCGGTGAGAATCGCAATATCTTGCAACATTGCCTTACGGCGATCACCGAATCCTGGAGCCTTAACGGCTGCAGAACGGAATGTTCCACGAATCTTGTTAACGACGAGAGTCGCAAGAGCTTCGCCTTCAACATCTTCAGCCAAGATAACAAGTGGCTTTCCGGATTGCATAACTTTTTCCAAAATTGGAAGCAGATCTTTGATATTAGAGATCTTTGAATTTGCAATAAGAATGTATGGATCTTCGAGAACGGCTTCCATGCGATCGGAATCGGTGGTGAAGTATGGGGAGATATAACCCTTGTCAAAGCGCATACCCTCAGTGAGCTCGAGTTCGAGCCCAAAGGTGTTGCTCTCTTCAACGGTAATAACGCCTTCTTTACCGACCTTATCCATGGCTTCGGCGATCATTTCGCCGATGGTGGTATCTGCCGCAGAGATTGAGGCAGTTGCCGCAATTTGTTCTTTAGTTTCAACCTGCTTGGACATTGCAGAAAGTTCGTCAGAGATTGCTTGAACAGCCTTCTCAATTCCACGCTTCAAAACCATGGGATTGGATCCAGCGGCAACGTTACGAAGACCTTCGCGAACGAGAGCCTGTGCGAGAACTGTTGCAGTGGTGGTTCCATCGCCAGCGACATCATCAGTCTTCTTGGCAACTTCTTTAACTAATTCTGCGCCAATTTTTTCCCATGGATCATCAAGTTCGATTTCCTTGGCAATGGAGACGCCATCATTTGTGATGGTTGGGGCGCCCCACTTCTTCTCGAGAACCACGTTACGACCACGAGGTCCGAGGGTCACTTTGACTGCATCTGCAAGTATGTTCATTCCGCGTTCAAGACCACGACGGGCCTCTTCATTAAACGCAATCATCTTTGCCATATCTGAATTTCTCCTTCAATCAAGCGGGCGAGTTATCACTCGCGCCTTGTGAGTGCTAATGCCAAATCTAGGGCAGGTAGGGCAGGGACAGCAAACTGAGAACCCCCATAATCGGGTGGAGTTGGCGAAGTTGTGAGTGAACCGGGTTAGGCAGAAAAGCGGCTGGCCTTAGGCTGAAAGATGAGCGGAGCGAGCGCTGGTGCGAGCCTCGCGGAGGCGACGAAGGCGCTTGACCAGCATGGGGGCGAAAAGGAGCGCATCTTCGCGATCGATCAGATTATTGAGCATCTGGTAATAGGCAGGAGGATTCATATTGAAAAGTTCCTTGAGCGCAGATTCCTTCGCCCCGGCATAACGCCACCATTGCCGTTCAAAATCTAAAATTCGCAGTTCAAGGTCGGTCAGCTTGGCTGATGGTAGGTCAGTGGCTAATTCCGCGGCGGTCTGGTTAAGCGAATCCATAATGGGAAGCATAGGAGATAGGCAGGACGAAAAAGTGCCATTTTGGGGCTAGAGAGTCGCCAAAATTTCCTGTAGGTCACTTTCTAGCGTCCAAGGATTGACGATGGCGAAGCGCAAAATGGGGTTGCCGTCGTGGGCCGATGGGGTCACGAAGCCAATTTGATCTTCTAGCAATTTATCTGACCATTCCTGATATTGCTTGGCGTTCCAGCCTTTTCGGGTGAAGGCCACAACCGAGAGCATTGGTTCAACGACCAAGTCCAAGTTTGGATGTTCGCGAATCAGCCGCGCGGCGGTTCGGGCCATCTCCATGGTGGCTTCGACTGCCCTGGAATATTCATCAGTTCCATGGGCGGCAAGTGAGAACCAAAATGGCAACCCTCGTGCCCGCCTGGTCAAGTGAATGGCGTAATCCGAAGGATTCCACTCCCCGTCATCGTCAAGTGTGTCGAGGTAGGCGGCATGTTGAAGGTGAGCCTTCTTGGCAATTTCTGGATTGCGATAAATCAAGGCGCAGGCATCGAAAGGTGCGAAGAGCCACTTATGCGGGTCGACAATCAGACTGTCGGCCATTTCCACCCCGGCAAAGAGCGGTCGAACTTTTGGCGCGCAAAGAGCGGCCAAGCCATAAGCACCATCGACGTGAAACCAAATCCCTCGTTCATGGGCAGCTAGACCGACTGAGGCAAGGTGATCAATGATTCCCAAATTGGTTGTTCCGGCGGTCGCTACTAAAGCAAAGACTTGATGGGAAGGATTCTGTTGATGGTATTTATCAATGGTGATGGCGCATTGGGCACCTTGCAGCGAACCATGTTCATCTGGATCGATCAATAAAACTTCGACATCCATAACATCAGCAGCAGAGCGAATCGAGGAATGGGCTTGGGAACTTGCCGCAATCACCCACCGAGTGACATCACGTCGTTTTTCGCGAAAATGGTTTCTGGCGGCAACTAACGCAGAAAGATTGCCGATGGTTCCACCTTGAACAAATAC
>CAIMZW010000132.1 GCA_903846075.1 uncultured Actinomycetes bacterium
GTTGCTGTGCCAAATCCAGCGCCTAACATGCCACGCATGATTGAAACAGCATGGTAATCGTGAGTTGAAGAAACTTGCACTGAAGTGGGAGTCCCGATAACTCCAGTTTTGATTGCGCTCAACCTGGCAGCGTGACCCGGTAAGAGCAGATATTGCTCAGCGACTTGAACCAGTTGAGATGAGCCAACTTCTTGCCAAAGTTTTCGCAATCCATCTAAGTCGGCGGCCGGCGGCGTTTCGCAGAGAACTTTGATATCTGCGGCGACTAACTCCGAAACAATTTTGGGGTTTACCTCGCGCGGTACCGCGACAATTACAAAATCTGGCTTTACTGCAGCCAACAATTCTTTGATTGATAAAAAGGTTGGCACGTTCCATTCTTGTTGAATCGCGGAAACTTTAGCTGGGTCGCGAAGAACGATGCCGACTAGTTCAAATTCATCAGGAAGCAACTGCGCTAGCCGAAGATAGAACTCCGATCGCCAACCAGTTCCGACAACCGCGATCTTTGCCGGGTTGCCATTAGGCAAGCAGGTTACCTAGTTTCAGAAGCTCTTCGCGCGAAACTGCCTTAACCCGTGGCTTTCCAAGAGGCTCTCCCGCAGCAACTTCGGCAGCGTTTATGGCCTCCCAAGTAAGTTGGGTAACAACGGGGTGGCCGGAGATCAATAGCTCGGTAATGTCCGAAGAGACTTTGGGAGCAGTCAGATCTTCAACAACTAGTTTCACCACATCGGTGGCATCGCTCTTGTTAGTACCAATTACCCCTGATGGGCCACGTTTTGCCCAACCAACGGTATAAATATTGGTGCCAAGGACTCGTCCTTCGACGTTGTCAATCTTTCCTTTTACATAACTAACGCCATCAATGGGAAGCGCTTCGTAGCCGATGGCGGTGATGACTAGACCGCACTTGATGGAATAAGTAGCGCCAGTATCAACAACTTTGCCATCGCGAATTTCGTTTATTCCAAAGAGGATCTCTTCAACTTTGCCATCTCCCAAAATTTCCTTAGGAGCAGAAAGGAAACGGAATGTTAGGGAACGATCATTCCCAGCCTTTTCAGCTTCGGCCACGACTCGCATCGCTTCCAGGTTATTGCGAATATCTTTTTCAAGTTCGCCATCAATTGCCTCTGCTGTTGCCCTGGCAAGCGCTTCTTCAATTGCCGTGGCATCCATGAAGACATCGGTGTGTTCCAGCTTTGGCAGGTCGCGAAGTTCTGGGGCGGTGAAGGCAGCATGTTCTGGACCACGACGGCCAGTGATGTAAACCTGGCGAATATGACTGGAGTGCAACTTGGCGAGCGCGTGATCGGCGGTGTCGGTGGTATCTAATTCAGCTGGATTCAAGGCCAAAATTCGACCGCAATCCATAGCAACATTTCCGGCGCCAATAATTACCGCTGCTTCAATACCGAGATCAACATCAACGTGAACATAATCAGGGTGACCGTTGTACCAGGTAACAAAATCGGCCGCCGATATAGAACCAGGAAGGTCCTCGCCTGGAATTCCTAGCTTCTTTCCAATATTGGAACCAGTACACATAATTACCGCGTCATAGCGCGCAGTTAAGTCGGCTAATTGAATATCGGTCCCAAGCTCAACATTTCCAAATAGGCGAAAATTTGGGTGGCTGGCAATCTTTTCGAAGACCTTTGAAACGGTCTTAATCTTTGGATGATCAGGTGCTACACCGGAGCGAACTAAGCCCCAAGGAGTTGGCAGGCGCTCAATTAAATCGATGGCAAAAGTAAGGTCTTCGGTTTCGGAGTTTTGCAAGGCTTGAGCGCTGAAGTATCCAGCCGGGCCAGCACCAACGATTGCGATCTTATAGCGGGCCATGAGCTCTCCCTTGGGTCAGGTAGTTATAGTTTCACAAATTGCGAAAACGCGCCCCGGTCTGACGGACTTCCGCAAGATTGCGATTACCTGACAATGCCATAGTGTTCACGAATTCCCTACGTAAAATCTCTATCGCCTTCGCCACACCTCGTTCGCCATCAGCCATGACACCGTATAAATAGGCCCGGCCAATCAGAACCCCTTTGGCTCCCAAAGCCACTGCCGCATAGGCATCTTGGCCACTCATGACGCCACCATCGATATAAACATCCATCCGCTTGCCGACGGCATTAAGGATTTCGGGCAAAATTTCGAGGGGAACTGGTCCGCGGTCCAACTGCCGGCCACCATGATTCGAAAGTACAATTCCTTCAACGCCCATACTGGCGAGCTTCTTGGCATCCTCAACGTTCTGGATCCCTTTAACAATGATTGGGCCATCCCAGGTTTGGCGCAGCCATTCGACATCGTCGAAGGTGATCGCGGGTGAGAAAATCTTGGCGGCTAACTCAACCAGGGACTTATCCCAACCTCGGAATGCGGCAAATTCGAGTTTCTTGGTGGTGAAGAGATTTAGCCACCAGATCGGTTTGCGGGCGATTGCGAAGACCGTGGAAAGTCTGATCCGCGGTGGGATCGTAAGTCCGTTGCGGAAATCGCGCAGACGAAGACCGCTGACTGGGGTGTCAACCGTAAGTACCAAAGCTTCAAAACCGGATTCCTTCGCTTGTTTGATAATCGCCAAACTGTCATCTTTATTTTGCATTATGTAAAGCTGAAACCAACGACGCACGTTTGGAACTTTGGCAGCCAGCTCATCGGGAGAAGTCGTGGACATGGTCGAGAAAATGTAAATCATGTTATTTGCCGCGGCAGCGGAAGCGACCGCTGGCTCACCAACGTGGTGCATCAACCTGGTGTAGCCCGTTGGTGCAAATAGAATTGGTAGATCTACTCTCTTGCCAAAGATCTCCTCGCTTGGGTCCACAATCGAGACATCGCGCAGTGTTCTGGAATTAAATTCCACATTTCTAAAGGCGGCCTTCGAGTATTCCATTGCTCTTTCATCCAAGGCCGAACCTTCGACGAAATCGAAAACTACTTTTGGGACGCGCTTTTTCGCGGCGGTGGCTAAATCAGCGATCGTCTGAGCCCTATTGGTCGCCGACTTACGGCGGCTCAGGGTAGGTCTCGACCAATCGATAAGTGAGTAGAAATGGCGAAAGTCCGGGAACTGACGCTTACTTTTAATCATCGCTAATTCTTCTAGGAATGGATCGAAGTCATGATTGATCGGGACATGGTTGGGTAATCCTTGGTATTTGGAAAATCAGCAACGAGTTCATAGTTTCGCATTACCAAAATTCGATCTGCAATTGCAATGATTTCTGCTAAATCGCTGGAGATTAGAATGATGGATAAGCCCTCATTGGCGAGCTCCAAGATCAACTCATGGAATGCCGCTTTGGTACGGACATCGACTCCTACCGTTGGTTCATCGATGATCAGAATTTCGGTCTCGGCCGCTAACCATTTGGCGACGCTTACTTTCTGCTGATTTCCGCCCGAAAGTGTTCCAGCCAATTGGTCATTGTTAACGACTTTAATACCTAAGCGATCCACATATTTGGTAGCTACTTCATCCTCTTGACTTCGATTTATTACTCCCAACCTACGAAGTAATCGCGAGAGGATAGTCACTGAGATGTTCTTTCGGACGGGGAA
>CAIMZW010000133.1 GCA_903846075.1 uncultured Actinomycetes bacterium
ACCGACTCCAACACCCACACCCACACCGACTCCAACACCCACACCCACACCGACTCCAACACCCACACCGACTCCGGTATACATTCCACCTGTTATTTATGTTCCCCCGGTGGATTTGCCGACCCCAACACCAACCCCGACACCAACCCCAACTCCAACCCCAACTCCAACCCCAACTCCAACCCCAACTCCAACCCCGACTGTTTCTCAATTAGTGGGTACGGGACTTGTGAGATCTCAAATCATCTCTGGCACTCCGGGACTTCTAAACGTTCTAGATAAAACATCGTTTGCAAATGGTTTCGCTCAGTTCTACGGAATTGGGCTCGGATACAAAGATGCCTTTGTCTACCAGGGGAGTAATTTCACCCTGAGCTTCCACGTTAGTTCTGCAAATGGATCTGCACTGACAAATCAAGCGGTGACCCTTCAAGCAAATAAAGGTTACGGAGGGAGTACAGCAACATTTACTTCTGGTGTTTATACGATTCCAAATACAGCTGGAGCAAATGATGGTGCAGATATAGGTGGAGTCACAGATAGTGCTGGCAATGTCAGTTTTTCAATAAAAGATACTTCGTTATCGGCAGAGCCAAGTGGGACGTCGCTCACCTCGCTGGACCAATTGACTCAGCAAAATGGTGGAATATATGGTCAATTCGCATTGAAAATCGGCAACATTGATCAACTTCATCAGTCAATGGATTTGGTGGACATTCACGTTATTGCAACAAGTTCTCCTACGCCAACTCCCTCTCCTACCCCTTCACCCTCTACCAATGATGTCCTTTTGTGGTCAGCCGATTTCAATGATCCGGCTGGAACAAAACCTGATTCTCAGGTCTGGACACCATTGATCGGTAATGGTTTGGCGCAACTTGGGTTTAGTAATTACGGAACGGGAGAGATTGAACTCAATAGCGCCGATGCGGCAGTTGCCGATGGCAATGGAAATTTAGTTATCTCGACCTCAAAAGCGAATGGCGTGTGGACGAGTTCGCGTATTTGGACTCAAGGCAAGCTCTCTTTCCAATATGGGAAAATTGAAGCGCGAATAAAGATGCCCGCTGGCTCCTTTAACTGGCCGGCATTTTGGATGTTAGGTTCTAGTTATCAACCAACAAATAGACTTTTTGGTTCAGTTCCCTGGCCTAACAGCGGTGAGATTGATATTGCAGAAATATTGCAAGGAAACCGAGTAAACCAAAGCACGTTACACGCTAATAATGTTGGCGGAAATGGCGATTGGAATGGTGGTGGTGGCTTGACTGCTGCTTCTCCAACAATCGATTTTTCAGCCGACTTTCACACCTATGGAATGCTTTGGGGTCCGAACCTATTCACATTTACCGTGGATGGTGTGGAATTTGTCAAGGACACCTACGTGAATGGACAGATTTTTCAGTCGATAAATCGTGGTCCTGCATCTTTTACAAACATTGTCGGTGACTGGCCGTTCAACAACAAATTCTTCTTGATCTTAGACAATGCCATTCAAGCGGGAACGGTTGCACCAGATGGAAGTGCTTCCCAGATGTCGATTGATTGGATTCATTACTCCACCTACAACGGTTTAGGGACATTAAGTCACAGCTAGACATACATAGAGAAACCCCCGAAGGCTAGAAGCCAATCGGGGGTTTCTAGAATTAGTTACTTTGTTACAGTCACTTTCTTTGAAATAGAGAAAGAGTTGTACTTATCGTCGCCGGAATTGGTTCCGATGACATTGCATGAACCAACCTTCTTGGCCGTTACCTTTGTTCCTTTCAGAGAACAATTTTTGGAGTCGATCAACCAAATGATCGCAAGGCCATTAGTTGTTTTCGCGGGAAGTGAAAGCGTCTTACCAACTTTGATCTTGGTGGCAAAACTGGCAACCATTTGGTCTTTGAGAACAACCGGAGCTGGTGTTGCAGTTGGTGTTGGGGTAGGTGTTGCAGTTGGTGTTGGTTTGGCTGTTGGAGTAGGTGTTGGAGCCACTGCGCTTGGAAGATCACTAGCAACGTCAAAAGTGGCAATATCGGTATCTTCTGCCTTATCTCCAACTCCAGGCAAAACTGGCTTCATGGTTCCGTAAAGTCTGGCCGGGGCGATCTTGTCACGATTCATAGTGAGAGAAGTCGGTACATTTTCCAGTCCCGAAGTACTGGTACTGACAATCGTGAATGTGACATCGCCTGAATCATTTGTTGTGCCAGTGAGCTGCGCTCCATAGCCATCGTTAACTTGGGCGGGGATTGCTTTTCCGTCAGCAGACCACAAGGCAGCAGAACCACTATATGGTGCGTTTACTTGAAGGAAAACTTGCTGGCTTTTTGCTGCGGTAGACCCATCAGTGGTGACGTGGTAGGTCAGGGTGAGGGTCGAACCCGCTTTAATATAGGTGTAAAAAGCTTTTGTACCCGGTGAGTAATACTGTGCAATATCGCTAGTCGAATCAACACTGTTTGCACTGGTGTAAACCGGGCTTGTCAATCTAATTGAAGGTAAGCCAGCTGCATGAGCAACCGAAACACCTGCGGAGACCGTGGTAAATGACAAAGCGAAAGAAAGAGCAACCTTTCCGGCTTTATTAAGGGATAACTTCATTGTGTTCCTTTCGATTTGTTTGAATTTAGTGCTTCAAGACTGTTCCGACTCCATTTACTGAATAGAAACGAACATAATCAATTGCTAGCTGGGCCTTATTAAGCGTTGGGTCGATGTCACCGGCAAATTCTCCGCCCATGGCAAGATTGAGAATGAGGAAAAATTCATGGTTGAAGACCCATCGACCCGGTGCTACATCTTTCGGAGTCGCTGAGAAATACAGATTGTCATCGACATAAAAATCGATCTGATTCTTTTTCCATTCAATTGCGTAGGTGTGGAAAGCGTCGGCAAGGGAGGTTTGATTGTTAAAAGTCGATCCATATCCACCGCCAGAGCCAGCAACAAAGCTTGGGCCGTGGAGAGTTCCGAATGCAGCCTCGGGCATGAATCCTCTACTTTCGAGCACATCAATTTCGCCACACTCAGGCCATGGATTTCCCTGCAGTAAATCAGCACCTAACATCCAAAAAGCTGGCCAAGTTCCGGCTCCTGCTGGGATTTTCATCCGTGCTTCCAATCGGCCGTAGAGAAAGCCGATCTTGTTGGAGGTTTTTATCTTGGCGCTCGTGAATTGGCACTCATTGCAAATATTGAGTAATTGATCAGTTCCGGCAACAGTGCCAACCGCTGTGCCAGATTGATCGGAGATTCGATTTGCCGTGAATAAGAGATGACCCTTGCCATCGGTAGAAATGTTTGCCGGCTTTTGGGTGTAATACTCAAGTTCTGAATTTCCCCAGCCATAACTATTTCCGATGTCATACCCCCAAACTTTCGGATTGGGAAGTGCCCCTTTTTTACCTGCAAATTCGTCGGACCAAAGTAATTTCAAGACCTTAGGGCCAGAAGCTGCTTGGGCAGGGGTAACGCCGGCGAATGAAGCAAGTGTGGCACCGCAGACGAAAAGAATCGTGGTGCGCTTCAACAACCTCAGTTTCATAGGTTCCTCTTTTTGATTATCACGCTTTTATAACATTTCGTAAATGATTGCTGATGGTATTGCGCACTTCAGAATCATACAGTTAACTACCCTACTATGAAACCGCTTTCATAGGAAGCATTTGGCAGATTTTTATCGCGGTCCAGACTTAATAGAGGAGTTTGAAATGCTAAAAAAATGGCGAGTCAAAGGAACCGTTGCTGCTCTTGCGGCGGTAATCGTTGGAGTGGGAACCTTAACAACTCCTGCCAAAGCTGCTGATCCAGTCACCATTACTATTTGGACTTTTGGTGATGTAATCCAGCGCCAATTGGTCCAGGAATACAAAATTCTTCATCCAGAAGTGACTTTGCAAATTAAGAAATCTGACCTTGACCCCCTGAATGGGTCCAACATGGTAACTGCATGTACCTCGAGCACTGGGCCTGACATTGTTGCGGTAGAAGTTTCGTATTCTGGTTACTGGCGCTCATATCCAAAGTGCTTCCAAGACCTAAAGCAAATGCAAACTTCTGACGCAAATGCCGCAGCCGGAATTCCTGCCGGTCAATCCGCCTCTGATATCCAGAAGAATTACCTTCCATGGCGTTGGGATCAAGGAGTCGCCTACAACGGCGCTGTGATTGGTCTCCCCACCGATGTCGGCGGTCTAGAGGTTGCTTACCGCACTGATCTCTTTAAAAAGGCTGGTCTACCAACTGATCGCAAGGCTGTTGCCAAATTATGGCCAACGTGGGATGCGTTCATTGCAACTGGTCAGAAGTACCTGGCTAAATTGACCAAAGCACAAAAGAAAAATGGCATGGGCTTTATCGACAACACTGGCACCATCTATGCCGCGATCATGAATCAAGGAACTGCTAAGTACTATCAAAATGATGGAACTGAAACCGGCAAGTTGATTTATGACACCAACCCTCAAGTTAAGTTGGGTTGGAATACCACCATCAAGGCAACCCAATCTGGTATCGGTACTCGCATCGGGCAGTACACCTCTGACTGGAACATCGGAATGAGCAAGGGAACCTTTGCCACGATCTTGGCCCCAGCTTGGATGATGGATTACATCAAGGCTCAGGCACCTGATACTGCTGGAAAGTGGGATATTGCTGATATGCCTGGCGGCGGCGGAAATCAAGGCGGAACTCAATTAACGATTCCTTCTTATTCCAAGAACAAGCAAGCGGCATATGACTTTTTAACTTGGTACTTGGCCCCAGCTCAAGAGTTAAAGGTATTCAAGACCTACGGCCTCTTCCCTGCAGCCTCAGTTCTTTACAAGGATCCAGCTTTGACCGGATTCACCGATCCATTCTTCAGCAATGCTCCGGTCGGCCAGATCTACGCCAGCGGCGTTGTGAAGTTAAAGCCAATTTTCGAGGGCAAGCTGGAGCGTGCCGTAGACCAAGCCATTGGTGCGGGTCTGGGGCGGGTTGCCGCGAAAAAGATGACGCCGGATCAGTCATGGGCGCAGGTACTTTCCGACCTAAAGAAAGTCGTGAACAACTAGTCCGGGGGGATAGTTGTTTCCTGATAATCAATGAGTCAATTAAAAGTGAAGGCGGGGCCGTCAAAAGCCCCCCTTTCACCGTGGAAAAGCGCAAAGCCAGAGAAGGCTAAGAAGGCAAAGCCGGCAAAGGTAATTTCAGGAGTCGCCTCGCTCAATGGCCGCTGGGGATTCTTGTTCGTTGCCCCATTCTTCTTTATGTTCGTCATCTTCGGCCTGGCTCCAGTTATTTACTCGGTCTACATCTCTTTCTTCCATTGGGATCCACTTGGCGGCTCAACCTTTACCGGTCTGAGAAATTTCAATCTTCTCCTTCACGACAGTGACCTTTGGCTCGCCATCCGAAATACCTTTTCAATCTGGGCTCTATCTACTTTTCCTCAAATGATTATGGCGATTGGCTTAGCCTCAATTTTGCGAAATAGCCGACTAAAAGCCAAATCATTTTGGCGAACTATCTTGTTGGTTCCGAATATCACCTCCGTCATCGCAATTACCATTGTTTTCAGCCAATTATTTGGTCGAGATTTCGGAATAGTCAACGACATTCTTGGCTTCTTCGGTGTGCACCATCACATCGATTTTATTGAAGGTGTAATCCCTAGCCACATCGCGATTGCATCCATGATCACCTGGCGCTGGATCGGTTACAACACATTAATTTTCTTGGCGTCAATGTTGGCAATTCCGGGGGAGCTTTACGAATCCGCCAGTGTTGATGGCGCTTCTAAGCGGCAACAATTCTGGTACGTCACATTACCTTCTTTAAAGAACACCATTACTTTCGTTCTGATTGTCGGAACAATTGGTGGCTTGCAAGTATTTGCTGAGCCACAACAACTCGCAGCTGATGGCGGATCTAGTAAGCAATTCTTAACCTTAACTTTATTCCTCTATAACCAGGCATTTGTGAATAACAAATATGGATATGCCGCAGCCATCGGAATCATTATTACTTTCATTGTTCTCATTATTTCGTTGGTGAACTTCGTAATCACCCGTAAGATTTCAAGTGACGGTAGCCGATGAAAACTAGAACTCCAAAATGGCGTAGAACCTCACCGGTTCATTATCTCTTGCTTGCCACGATCACCTTCCTTTCGATCTTCCCGTTCTATTGGATGTTTGTTGTCTCTTCCAATACCAATGCTGAAATTTCAAAATCTCCTCCTTCACTTATTCCAGGAGGACGTTTCTTCATCGTAGCCAAGAAAGTGTTAAGTGCACAGGGCGTTTACTTCAATAGCGCCTTGTTGAACACTTTTATAGTAGGAACATCAATCGCCGTGGCGCAGGTACTTCTTTCCGCGATTGCTGGTTTTGCATTTGCAAAATTAAATTTCAAGGGACGAAAATTCTTTATTCTTTTCGTCGTTGGAACCATGATGTTACCAAGCCAGTTAGGAATTATTCCGCTCTTCATGCTGGTCAAGAACTTACATATGATCGATTCGTTATTTGGTCTTATTGTGCCGGCACTAGTCACAGCTTTTGGCGTTTTTTGGATGCGTCAAATCATTGACGCTCAGATTCCAAATGAACTGTTGGAAGCCGCCAGTATCGATGGGGCATCTGTCCCACGAATCTTCTGGAGCATTGTGATGCCCATCGTTAGGCAAAGCGGTTTTGTTTTGGGCCTGTTTGCTTTCCTTGCTGCATGGAACGACTATCTCTGGCCCACGATTGTTCTACAAAGTCCAAAGCACTTCACACTCCAGGTTGCGTTAACCCAACTCAAGCCAATGTATGGCTTGGATTATGGATTGCAAATGGGTGGCGCATTTCTCGCGACTGCTCCGTTGCTAATTCTCTTTATTTTCGTCGGTCGCAAACTTGTGAGTGGCGTGATGGATGGCGCAGTAAAAGGTTAAGAAATTTCACGCACGAACCACTAGGAAAGGTAATCCAAGAATGATGAATAACAGAAAAATCGGAGCTGCTTTTGCTGCAGTTGTTACAGCAATTGGAGTCTCCTCTGTCGTCATTGCTCCCGCTCAGGCAGCCGGTACTCCACCAACAGATGCTCATATCGTGCTTTTGAGTCCAGTTTTGGATGCTACTAACACCAGTGAAGCAAAGAAGAACCAAGCGATGGCTGATGGTTGGGTCGCAAATGGTTGGTTCGGCGACGGACTTCTCTATCAACGCACCTTTGCTCCCGTTGGTTCGAATATTAACTTGACCTATCACGTCACTGATAAAGATGGAAAGCCTCTGATTAATCAGGACGTGAAATTACGTGTCAATAAGGGCTACAGCACTTCAACTTCAATCCTTAAAGTCGACTACGCAAAGACCAAAGGTGTTGATAAGCCACCACTGGACCAAGCTGATGTGATTCATAAAACCGATGCTTTTGGAAATGTAACTTTCGCGGTTCAAGATCTCGATGGCGCTCCCTTTGGTGAACCACAGCCTGATTCATTCACAAGTGCTCCTAAAATCAGCGACGATGGTCTGAATGATCTACATTCACAGATGTTGCCTGAAGTTGCGGGAGAGAAACCAGATCACTCGGCAATTACTGAATTTCACTATTACATTCCCAATGCTGCCGACGTCTATTCCTTAAACCATCCCACAATTAAATTAGTCTCACCAGCACTAGATGCAACTAATTCGGCATCCGGAGATGGGCTTCGTCAGGCCTTCGCACCTGCTGGTTCCAAGTTTGTGGTCGTATACAAAGTGACCGACGATGCTGGAATGCCTGTTCGAAATACCGTGGTGAAGCTTCACCTCAATAAGGCAGGAAGTAATTCCAATGCAAGTATTACTGATGGCAAGACGGGAACCGATGCCAAGAAAGGTGACGTCGTTCTGCAATCTATGACAGATGCATTTGGGTTTGCTGCATTCAATTTGCAAGACACCGATAAGAAAGGTGAAGCCGCTCCAACTAACTTCACAATTCCTGCGCCTTCAGCTGGGGCTGTATTCAGTCAAGTAGTTCCTGAAATTGCTGGTATTGGCGTCGACAATGCTGATGTCACCCAATTCCATTTCTATGGAACCTCAACATCTGCATCGCCTTCTACAAATCCAATCTCTATCTCTGCTTCAAGCACAAAATCGGGCACCAAATCAAAGCCGGTTTATACGCTTACTCTAGGAATTGCTAATGCCACTGGTAAATCTGCTGCCATTTCAATTTCGGGCTTGAAGGTTATGAAAGCCAATGTCACTATCGCTAACCAAGGATTTTCTTACACCGTTACTCCAGGAGTAAAGAAAATTACTGTGGTTATTGACGGTAAGAAGTATTCCACTTCAATAAACATCAAATAAAGGTTCTTCATTCTTTTAGGGGGGTCTCATCGAGGGCCCCCTAAATAGAAATGATCGATGAGAGAAATTATTGGAGGGATCATGCGCAAGAGGTTGATTGGTCTTTTTTTAACACTCTCAATTGTTTTTACCTTAGCCTCACCTCTTAGTTTTGCGACGACGACTCCTTCAGTTTTAAAAGCTCCGACCATTTCAATTTCCAGCGATGGAATGATCGTCACCGCTTTGCCAGCTAAATGGAGCGCTTCAGTAAAGAGTGTCATTAGTTGGTTTATTAACGGAAAGAGTGTTTCAGGGAAAGCTCCTTCGCTTCATTTACCTAGTAAATTCACTGGCGGCACCATCAAATACATAGAGAATGTAAAAACACCGGCCGGCAAGACCATTTCGGCTATATCCAACACCTTGCAGATTTCCCCCATTTCTCTCCGTGGTGACGTGCAAATTAACTTCTCAGACCAGAGCAATTCAACTCTGTCAGCGTCACTACCAATCGTTTTGTCTGGCAATCCACTTATTACTTATCAATGGTTTCGTGGTCCTTTTGAAATCCCAGGTGCCACATCAAGTACATACTCGATCACTTCTGCCGACGAAAAAACAGATGTCAGTCTTGAAGTGACCTACTCAGCGAAAGGCAGCGCCTCTATCAAGAAGGACTCCCCACCTCTTACTATCGCAGCAAAGCCCAGAAACTACTCTTTGATTTGGTCAGATGAATTTAACGCTGCAACCGGAAGCCCAGTGGATCCCAATATTTGGGTGCCGCAAAATGGTGATGGAGTCGCCTTCGATAACAAGGGCTGGGGCAATAGAGAGCGTGAATGGTATGTGGATTCCCAATCATCAATAGATAGCACAGGGGCGCTCGTTACTACGGCTACTCGTACCGGGGCAAATGCTTATAACTGTTATTACAAGGCACCATGTGAATGGATTAGTTCAAAATTCGTGACAAAGGGCAAAGTCGGCTTTAAATATGGGCGAATTGAGGCGCGAATAAAAGGTCCAGTCGGAAATGGGAGTTGGGCAGCATTTTGGATGTTAGGTGCGAATATCGATACACGTCCATGGCCAGGTTCTGGCGAGATTGACGTTACGGAACTACTTGGAAGAACTCCAAAAACTGTTTATGGGACTTTGCATGGACCACTTTCCGGAGGTGGCGGCCGCGGTGGAACTATCGATTTAAGTGGTGGATTCGCCGATGGTTATCACACGTATGCCGTGGATTGGTTGCCGGATCAAATAACTTGGTACGTTGACGGAACCGCTTATGCCACCATAAATAAGACTGACAATGACTGGGTTTTTGATCATGAGTTCTACCTCATCATTAATCTTGCCATGGGAGGGATTTTTGGCGGAGATGTCGATCCAAATTTAACCACCGCGACTCAATCAGTTGACTATGTCCGAGTTTTCTCCATCAATGGTATTGGTGAAGTAATCAAGCACTAATGTCGAATTAATTCACCAATTCCATCAACGTTGTAAAAGCGCACCCAATCGATCACTAGTTCAGCCTCATTCAGCTCTGGATCGACCTCTCCGCCAAACCAACCTCCGATAGCTTGGTTTATTAACAGATAGAACTCATTGTTAAAAGGCCATTCTTTTCCTTCGAGTTCTGAGTCCGCCCGATTAATCGAGTTATAGACCTCGCCATCAAAGGTCCAATCAATCTGATCTTCTCTCCAGCTAATTCCATAGACATGAAATTCTTCTGATAGGTCGACTGGATTCTCGTAAGTTTTAGTCAAGCCTTGTTCCCCAAAATAAAGAGGGCCATGAATAGTGCCACGAACTGTTTTTGGCGCGCTGCCTACACCCTCTTGGAGGTCGATTTCGCCACAGAAAGGCCAATTGGTGCCATGATTTATTGAGGCTCCTAACATCCAAATAGCCGGCCAAGTGCCGATACCGAAGGGCATTTTCGCGCGAACTTCAAGAGAACCGTATTTAAATCCAACTTTTTGGCTGGTGTGAATCTTTCCACTAGTCCAGAGAGCGGGGCCGTAATAGCAAGAGTGGGCACTATCTCTACCTTCGCGCTTAGCAGTGATAGTTAATGAACCATTAACCTTCATCGACTCTTCGGTGTAGTACTGAAGCTCGTTGTTACCCCATCCAATCAGACCATGAGAGGAACCGTCACCGATATCCGGTGTCCATGTTGTTTGCGAGAGAGCGCTACCTTCGAATTCCTCTGACCAGACAAGAGTTCGATTGACAGTACTAGACATATAACTTCTCCCTCACAGTTTCATCAAAAATACATGTAATTCACTTGCTTTTAGAGTCAAAATCCCATTAAATAGTGTGTGAAAGCGGTTTCATACTCTGATTCAACTCGAAGGAAATATTTCGGTCAAGTGGCTCTATGCTACACAGACCAGAGATGGTTCTATTGAGGATTTGTCAGGCTCACTGGATAGGAAAATTATTATTATGAGTTCATTTCCATCAGACTTCGTTTGGGGTGCCGCAACATCTAGCTACCAGATTGAAGGAGCGACGGAGGTGGATGGTCGAGGAGTCAGCATCTGGGATACCTTCAGTAGAACTCCTGGAACCATTGTTAATGGTGATACCGGAGATGTTGGTTGCGATCATTACAACAGATTTCCTGAAGACATTTCGATTATGCGCGCGCTCGGTATTAAATCTTATAGATTTTCTATTTCCTGGCCTCGCCTTTTTCCTCAAGGAGACGATGTCCGAGAAGAACGTGGTTTCGACTTTTACAATCGCCTTATAGATGCGCTACTTGATGCTGAAATAACTCCAGTTATAACTTTGTATCACTGGGACTTACCACAACCACTAGAGGATGTCGGTGGTTGGGCTAACCGCAGCATCGTGGATCGCTTCAAGAGTTATGCCCAAGCGTGCGCGGAAGCTTTTGGGGATCGAGTTTCAATTTGGACAACTCTCAATGAGCCATGGTGTACCGCTTGGTTAGGCTATTCATCTGGCGTGCACGCACCCGGAAAGAAAGATTATCGACTTGCTATTGCCGCTTCTCACCATACGGCTCTTGCTCATGCTGAAGGCGTGAGGGCAATTAAAAGTATTCTTCCTAAGGCCGCCGTTGGGCTAACGGTAAACATGACTAATTTTAGAAATCTAAATCCAGAAGACATTGAAGTCGAGGCGCTAAAAGGTCTTTTAGACGCCAATCTCAACAGATGGTGGATTGACGCATATCTTAAGGGTGAATATCCGCAGAACCTCATCCATCATTATGGTGAGGATTTGTTACGGGTAATACATTCGGGCGATATGGAACTCTTGAAATGTGAAACGGATTTTCTGGGCATCAACTATTACAGCGATAGCTTTCTTCAAACTGCGAAACCTGGAAGCAAAACATTTCTAGAGGAGGGATTTCTGCCATTTCCTTATCGCGCAGATGGAACTCCTCCCAGCGAATACGCTGGTTCGTTAACTGCAATGGGATGGGTCGTGACTCCCGAAGGACTTGGTGAATTGATGAAAAGGATCCACCAAGATTGGCCAGAAATCAAAGAGATTCTTGTTACCGAAAATGGTGCCGCTTATGATGACCAAGTTGAGGCAAACGGAGATGTTCGAGACGAAGCGCGTGCCCAATATTTCAAGGAGCATCTAAAATCTTTGCAAGCTGCGGTTGCAAGCGGAGTTCCCGTTAAAGGCTATTTTGCTTGGTCTTTGTTAGATAATTTTGAGTGGGCTGAGGGTTATGACAAACGATTTGGGCTGGTCTATATCGATCGCAAGACTTTAGATCGAAAAGTCAAACTAAGCGGAGAAGTTTATGCTGAGGTTATAAGGCACAATAAAGTTCTATAGTTATTTCTTACTTGAATCGCGCACAACCAATTTAACACTCAATGTTTTGCGCTCTACTTTTTTTCCTTCAAGAATTGAAACGAGAGAGCGAGCGACCTCAGCACCTAATTCTCGGGTCGGTTGATAAATGCTTGACAGACTAGGTAAGTTTCTTGATGCTAAGGGTGAATCGTCGAAGCCCACGACTTTGACATCCTCTGGAACTCGAATTCCATTTTGCAACAAAACATTTATAGCCCCAACTGCGGTCAAGTCATTTCCAGCAAAAATTCCATCAAACTTAATTTTCTTGGTTAGTACATTCCGGGTTAACTCTTCACCCATTGCCATGGAGTAGTCGCCATGTAATACGTGTGAATCGGCAATCTTTAAGCCAGCCTCCGACATCGCATGTTCAAATCCATTAAAACGATCGCGCCCCGATTGAAGTTTTAAATCACCAGTGATTGTGATGATGTTTTTACATCCTTGCTTAATCAAATGCTTAGTGGCTAGATACCCACCTTCGACGTTATCTACATCGACGTAAGGATACTTGTCGGTTCCGCCTAAATCTCCACCGAAGACGACCGCCATAGTTGGCGGAATTAATTTTTCAAAACTACGTACCGAACGGTGCCAACTGAAAATGGCGAGCCCATCAACTTGGGCAATTCGGAGCGAAGCGAAGAGTGAATCTTCCGAACCGGTTTTTGGACGAATAAGAAGAACAGGTTGCATTCCCGCATCGGTGATCGCAGAAGTAAAGCCTTGAACTACGAAACCCCAGAATGGATTGAGGAAGAACTCCTCACTAGATTCTTCTAAGACTAAGGCCACAAGTCCACTGCGACCCCCGGCAAGTCGCCGAGCAGTCATATTTGGTGTGAAATTATGTTTTTTAATTGCCTTCCGAACAGCTCGCTCGGTATCAGGAGAGACTCTTGCGGTGCCATTCATGACTCGAGAGACGGTGGCACGACTTACTCCAGCGGTCTGCGCAACTAAGTCGATGGTAGCGACAGTATTTGCTACTTGCCCAACTTTTTTAGCCGCCATAGTTTGTGAGTCTAAACTAGTCCTCGTAACGCCGACAACCTTCCATCAGAATTACTTCAGCGAAAGTAAGACTCTTTGGTTAGCATCGGTAACACCTTCGTCGATCATGAGGAACCCGTTAGAGATATCTTGACCTTTAGGAATCTGCACCATAAGACCACCAGTAGCAGTCTGCCCAGCGGCAATACCCGAATCATTGATGCTTGGAAGTGAAGCACTTACTGAGACAAATTCCAGTTGATTGCCTACTAGAAGGCGAAAATTAATTTCGGGAATGGGGCTCGACGATCGATTGTTCACCGTCACGGTAAATTCAACATATCGAGTGTCTGCAGTCGGGTCAGGGATGCTGCCGCCACTTCCGTCATCGATACAAGTGTCCATTAATATGTCGGAAGTGCAAACACGTTTGCTGGCATCGTTGTCATATTTAACCAAGGTAATGTCGACCAAGTCACCATTGTAGGTAGCACCAAGATTTCTTCGGAAATATGTAGTGACGCCATCGAGAGCAACATCTGGTGTTGCGATAACAGGGCTCGCAATTTGAATCGTGGAAGAAAGATCAGTTGCAGCTGCGAAATTGTCATCTCCTGTTTGCGTGGCGGAAATCGTGCACGCCCCTGTTTTGACTGGCATCAAAATTTCACCTTGGACTAAACAGATGTCGGGGGTTTTAGAGATGGTAGTCACGGCTAAGCCCGAGTCCGATTTAATGGTGGACAAATCCAAAGTGTTGGTTATCGGTAAAGTTGTAGTTGCAACGGCGGCAATGGTTTGAGATTGCTTGGTTTTGCTGGGAGTCGGTGTTGGCGTGGCAGTTTCCGATGGAGTCGGTGTTGGCGTAACGCTCTCTGAAGGTGATGGCTCTGGAGTCGAAACAGGCGAGCTGGTCGGGGTCGGTGTTGGTGTTACTGCAGGAGTCGTCTTGGCTTTAGGAGCGGGAGCAACTTTCCATTTCAAAACTGTCCCGCTTTTTACGCAGATTTCCTTTTTTCCGGCATAGGTCGTTGTGGCGTTGAGTTTTGGACATTTTGTTCCTGGCTTGTGGGCGGTCGTGGCTGACGCCGATACCGGGTGGAGAAAAGCGAGAACTAAGAAAAGCGCACTTGCCGAGATTAGCTTGCGACCCATTTCCACATAGTACTCATGAAAGTCACAACTTCCCCTAGGTCCTTTTTGGTTAAAGAGGTGAATAATCTCTATTACGAAGTTAGAACAATGCGAACATTATTAAAGGCAGGGGTCGAAATGATGGGTTGGGGTAACGAGCACGATCAATTTAACCAAGGACATGGGTGGTTGATGGCCGGAATGGGTTTCTTCTGGTTGGTGGTAATTGCTTTAGTTATAGTTTTAATAGTCAGAGTCTCGGATCGGAATCCAAGCCGAAGTGTGCACCATGGTCGTCACGAGGCGGAACGAGCTTTCGCACCTGTCGGACCTAGGGTTGAATCTGCTCGGGAAATAATCGATCGTAGATTGGCAAATGGCGAAATGTCCGGAGAGCAGTACGCAGAAGCTCGGCGACTTCTTGAAGGCTAATTAGCAGGAAGAATTACAAAGAGGTGGATCCCAGTGGATCCACCTCTTTTACATTATTAGGAATTCTTCTTTGAATTTTCCTTCTCTTGCTTTTTAACTCTCTTTTCCTTTAACGAGAGTTTCGGTTCCTTTTTCGCGTTTGCATTGCTTTTCTGCTCTTTGTTGGCCATTTTCATCCTTTCTAGATTCCACAAACAGTCTCGTGACTGTGATTATTAAGATTGTTTTTTAAGAAGGTCGCGGATTTCCTGAAGTAGTGCAACATCTTCAGGAGTCACTGATGGTGCCGCAACCTCTTCTCGCTTACGCTTGGCGAGAATTCGATTCATCGGAACAACAATGAAGAAGTAGAGGACTGCGGCCACAATAACAAAATTAATGATTGCGTTAATGAAAGCAGCCCAGTCAAATGTGATCCCTCGGATTACGAAGGCTCCACCATGAATTCCACCGCCTCCGAACACTTTAATGAGTGGCTCAATAAAGGATTTCGTTAGTTGTGTGACTATTGCAGTGAAGGCACCACCAATAACGACAGCAATTGCGAGATCGACGATATTCCCTCGCATCAGAAAATCACGGAAACCTTTAATCATTTTTCTCCCCTATCCCAGTTCAGTGGCTTAAGGATAGAGCCCTCGCAGTCGGTGCGCTTCTGCCACTCGACCTACCCCCAACATATGCGCCGCTTCCCGCCACGTGACAGAACGCCCAGTTGCCATATCTTCGACATCTTTGAAGGCTTTCATCATTATTGAATTGAGATTCTGCTTTACCTCATCGGCATCCCAGAAATAATTCTGCTTATCCTGAACCCATTCAAAATAGGAAACAATGACACCACCAGAGTTGGCGAGGATGTCTGGGACCACCAAAATTCCCTTTTCATTGAGAACCGCATCACCCTCAGGCGTCGTCGGCGCGTTGGCACCTTCCACGACAATTTTTGCCTTGATGCCCGGCGCAGTATGAGCTGTAATGGAATCTGCAAGAGCCGCCGGGATGAGGACATCAACTGGAAGGTGGAGCAATTCTTCATTGGAGAGGCGATCTGTTCCAGGCGCATTTAGATTGTTATGAAGTAAGAAGTGATCCCAGAGCGCCTTTACCGAAGAGAATCCGGTTACACCTCCATTGACATCGCTCACGGCCACGATTTTTAATCCCATATTTTCCAACGCCACGGCGGCCCAATACCCCACCTTGCCAAAGCCTTGAATGGCAACGGTAGCTCCCTCGGGATTTATCCCTCGATGGATGAGCGCCTCACGGGTAGAGATTGCGACGCCATCGCCAGTTGCGGAAGTTCTTCCCAGAGAGCCGCCTAGAACTATTGGCTTCCCAGTGACGACACCAGGAACAGCAAAGCCGGCATTTACAGAGTAGGTATCCATCATCCATGCCATGTTCCGTTCATCGGTTCCAACATCAGGAGCAGGAATGTCCCGTTCTGGTCCAATAATGGGAAGGATTTCGGAGGTATACCTGCGGGTGAGGCGCTCGTTCTCAGTGATCGAGAGAGTCGCCGCATCCACAGCAATTCCACCTTTTGCACCCCCGTAGGGCAGGTTAGTTAAAGCGCACTTCCATGTCATTAACATGGCTAAGGCAATTGTTTCCTCAAGATCGATATCTGGGTGGAAGCGAACGCCACCTTTGGATGGTCCACGAGTTGTTGAATATTGAACTCGAAAACCCTTATACATCTCGATATTTCCATTGTCCCGGCGAAGGGGAACTGCTACTTCAAGGATTCGCCTGGGGGTGGAAAGGGTTTGCCATTCATTTTCAGAGAGCCCAAGTTGGTCGACTGCCCTGCGAAGTTGGGATAAAGCGGTATCAAATGCAGACTCCGTTGTCATATCTACAAGATACGACTCTTTTGGTGGTTAAGCCAACCAACCCCCAATAAATCAGATGTGATTTGAGTTTTACTTCGCGCTAGCACCTAAATAGAGCCTGGAAACCTCAGGATCTGTAAGTAGTGATTCCCCGGTACCAATCAGGGCAACTTTTCCGGATTCAAGGACCGCGCCTTGATCTGAGACTGCTAAGCCAGAGCGAGCATTTTGCTCAACTAAAAGAATGGTACGTCCGGCGCTCGCTAGCGATCGAATACTTTCGAAGACTAGTTTTCGTGATTTTGGATCCAGGCCAATCGACGGTTCATCCAACAAAATAATAGTTGGGTCGAGCATCAGAGAGCGAGCAATTTCCACCTGCTTCTGCTCTCCTCCCGAAAGGGAGCCAGCCATTGCGCTTTTTCGCTCAACAATAATTGGGAAGAGTTGCGCAGCCAGTTCGCTGCGCTTTTGAATCAGCTTTTGATCATTCAAAATAAAGGCACCCATCAGAACGTTTTCCCAGACTGACATTGCCGGGAAGAGACTTCGATCTTGAGGAACGTGAACGATCCCGTGAGAGAGCCGTTGCTTGGAAGAGAGCCCAGATATCTCCTCGCCATTGAAAAGAACCTGGCCACTCTTGATTCCTAGTAAACCGCTGATAGTTTTTAGCACGGTGGACTTGCCGGCACCATTAGGTCCAATAAGACAAACAATTTGCCCGGCTTCAACGGTTAGGTCTACACCCTTGAGAACTAGTCCTGCGCCGTATCCAGCCGTTACGCCTTTTAACTGTAGTAAAGAAACGTGATTATTTGTCATCTCAACTTCCTAGGTATGCATCGAGAACTTGAGGATTGTTTTGAACTTCAACGGGAGTGCCCCTTGCGATCATTGCGCCCCGATCAAGAACGATTACCGGGTTGCAAAGACGCATAACAAGTTGCATGTCATGTTCAACGATGAGGAAAGTTACCCCTGCTTCATTTCGCTCTCTGATGTGACGTTCCATTGTTTCAATCATGACGGGATTTACTCCAGCCGTGGGTTCATCCAGTAACACCAATTTCGGACTGCTCATAAGTACCGAGGCAAACTCAAGAAGTTTGCGTTGGCCATAAGAAAGTTCCGAGGCATAAAAGTCAGCCAGAGTCGAGAGTTTAAATTCCTCCAACATCTCACCGGCCTGTGCTCGATCCGCCTTTGTAGTTCGGGAGCCAAAGAGAGCTTTCCAGGAGTATCCACTTGCGACGATGAGATTTTCTAAGACACTTATTTCAGGAAAAATTCGAGCTTGTTGGAAAGTACGGGAGAGACCGCTGCGATAAAGACGAGCAGGATTTGGTTCCTCAATCTTCTTTCCGCGAAAATTCATGGAGCCAGAATCAGCCTTTAAATATCCAGTCATGATGTTGAAAGCTGTCGTCTTACCGGAACCATTTGGTCCAATGAGGGCCGTAATAGAACCTTCTTCAACTTCAAAGGAGCAATTATTGACGGCGGTAATACCGCCAAACTTCTTTGTTAATCCGTTTACTTCTAGGAGAGCGCTCATTTATTCGCCTCCGCGACAATCTTGGCTTTCAAGCGAATCCGATCGGTGAGGGTGGGCAAGATGCCGCGAGGAAGTACCAACATGATGACGAGAAAGATTGCGGCATAGGCCAATAGGTAGAACTGTGTTGCGCCAAATTCATAAGAGAAATATTGCTGTGCTGGAACCAAGATGAAAGCTCCGAGGACTGGTCCCCATAACGTTGCTCTACCGCCCAAGAAGGTCATGAGAACCATTCCGATAGTGATGAGCGGATCGACGGCAAATTGCGGATAGATAAAACCTTCGTAGTAACCCCACACTGCTCCCACCATTGCTGCGATGGCAACAGAGAGTGCGAAGGCGATTATCTTCACTGTGGTTACCTGAATACCGACACCGTGTGCCTTATCTTCATCTGCTCGTACTGCCGCAAGTGATAGGCCAATCTTTGAACGCCGGAAGTACATCGAGATGGACATCGCGGTTAAGAGCAAAATCAACATGACGTAGTAATACGGGCGACCAAAAGTTGCTGGGTCAAAAGGTGGTACTGCAACGCCCTTGCCTTGGGCGCCACCAGTGAGACCGCGCCAGTTGTACGCGAGGGTTTGCACCATAAAGAGCAGAGTGATTGTGACAATCGCAAAGACATCTTTCCTGGTTTTCATCGCAATAAAGCCAATGGGGATGCTGATGATTGCGGCACAGAGACCAACTAGCGGAAGAATAAAGAAAGGGTTATATCCGTTGCCCACACTATTTTCGAAAATGATTCCGATAAAGTACGCGCCAAATCCGAAGAAGGCTGCATGCCCTAGCGATGGATAACCGGCATAACCGCCAATCAAGTTCCAGGATGAAGCAAGGGCGGCGTACATGAGAGTGAAAATCAGTAAATTAATAACCCACTGAGGTTTAACACCGAGTGGCAGAAGAGCCAAAATACCGAAAAAGGCACTAGCTCGAATGATGCCGGCCTTGCTCATAGCGCTCCTCTAACTTTGGCACCAAAGAGGCCACGGGGACGAAGAAGTAATACAAGAAGTAAGACTGCAAAGAAAGTGAAGTCGGACCAAATTGGTGCTGCAAGGGCTGATACGAGTGCGGCCCCTATTCCCATAATCAGGGCGGCAATTACAGATCCCCCAATGGCGCCCATTCCACCCAGTACAACGATGGTGAGAAGGCGACTGATTAAGTCGTAGTGACTTCCCGGATTGAACGGCGTAATCAGTCCAAAGACCGCGCCTGCGGCTGCCGTGGTGGATACTCCAAGACCGAAGCCAAAAGCAGAAACTGCTTTTGAATTCACTCCAAGCAATTGAGCAGACATCGGATTTTGAACGGTGGCTCGGACTGAGCGACCAAATTTTGTCTTTTGCAGAAGTAAGTAAAGAACTCCGAGCATTGCGATCGAAAGTAAGAATGCATAGAAACGAACTTCGTTAATTTGGTATCCCCACAAGGTCCAGCTGTGGTTTTCATAACCAGGCATAATGCTTCGAAGAGTTGTTTTGTAAACAATCGAGAGGGCGCCTTCTAAACCCAATGCAACCGCAAAGGTGACGAGCAGCGAAAGTTCGGCGGCATCATCTGGGCGCAACGGTCGCAGTAAGAACCATTGAGTGGCTGCGCCCAAGATGAACATAATCGGTGTAGTCACAATGATGAGTAGGAACGGATCGAGCCCAGTCATTTGGAAAAGGCTGAACGTGAGATACGAGGCGACGATGACAAAGGCCCCCTGGGCCAGATTGATGACTTTCATAATTCCGAAAATCAAAGTCTGGCCACTCGCCATAAGCGCGTAAACGCCTCCGGTTAGGGAACCTAATATCAGTGCCTGAATTACTGAATGCACGTCTCTACTCTCTAATCATTGATTCACTAGTTGGTATGGATTAATCCTTGTGAGAAATTAACCAACCCAAGCTGGCTTTGGAGCCATAGGTGCATGTTGAGCGATTTTTGCTGGATAGACCGTCTTAAGAGATCCACCAATCCACTGTGTCAACAAGTAGGAACCTTGTGGTTCACCAAATGCATTCCAACTGAGATTTCCTTCAAGAGTTGGCCAAGAACCGGTGTGAAGAGTCTTGATGATTGTTGCGTTGTCAATCTTTCCAGTCTTCTTCGCAACTAATTCGAGCAGGGTACCTGCCGAATATGCCTCTGCTGAAGTGCTATCAATGAGTTCTGCTGTTCCGCCATACATTGCCACGTAAGACTTAATGAAGGCAGCAGTTCCAGGAGCCGTTGATTTTGGATACCAATCGCTACTAGTGAAAACACCTTCAGTGTTCTTAAGTCCGATCGCTTTAGGAAATTCCAAAGGCGAACTTGCACCATTGGAGAGGAAGAGCCACTTCGGATTGAACTTCAACTGAATCATTGCCTTTACCTGAGCAAATGCATCTGCAGTTTGAGTTCCACCGACCAAAACATCTGGTTTCTTTGCAGCAACTCCCGAAATGACTGGAGTCATATCTGCAGTTTCCGATGGATAAGTCTGGTTGTATACCGTTTTGATTCCGGCAGCTTCGAATCGAGCCTTGATGTTATCTGCCAATGGTGCGGCAAAAGGGTCATCAAGCTTTACATAAGCCGCGGTCTTTGGCCTGGAAGCGGCTGGCAGAGAGAGGATGTAATCGGCGAAGACATCGCCACCCTTTGTGGTTGCAGCAGGTTGGACAAAGAAAAGATTTGGATTCTTCTCAGCGAAAACTTTTGGTCCGCCACCAGCTGGTTCGATAAAGGAATATCCGTAACGTCTTGCCACACGAGAAGCGGGAATTGTCAGAAGGCTAGAGAAAGGTCCCATGACGATATCAACTTTGGTCTGGGTGATGAGGTTGGTGTAGTTAGAAACGACCTGATCTGGGCTCGATGCATCATTAACGATCTTGAGTGAAACTTGGCGACCCAAGATTCCACCCTTCTTATTGACATCCGAGACCCAGAGTTTGTAACCCTTTTGGGCAGCAGTTCCTGAATCCGCGAAGTCTCCAGTGAGGGAGAGTGAGACGCCGATTGTGAGCGGCTTAGTGGCCGCAGAAGCGGCATTTCCAAGCGTGGAGATGAGCGAAGCAGACACAAGAGTGAGAGCCACGGCGGCTGCAACTGTGCTTCGACGCTGTAATAACTTGCTGGTACTTAACTTCATTGTTACCCCCATAAGGTTGAAAGCAAGTAAATATGCGTGACTGATTTCCCCGCTTGGCAAGCGGTTCTGCAATCGTTTGCATCATCTTTGCCCTGTATCAGGAATGGTGTCAAGGGTTTATTTATAAAGGTCTCGTTATAAAGCGCGAGCGGTTGAACCTCGGAGTATGAGTGATACCGGCAGAGTTACCTTGACCGGGGCGCTATCAATTCCATCAATTTGGCTCAAAAGAAGTCTTGCCGCTTCAACTCCCATGTCATAGTGGGGAGCGTTCACCGTAGTCATAGGTGGCTGAAAGTCTGCAGTGAATGGCATGTTATTAAATCCAACGACCGAAACATCATCTGGGCACCGTAGACCGTGAGTCCGTAGCGAGTGGTAAGCACCAAGGGCAAGGAGATCATTGCCGGCAACTATGGCGGTAAAAGTTCTAGCGCCATGGTCCAAAATCTTATCTATTGCGGCTTGGCCGTCATCAATTGAATAATTTTCATTCTTGATAACTTTTCCTACTAGCCCTCGCTTCTTGCATTCACTTGAGAAAGTTTTAGAACGAAGCAAACCAGTGGAGGAATCACTTGGCCCAGCCAAATGAAGAATATTTGTATGGCCAAGTTCTACTAAATGTTCAATAATGGCGCTGATTCCAGCCCCATCATCGCTGGTAACAGCAGGGAAAGGTATCCCAGGGGATTCGCGATTAACCATCACGACTTTTACGCCTCGCTCATGAAACTGACTGAGCAAGTCCCCTTCGGTATGTCCAGTAGCAACAATCAGACCATCTACTTGGCGCTCCATCAAAGAACTTATAAGTGTCTGTTCAATCTCCTTATTACCGTCGGTATTGACCACCATGGCGGAATACCCGCGCGGAAGAAGGTAACTATCAATTCCACGCACAATCGGGGGAAATATCGGATTTGTGAGGTCAGGAATAACAACCCCAATGGTCAAAGACTTTCGAGTTCGAAGACCTCTAGCTACGGTATTTGGGGTGTAACCAAGATCCTTAGCAATCTTCTTTATTTTTCTGGCTGTCTCTTTTCGAACCTGACCTTCCGTTGCTGGGTTGAGCGATCTTGAGACTGTGGCCGCATTGACTCCAGCCGCCTTGGCAACATCTGCCAGAGTTACTCGGTTTCGCATTGCTGAACGATATGCCATGGCTGGATAGTTGACGAGAGCGGCAAAGTGCGCTGATAATGGGCTATTCGTGCAATCGATTGCACTTAGGCCATGACTGAGGAGCAACTATGACCACCAATGAATCACCCACCTTGGGTTGGATCGGGACTGGCCGAATGGGCTTTGAACTTGCCACACGCCTTCTGAACGCCGGTTATGACCTCACCGCCTATAACAGAACTCGGGCGAAGGCCGAGCCTCTCAATCAGAAAGGGGCAAAGATTGTCGACACCCCGAAAGAGTTGGCCGATCGCGACGTTGTCTTTGTCATGGTCTCGGCACCGAAAGATCTTGAACAAGTTATGTACGGCGAAAACGGACTTCTCACTAATTCAGAACATGCGCCAAAAGTCATCGTTGACTCCTCGACTGTTTCTGAAGCCGTCTCAGCCAAGGTTCGTGTTGCTGCAGCCGAACGGGGAACGGTCTTCCTGGCTGCCCCAGTAAGTGGTAATCCGGCAGTTATTGCGGCTGGCAAATTGACGGTAGCAGTGTCAGGACCTCGCGATGCCTTCACCAAAGTGGAACCGTTGTTAGCAACGTTCGGGAGAAGTGTCACTTGGGTAGGCGAGGGAGAAGTCGCGCGCTTGGTAAAGATTGCCCACAATGTCTACCTAGGAATTGTGATTCAAGCCCTTGCCGAAATTACTGTTTTGGCCGAGCGTGGCGGCGTGAGTCGAGCCGCTTTTCTAGATTTTCTCAATGACTCGGTAATGGGATCCACATTTTCGAAGTACAAGACTCCGGCATTAGTGAATCTCGACTTCAATGCAACGTTCACCATTCCATTGTTAAGTAAAGATTTTGATCTAGGCCTGGCAGCCGCCCATGACCTTAAAGTGCCAATGCCGATCGCTTCGGCAACCTCGCAACTCATCCAATCCGCTGGTGGAGCTGGCTATCTAACAGAAGACTTTGCAGTGTTGATTGTGGAACAAGCCAGGCGGTCTGGCTATGTGATTGAGTCAGAGAACACCCCGGTTCTCAGTGGCTTGGAGGTGCCTGCAAGTGACTAAGAAAATTCAATTACAATCCCCAGGACATATGGGCGTTGATTACGAATCTCGGGTTGACTTTGATCGACTTCGTAAATATCGAATAGCAAGAGCCAAAGCCTCACTAGATTCCAGTGAATGTGGCGCCTTTTTACTTTTTGATTTCTACAATATTCGATACACCACACAAACTTGGATCGGTGGCGCTCTCGGGGACAAGATGACTCGCTACGCGCTGCTCACTCGGGATGGTGGCGAGCCAATGCTTTGGGATTTCGGATCTGCTGTTCGTCACCACAAACTTTATTCACCATGGCTTAAAGAAGAGAATAACCGTCCTGGAATGCTTGGTATGCGCGGTGCTGTTGCACCGTCTGCAGGACTCATGGAATCGGCAATCAAAGAGATTAAGGGATTACTGGAAGATGCAGGGGTAGCCCATTTACCTGTGGGCGTTGACATCGTTGAACCTGCATTTCTTTTTGAGATGCAACACCAAGGGCTGAAAGTTGTTGATTGTCAGCAGTTAATGCTTGATGCGCGAGTAATCAAGTCAATGGATGAGATTATGTTGCTTAATCAAGCTGCGGCGATGGTGGATGGTGTTTACCAAAATATCGTTGACGTTTTAAAGCCGGGCATTCGTGAGAATGAAATTGTGGCCTTGGCGAATAAACGTTTGTACGAAATGGGCTCGGATCAAGTCGAGGCTATCAATGCGATCTCTGGAGATCGGTGCAACCCGCATCCGCACAATTTCACCGACAGAATTATTCGCCCCGGAGATCAAGCTTTCTTCGACATTATCCATTCCTTCAATGGTTACCGCACCTGTTATTACCGAACTTTTGCCGTTGGAAGCGCAACCTCCAGCCAACACGATGCATATAACAAGGCGAGAGAGTGGATGGATGCCGCTATCGACACCGTAAAAGTTGGAGTAGGAACAGATGACATTGCCAAGGTGTGGCCGAAAGCTGAAGATTTTGGATTTGCCAACGAACTTGCTGCATTTGGACTTCAGTTTGGTCATGGACTTGGACTCGGACTTCACGAACGCCCGATAATTTCTCGCCTGAATAGCCTAGAAAATCCGATTGAAATCAAACCTGGCATGGTTTTTGCACTTGAGACCTACTGTCCGGCTTCAGATGGCGTCTCCGCCGCTCGAATAGAAGAAGAGGTCGTGGTTACCGAATCTGGCGTACATATCTTGACTAAGTTCCCGGCCCAAGAGCTCTTTATTGCCAACGAATACTGAGGTTAAAGCGACTTAAAGTATGGGCAAATCGGGTTGACTTAAATCTCATCACGAATAAGGGGTGAGATGAAGAGTTATCGTTTCATAAGTGCACTGGTCGTTGGAGCTCTTCTTGCGGCCTCCCCTGCTCATGCGTTAACCCCAACCAAGATGTACGAACCCAATGCCACCACTGCATGCACTGAAATCATGGTGGGGATCAAGATCGCAAATAAATTAATACTTATGACTAAGTCGAACCCTCAGATCAATCCATTGGCAACTTCCAGCATTAACACCATGATTTCATTGGCTCTAGGACCGTTGAAATTGGCCACGGCAGCAAATCCGAAACTTCAATCTTTAATGCCAAATCTCTTAGTCATCCAAAAATATGCAACCACAGGAAAATTAACCGCTTCAGTATCTGCCGCGCTTAAAAATGTGACTTCCATCTGCGCTGGTTATTTAAAGAAATAGAGTGACCACTAGCCGTTCAATCGGCAGTATCGAAATTCGTTTCTACTCCTCTTGGTACCTCGCTACAGAAAATCCAAAGTGGATGGGGATATTCACGGCGAAGATGAGGAGAATTGCGGAAAATAGAAGAAGCGTTGATCCCCGTGTTTTATCGAATATAAAAATAAATTCGATAGTTCCAGCAATGATCGCATAAGCCAGCAAAGACCATTTCGCTACTGTATAAAAAGTTTTCCAGGCAAAATCCTTTAAGTGGCTGAGGAACCCGATATTAAGAAGAAGAAGGGCGCTCGCAACAAGTGTGAGAAGAATGGCAGGGCTTTAACAGGCACAATCTGAAAATTAGCTTTTGCAGGTGCTTTCGTTGTCATTTCAGCCACTCTCCTTGGTTGCTAAGACATTATGGAATTTTCTAATCGCAATAACATCGGATTTGGCTAGTGGCACACTCACAAATCGCGTAAGGCATAAACTTCGGAGGGTGAGCACCCTCTTGCCCAAACGAGTAATTCAGGCCAGGTGGGCACTTCGGGCAACCTTCTTCTTTATGGGAATGACGGTGGCGGCAACAGCCGCAAGACTTGCCGAAATCAAGTCCCATGTTGGGGCTTCAAATACTGCCTTCGGTACTAGTTTGATGATTGGCAACTTGGGATCCATGGTTGGAACCATTTATGGCGGTCGTATCGCCCATAGTGTAGGCACTCGAAAATTGGTTCAAGTCATCATGATTGGAGTTGCTCTCGTTCAAGTTGCCAATGGGTTTATGAATGCCCTCTGGCAGGTTCCGATCGTTGCCTTCTCTGGCGGTTTTATGTACGCCATGGCAAATGTTGGAGTCAACTCTCAAGGTTCGATGATCGAAGCCAAGAGCGGGCGTTCACTGATGCCTTCTTTCCATGGTTCTTGGAGCATTGGGGCACTGGTGGGCTCAATAACTGCCGGAGCTGTTGCAAAGGTTTTGACTCCTGAATATCACTTGATCATCAATTCAGTTGTAGCTCTTTTTGGAGTGTGGGTAGTTTCGAGAGAGTTATTGCCCTTCTCGTCAGACCAAGAAGATATTGCGGCAAACCAAGAGATAAAGCATGAAGAAGCTATTCCTCAACCAATTAAGAAATTCTTGTACTTGGTCTCCCTCGGCTCTCTCCTTGCCCTGGTTGCAGAAGCCTCGGTTGGTGATTGGAGTTCAATTTTGCTCAAAGAGGATCTGCACATCGGGATTGGTGTAAATACCTTGGGCTACACCTCTTTCCTCGCAGCTCAAATCATTGGCAGGTTTGCTGTGGGTGGCTTGATTGATAAATTCGGCATCCCGCGAATCATTAGGTTTGGCGGCATCATCGGGGGATTGGGATATGCGACAGGTCTGATCGTCTCGCATGTCACTGTCGAACATCACAAGTTGTTGGCAGTGATTGTTATGTGCATGTCATATGCAGTTTTAGGCGTAGGTGTAGCCCCGATGCCTCCTTCCTATGTCAGCATTTCAGGCAGTATTCCTGGGCTTCCGACTTCCAGAGCGCTTGCTCGAATGGGAGTGATAAGTGCCTTTGGTTTCTTTGTGGGGCGCGGCGTGGTCTCCGTACTCGCAGGGTGGATAGGACTGCCACTAGCTCTGCTCTTTCCAGCCGCTGCGTTAATCGGAAGTGGATTATTAGCAAATACTTTGAGAATCGAGAATATTGGTTCCGAAAAAGCTTAGTTTTATGGGAGAATCGCACTCCGTCTAACAGTCCCCGAAAGGCGAAACGTCCATGAAAAAAGTCCTTATCCCTGCATTGCTTCTTGCGGCGCTAATTGCACCGACCGTTGCATTTGCTTCATCACCATCACCATCGACTTCACAGAAACCATCTATTGGTGGTTCCGGCGAAAGCGGTTCTGGTCACGAAACCAGCGAAGGTTCGAAGAATCAGAACGAAAAAGAAAAAGCTAAATACCCGCCAAAAGTTAGGCATCCAAGAAGGCACAAACCGTCCCCTACTCCAACTCCAACTTCTACAACTCAGAAGAAAAATTCTTAAGTAGTAACAAGCAGATTGTCGTGGTGCATGATGCAAGGTCAATGGGTTCGATTAGAACCATTAAATCTTGGTCATGCACCACAGCTTTTTCGTCATACCGCTAACGACGACGAATTGTGGCGATGGGTCCTCACGAAATTTCCCATTCCGCATAGCGAAGAAGATATGGTTGATATCGTTTCGAGAATGATTGCCCAACGTGATTTAGGAACTCGTGAGCCTTTTGCTGTTGTAGACCTTCGATCCGGTGAAGTTGTTGGCTGCACATCTTTTTCAGATATCTCGATTGAATTTAAAAATATCGAAGTTGGCTCTACTTTTTACGGTGCAGTTGCAAGGCGAACTGGAATCAACACTGAAACCAAACTGCTGCTCCTTACAGAGGCTTTTGAAGTTCGTAATTTTGAACGAGTGCAAATTAAGGCAGATAATCTCAATTCACGTTCGTTACGAGCGATCGAACGCATCGGCGCCAAATACGAGGGAACGCTACGAAATCACATGCCGCGACGCGATGGCTCTCGCCGCGACACAATTATGTATTCAGTCATAAGGCCAGAATGGCCGGAAACTAAAGCCCATCTGACTCGGCTCTTGGACCGCTAAAAAGTCTCTTTGAGTGCTCGAAAGTGCCTGATAAATAGTATCTTTACCCCTTCGTATTAAATGAGGAGAGCAATGACTAATTCCAGGATCGAACTCAATGGGACAAATGTCATCTCTGAACCAGAGCGCGGCGGCAATCCTCGTTCCCTCTTTTGGCCATGGGCAGCGGCAAACGTCTCCTTCTTAGCTCTTTCTTACGGCGCTTTCTTTTTAGGTTTTGGGATCTCCTTTTGGCAGGCAACTTTTGCTGCAATCATCGGAACCGTCGCATCATTCTTTTTAGTAGGAATTAGTTCGCTGGCGGGAAAGCGAGCAAGCGCACCGACTATGACTCTTTCTCGGGCTGCGTTTGGGGTGAAAGGCAATGTGGTACCTGGATTACTTTCTTACCTGATTTTTGTGGGATGGGAGACGGTACTGGTTTCTTTGGCAACACTTGCGACTGAAACAGTCTTTACTCGATTAGGTCATGTGGACCATAACCTTTCCCGGATTCTAGGATTTCTTGCCGCTGCAGGTTTAACAGTTTTTGGTGGCGTCTTAGGATTTCAAGTAATTATGAAAATTCAACGATGGCTAACTATTTCTACAATTATTTTGACCATCGGGTACATCGCTTTGACTTTTCACAAGATCAACTGGAGTTCTGTTCACGCAATTCATAGCGGTTCAATCCAAGGATTTATCGGCGCCTTGATATTCGGTATCACTGGAATTGGATTAGGTTGGGTGAATTCAGCGGCGGATTATTCGCGCTACTTACCGCGAACTGCATCCAGTCGCGGTGTTATCGGTTGGACGGTTTTTGGTTCCTCCATCGTTCCCGTGATTCTTGTTATTTATGGTTCTCTTCTGGCAGGAAGTAGCAAAACCTTGAGTGACAAGATTGCCAACGATCCCATCGGAGCACTGACTACTTTGCTTCCCACCTGGTATCTCATTCCCTTTGCAGTGGTTGCAGTGTTGGGACTTATTGGTGGAGCTATTTTGGATCTCTATTCCTCGGGAATTACCTTAGTTTCGATTGGATTGCCAGTCCGTCGCCATGTTGCCGCCTCCATTGATTCGGTCATTATGACCATCGGAACTATCTATATTGTTTGGATTGCAAAGAATTTCTTTATTCCTTTCCAAGGTTTTCTCATTACCTTAGGAGTTCCCATCGCTGTCTGGTCGGCGATTTTCGTTGCTGATGTGATCATGCGAAAGAAGGATTATGCAGAGAGCGAACTCTTTGATCCTCGTGGGAGATATGGCGCTTGGAATTTTAGATCCATCGGATTAGTTATTTTTGGTTCCATCGTCGGATGGGGATTCGTCACCAATACCTTTGCATCTTGGCTTTCTTGGCAGGGGTATTTTCTTCATTTCATCGGTGGGAAGACCGGTCCCTGGGCTTACTCCAACATTGGAGTCATCGTGGCATTGTTTATTGGCTTCTTTGGACACCTTATTTTGTCAAAGAAGGCAATCAAGGAGCAGGAAAGCAGACCTTAGGGCTACCCCTCAAATATTCACATAAATTCAATATTTTGAGCGTAAAAAAACGTTTCGTGACCTATTTCACGCACGATTGTGTGGGAAGAGGCTGATTCTTTTGACACTATCTCCCTAGACCTAACAGAGGAGAGTCTTTAGTGAACGCATTGGATCTCGCTCGTTGGCAATTTGCCATCACGACCGTGTATCACTTTATCTTTGTTCCAATCACTATTGGATCAGGATTTTTGGTAGCTGGTTTGCACACCGCTTGGTATCGCACCAACAATGACAAGTACCTTCGAGCCACAAAATTCTTTGGAAAATTATTTCTTATTAACTTCGCCATGGGTGTTGTTACCGGAATTGTTCAAGAATTCCAGTTCGGTATGAACTGGTCTTCTTACAGCCGTTTCGTTGGTGACATCTTCGGCGCACCACTCGCCATGGAAGGCTTGCTCGCATTCTTCCTTGAGAGCACATTCCTCGGCTTGTGGATTTTCGGTTGGGATCGCCTTTCTAGAAAAGTCCACGTTGCCACCATTTGGTTGGCTGCGTTTGGAACTCTTTTCTCGGCGTACTTCATTTTGGCTGCAAATGCCTTTATGCAACATCCAGTCGGATACACATTAAATGCAGGTCGAGGTCGAGCAGAACTCACCAATATTTTTAAAGTGCTCTTCCAAAACACTGCACTAGCCGCCTTTTTTCACACCGTTCCTTCTGCCTTCTTAAGCGCTGGCGGTCTATTCGCTGGTGTTGCTGGATGGATGTTGGTACGAGGACGCGATACTGAAGTGGCAAAGCCAGTTCTCAAAATAGGTCTGGTAACTGTCATCATCGCCTTCTTGATCGTTGCTGTTTCCGGCGATTGGACTTCAAGAATTATGGTCAAGCAACAGCCAATGAAGATGGCTGCAGCTGAAGCGTTGTACAACACGGAGAGCAGTGCACCTTTCTCACTCTTTACTGTCGGGACTCTTGACGGCTCAAAGCCGGTATTTCAAATTGGATTGCCAGGCGTTCTCTCCTTCCTCAGTACCGGCAACTTCAAAGGTGTTGTGGAAGGCGTCAATGACCTACAGAAGAGTTACGAACAGAAATACGGGCCAGGAAATTACAAGCCAAATATTCCGCTTGCTTATTGGGGTTTCCGATTAATGATTGGTTTCGGTGCACTCGCTGCCCTCTTCGCCTTCATGACTTTGTGGTGGATGCGAAAAGGACGCAAGATGCCCGAAAATAAATGGTTTGTTCGTGGCTTGATTAGCATGCCAATTCTTCCACTTCTAGGAATTGCAGCTGGATGGATCTTCACCGAGAGCGCTCGACAACCGTGGATTGTCTTCGGCTTGATGAAGACCTCTGATGGCGTGAGCACCAGCGTTAGTGCTGGCAGCGTGCTCTTCACGATGATCGTCTTTACGGCACTTTATGGATTCCTCGCTGTCATCGAATTCGGTTTGATGATTCGGGCAATCAAAGTCGGACCAGAGAAGACTCCAGTAGCTGAAAAATCCGATTCCATGTTAACGATGGCTTACTAAGGGGCGATGAAAATGTCACTAAATTCATTTTGGTTTGTTCTCATCGCTGTTCTTTGGATTGGATATTTCATCCTAGAAGGTTTCGACTTTGGAGTCGGAATCACCTTGAAGTTAGTTGCTAAGGATCAGGCGGAACGTCGAGCAGTAATTACAACTCTCGGACCACTGTGGGATGGAAATGAGGTTTGGCTACTTGTGGCCGGTGGCGCTACCTTCGCCGCTTTCCCAGAGTGGTATGCGACGCTCTTTAGTGGTTTCTATTTACCGCTCTTCCTTATTCTGCTCTCCCTCATCGTTCGCGGTGTGGCCTTTGAATACCGCAGCAAGTACGGCAAGGCTCAATGGCGTAACCGCTGGGACAATGCGATTGTCATTAGTAGCGCAGTTCCGGCGCTTCTTTGGGGCGTTGCCTTTGCCAATATCGTCCGCGGCGTTCCACTACAAAAGAGTGGAAAAGGCGTAATTGAATATGTTGGTGGATTCTTTAATCTCCTCAATCCTTATGCCCTACTTGGAGGTTTGGTCACGCTCTTCCTCTTCGCAACACACGGAGCGCTTTTCCTAGGTCTTAAGACTGATGGATCAATTCGCAAGCAAGCTAACGAACTCGCTGGCAAGTTAGGGCTGGTTACGGCAGTACTGGCCGTCGCTTTTCTTTCCTGGACCACCTTCTCACTTACGTCGAAGACGGATGTTCGGATGCTTTCCTTAGCCGTCGTTGTATTTTGGGTAGGGACCTTGGCCGCTAACCGAGCCGGTCGCGAGGGCGTAGCATTCTTGACCTCTTCGATTACCTTGGCTCTTGTGGTTATTACGCTCTTTGCGGCCCTCTATCCAAATGTGATGCCTAGTTCGCTCTCCCCAGCGGACTCGTTGAACATTTTCAACGCCTCGAGCACTCATTACACGCTCAAAGTAATGACCGTAGTTGCAGTTGTCATGACCCCTATCGTCCTGATCTATCAAGGCTGGACTTATTGGGTATTTAGAAAACGCATCAGTTCTACCCATATCACTTCGCCAGAAGCTGGAGTTTTAGACAAAATACACCAGTGAAACCATTAGATCCGCGGCTACTTCGATACTCTCGCAGTAGCCGCGGATTTCTCTTTGCCGGGGCTTTGCTTGCTCTCCTCTCAGCGATTCTGGTTATCGGACAGGCAGTAGCAATCTCTTCGCTGGTGACTTCGATTTTCCAAGATAAACGCAACCTGACTAGCAACCACAAACTCATAATTTTCATCCTCGGAATTTTTCTTCTGAGAGGGTTCATTAATTTTTCGGTTGAGTATCTGGCTTCTCGCTCTAGTTCAAGAATGCGCAATGAACTCCGGGCGGTGCTATTAGACAAAGTACTTGGTGGGCAAGCGCAAGAGATTTTTGATGAGGGTCCCGCCACGATTTCCCTCCTTGCAACAAGAGGTATCGACAATCTAGATTCCTATTTTTCTCGCTTCTTACCGCAACTTTTCATTGCGGCTTCAGTTCCACTCGTTGTTGGGATTGCAATTGCTTCGAAAGATCTAACATCCGGATTCATCATCCTTGCTACCGTTCCTTTGATCCCCCTCTTTGGAATATTCATTGGTCGCTTTACGGGATCAGCAACTCAAAAACGTTGGCAGACTTTGGCAACTTTGAGTGGCTACTTTCTTGATCTCCTGACTGGACTACCAACCTTGAAAGTCTTCGGTCGTTCCAAACATCAAGAAGCAAATCTAGAAAAAATTGGCCTTCAGTATCGAGATGAGACGATGAAGGTTCTCAAAATTTCATTTCTTTCGGCGCTGGCTCTCGAAGTTATTGCAACCTTGTCCGTCGCTTTGATTGCGGTCTCTATTGGACTCCGGCTTGTTGGTGGTTCGTTAACTCTCAAAAGCGGGCTCTTTATCTTGATTTTGGCACCTGAAGTTTATTGGCCGATAAGACAAGTTGCTTCGTATTTTCATGCTGCTGCGGAGGGAGTTGAGGCTGCATCCAGGATTTTCACGATTTTGGATAGTGCCACGGAACAGGGAGAGATGGAAATTTCTCAGATAGATGAAATTTCATGGAGTGAATTGGTGGTTACTTACCCCAATAGGGCAAATGTAATTGTCCCTGCCGGGCGGATCACAAAGAATCGAGTCAATCTCATTGTTGGGCCATCAGGCTCGGGCAAAAGTACACTCCTTGCAATTCTTCTCGGATTCCAAAGGAGTTACCGGGGAGAAATACTCATTACCTCGAGTGGGCATAGCCACAACTTACGCCGAGTTGAAATTAGCAGCTGGCGAAAGCAACTCTCCTGGCTTTCACAATCGGTCAACTTTCCCAGGGCAAGCGTTCGTGAGATTTTGCTTCAAGGAGATTGCAATCTCACCGATGATCAATTGAAAGTAGTTCTGACAAAAGTTGAACTTGATCTTGCAGATCTTCCCTTTGGTCTGGATACTAATTTAGGTCGAATCAGCGAACAACTTTCTGTCGGTCAAAAACGAAAGATTGCCCTCGCCCGAGCCCTGCTAAAGCCAGCGCAAATCCTTTTGCTCGATGAACCCTCAGCCTCTGTCGATGACATCGGCGAATTGGGAATATCTCAAGCAATTCAAGATGAAATTGCTAGTGGAAAGTTTGTCGTATTGGTAACTCATCGAATCGGCCTTATGGGTGAAGATCCCGTTGTTGTCATGGGTGCCAATTAATGAGAAATCTACGAAGATATTTGCGCACTCAAACGAACTTAATGCTCTTCTCTGGGCTCATTGGTGGACTATCGAGCGCAATGGCGGTTGGGCTATTAGCCACTAGCGCGTGGTTAATTTCTATGGCCTCGATGAGACCGCCAATATTAGTTTTGGAAGTCGCGATTGTTGCCGTTCGATTTTTCGGTCTCTCACGGGGAGCCCTTCGCTATGTTTCTAGACTTATCGAGCATAAAGCTGCCCTGACAACGATTAGCAATTTGAGAATCGGGATTTACCTTTCGCTTGAAAGAAAAGTCTCAAAATATTTTTCACTAATAAGTCGAGGCGGGCTACTTCGCCGATTGGTCTCCGACACCGAAACTGCCCAGGATTTATGGCTGCGCCTTGCTAACCCATGGATAGGAGCGATTGTTTCGGGAGTTTGCGGAATTGGAATTGTAGATTTCTTGCTTCCTAAACTTGCGTTAATCCTCGGTGGAATATTAGCGATGGCAATTTTCTTTGTACCCGTTCTCGCTCTACGGTGGGAATCCACCCAACAGGAGATTGAGGAGTCGGTATTTGATTCAGTGGTTCAGGCTTGTGACAGTATTCAAGAATCTCTGATCTTTGGGTATCAAGAGAATGTGAGAGAAGAAATCGATGAGGCGCAGAGTGCACTTCGCCGAATAGATATTCGTAGCGGCCTTTCAACCGGCTTTGCAGTTTTTGTTCACACAATTTCTGTCGGTGCATCTGTTGTGATTGCCGCGGCATTTGCAACCAAGGCTTTCCAAAGCGGAGAGATTGCGGGAGTCAATGTCGCTGTTCTCATTCTGCTGCCGCTCGTTATTTTTGATGGACTGACTGGCTTGCCTGCCGCCTTCTCTCGAGCCGGCAATATTTTCGCTTCGGCGAAATCTATTGATGGCTTGTTGGTAGTCGATAGTCAAGAACTGACAAGCGCGTACGAGTGCTTTCCAGATTCCGATAATTATCAAATTATTTTTGATAAGACAGTTCCAATTCTCGTGAATACAAATCTTGAACCATTTTCGGGCATTGCTGATTTGGGTTCAATTCTTGTGCTTCGAGGCAAAAGCGGCTCGGGCAAATCTTCGATTGTTCATGCCTTGCTCGGATTCTTAGAATATGAAGGCAGTATTACCATTAACGGCATCGAGGCTTCTCACATTTCTTCAGAAGAACGGATTGCTCGCTTTAGCGTGTTGCTTCAACAGGACCACTTGTTCGCTACGTCCATACGCGAGAATATGAAAATTGCTAACCCGTTAGCCAGCGATGACGAAATTATGGACGCATTCAAAATAGTTGAATTATTTGATTTAGTTACCGAAGTTGGGCTCGATACCCATATTGGCGCTTATGGTCACAATTTTTCAGGGGGCGAGCGGCAACGAATCAAATTAGCCAGAGCCCTACTTCATCCAAGCCAAATTTTGATCCTGGACGAACCATTCGAATTCCTCGACTATGCCCAAGTTACGAGAATTGCTTCTCGAATTAATGAATTAACCGCTAATAAAACCTTGATAGTGGTTTCCCACTTGGAGTTCGCTCTCAATTAAGGTTAGAGGTGTGAAACGAACCCTCGCACTTGGCATTTCAATCGCAGTTCTCCTAACCGGCTGCTCCGCGAAGAGCTCTCCCAATCCAGTGGAGAGTTTGAAGCCTGGACAAGGTGCGGCCGCTCCAATGGGAGGAACTTTTCTCAACGAAAAAATCCCAGAAAATATTCTCGCAATTCCTTTTTTTGATTCCAATGGCAAAAGTTTTACTTTAGGTTCTTTATCCGGAAAGACCGTAGTGCTTTCGAATTTTTTGACCTCTTGCCAAGAAATCTGTCCTATGACGACGGCAAATATGCGAGATATCGGAGATGCAGTTGCGGCAAGTAGCTCGAAAAATAAAGTGGAAGTTCTGGAGCTATCCGTTGACGCGCAACGTGACAATGTTTCTCGGTTAAAGGCTTATGCCGCATTGTTTAATGATTCCAATTTCACATTGGCTTCTGGCACTCTTGAAGGAATCAAGAATTTTTGGACCTATTTTGGAGCACCACCGGTGCGAGTCGAAACTTCGAAGGCCGAAGCTGCCAAAGCGCCAGTTGATTGGCAGACCGGAAAACCGCTTACCTACGATATCTCTCATGCAGATTTGATCGTGATTATTAGCCCTGATTCGAAATGGACTTGGCTCGATCTTGGTTCGCCAAGTGCCAAGAGTCCGATTCCAGCGAAATTAAAAGCCTTCCTTACTGCGGATGGACTGGCTAACCTTGTGAAAGCACAAGAGCCTTCGTGGAGTGTTCCAACGGCGTTAGCAGCCCTCTCTCAACTTGTCGGAGACAAGATTTCTTAAGAATAAAAATCCCCCCCAGCCGTAAGGCTAGAGGGGATTTCGGTTGAATCTATTAGTGGATAAACGATGTAGTGATTGCGCAAGCAACACCTGAAATCGCGATCCAGGTGAACCAAGAACCCGCAGTTCGCAAGCGCCAAGTTTCAAGCACTGCATCAACTTTGGCACGGCCATTGCGTAGCACTAATCCGAGGGCGATAAAGCTACCCAAGAGGTAGTGGAACATGTTGGCTCCTGCGATAAGGACCCACATTGACGCGTAGGCACCTTCGAATCCACCAGTGTCCTTAACGATAAATGGCATGTGCGCTAGTTGGTGCCATTGATAGTAAGCACCAGCGAGAAGCGCCACCAAGGTAATAATGGAGAGCGCTTTGAAAGAATCACGACGACGCTCACCTGTTCGATGAGCTAGGGCTGCGATTGCCAGAGGCACTGCTGTCCACCATCCCGAAAGAGCGCTCATGTAATGAGCCCCTTTTGGAAGCCAGCCACCATTTGCATCGAGGTTGCGAAGGTAGAAGTAGGAGAAGATCAGGCCGAAAACAAAGGCCCCATCCGCAACGATTAATAGGCGAACACCAAGTCGCTCTCGGCGCCCTCTTACTTCTGGCGAATCATGATGAACATGGAATTGAGTATCTGCGCTCATTATTTTTCACTCCTTCCATACCCGTATGGGTCACTAGTTATCACAGGGAGTTCATCAAAGTTTTCCAAAGGCACAGGGAATGGAACCGTCCATTCCAATGTCTTTGCGCCCCATGGATTCTGCGGAGCGACATCTCCCTTGCGCCATGAGTGGATGACCGCCCATAGCAACGTAATCATTCCGATGCCAATCAGGTAAGCACCAATTGTGCTGATTCGATCGGAGGTGGCGTAGGTATGTGCGTAGTCGGCGACGCGACGAGGCTGACCTTCGGCACCTGCAATAAACATTCCCAGGAAGAGGATCTGGAAACCAATTTGAGTAAACCAGAATGCGGTATATCCAGCTTTCTCGTGCAACATTCTTCCAGTCATCTTTGGGAACCAATATGCCAGACCAGCAATCGCACCAGTTAAGGCGGCGCCCATCAAGGTGTAATGGAAATGGGCCGTAACGTACATCGAACCGTGAAGGTAGTTGTCAGCTGGAACATCGGAGAGGTAGACCCCGGTGATTCCACCGATCAACATATTCCACAGGAATGCGTAAACCGAGAGCATGGGCAATTTCATCCATGGTTTACCACGCCACAGAGTTCCTAAAATAACCAAGAAAATGAGCCCAGTAGGAACCGAGATCATTTCGGTGGTGATCATGAAGGGACCATTGAGAAGAGGCAACCAACCCGACATATACATGTGGTGAGCCCAAACCAGACCGCTCAGTCCAGAAATTCCAGCAAAGCCCAGGATGGCCGCGTTGTAAGAGAAAAGTGGCTTTCTTACAAAGACGGGAACAATCTCCATCAGGATGGCAACGCCGGGAATAAGAATGACATAGACCTCTGGATGTCCCATGATCCAGAACAAATGGGCATAGAGCCAGCCGCTGCCACCAAAATTGGCATCAAAGAAAGTGGTGTTTACGGTGCGGTCCAATGCCGTCATGATCATGGAAACCATGAAAGTTGGGAAGGCTGGGATGGCAAGCGCAACAGACATCGTGGCACCAACAACGAAAATCGGAACTCGGTTCCATTTCATTCCCTTAGCACGCATCGTCACTACGGTCGCAGTTATATTTGCTCCAGCAACAGCAGTAGAGATAGCAAAGATAATAATGGTGGCTATGAACGCATTCATTCCTGGGCCGGCTTGAACGCTCAGTGGTGCATAGGCGGTCCAACCTGTTGGAATACCACCCAGAAACCAAGCGCTGCAAAGAACTGGGATGGCTGTGAAGAGAACCCACCAACTCAATGCATTCAGTCGTGGGAATGCCATATCTCGGGCGCCAATCATGATGGGCAAAATGAAGTTTCCAAATGGTCCAGTAGAAACAACAATCATTGCCACGATCATCGTGATTCCATGAAGTCCTACCAATGAGTTGTAAATAACGGGCGTAACAAACTTTGAACCTGGGCTCAGCAGATTGGTACGGATCATCATCGCCAAAGTTCCACCGGCGCCTAACATAACCATGACGCCAACGAGATATTGAATTCCGACGACTTTATGATCGGTGCAGTATCTAAAATAGCGAGAAACTCCTTGGCCATCACCGGCTAGGAAGAGTTGCTCCTCATCTGTTAAATCTTTTCCAATCAACCATCTGAATGGACCAATGAAGGCACCGATTCCAATGAGGAAACCAAAACTCCACATGAACATGGAGATGAGGAGAACTCGGTTTACATTGTGGGCGACAGTCATATCTTCGCCCGAACGGAGCCAGAAGTAAGTTCCGAAAGCGAAGATGGCGCCAACCACCATTCCCGTACCCATGTGAAGTTTGGTGATCAGACTTTTCGCTGGATTGGGAACTGGTCGGGAGCTGACCTGATATTCGACGGTGGTCATGCTGTGTGGCCTCCTTGTGCTGTAACCCAATTATTGAAATCCGAACCTGTCATAATTTGTCCGCTTGTTTCCATGTATGCGTGGTAAAGCCCGCACAACTCGGCACATTTAATATCGATGTTGCCAAGTTTTGTTGGAGTTGTATGGACCACGGTGGTTTCAAGGCGATTGGCATCAACCTTGACCCCGAGTTGAACTGGCCAGAACGAATGATTGACGTCCGACGAGACAACATCAAAAATCACTGGCTGATTAATCGGCAAGTTCAATTCGTGAGTCTCAATACCAAGTGATGGGTAATTGAAAGTCCACACCCATTGCGAACCGGTTACCTCAACGACCAAAGCGCTTTTTGCTTCTGCTGCCGCGGCAGTTGCACCGACGTTGAGTTCGGTAATACCCCAAACGATTGCAAGGAGTGCAAAGAGACTGGTAACCACAGTCCAGGTAACTACCAACGGACCGTTCGTTCGAATTGCTGGTCCATCCTCAGGTGGAGTGTCACCTTTATGACGATGCATAAAGGTGTAGGTTGCAATTCCCAAAACGATTCCGCAGATCGGCGCTGAGATGTAGGTGAAAGCCACCATTAGTGCTTCATTGGCCTTCATATCCGTACTCATAATTGTTGGCATCCAGTGTGGGTAGAACTTCCAACCAAGCAGAACGAAAACGAGAGTAAAGAAGATTCCAAGAGCCGTTGAAACCCGAACGTCTCGACGTTTGAGAAACGCCGTAACTCGAGCGCCAGGTGTTGGTGCTAAAACTTCTTCTTCATGTTCATGTGAACTCATGCGACGGTCACCTTTCCTGACATATAACCGAGTTGACCCATCACAGCTCCAAATTTCTGGTAAGTGCCATCACCGCATGGATATTCGCAATTCCACACGTATTCACCTTTGCCACCAGTGATGAAGGAGAAGACGACGGTGTGACCTTTGAAATTAGTTCCGGCATCTTTGGTCGGTAAGAAATTGTCTTGGTCATCTGTTGCTACCCGTTGTAGTGGAACGTTGACGAAAAGTGGATCTTGAGTTGAAGTTGGCAAGCCATGGAGTGTGAAAGTGTGTTGCACCTGCGTCGGATCAATCCCTGTTACCTCTTGGCCATCAACTGTCATGGTTCCGTTGACTGTTCCAACCACTTTTCCAAAGTATGCGTTGTTGAGGTTTTCACCACTGTCATAAACGTGAAGCGTCATCGTCACATATGCATGTTGTGGGAGAACTAAGTGAGTGGCAGGTCCATATTGGACCCAATCCTTGTTGTTATTCGCCCCCGACCCATTTGCTCGGGCGGTTGCTAAGTCGGGATAGACGCCTTCGGTAATGAATGCATGCGGGAGATTGCCTTGAGGAGTACTCATGGTTCCATTTACCGTTGCGTAAAGTTTCTTCTGTGGATCAGCGCTGAGGGAATGTAAGACAAATCCGACTGTTGAAACAACAGTCACCCCAATCAGCACAAAAATTAATCCACCAATCGCACTTTTACTGCGGCTTGATGTTGAGGTAGTCACTTGGGACCTTTCCAAATCAGTTACGTATTTTGCGAATGAGTAGCAATTAGTGACGTAGATTACGCCAGAGAGTATGTTTAGGGAATGCTGAACGCGCACCAATATGATGTAAAGAAAAGTTATAAATGAGGAGCATGTGAGTTTGAATCCGCTTTGGGATTTATTGTTTGCAACGATTCTTATTTTCTCAGTTGCTTGGTATTTTTCAGAGAAACCTTCAGCCCATGGAATCAGCAAGGCTCGGCAAATTTTGTTTTCCACCGCCATGTTTCTTACCTTTGTCGTCTTAGTGGGTCCGGTTCCTCATTTTGCGGTTCGGATTTTTTGGGTCCACATGGTTCAGCACATCTTGCTCATGATGCTGATTTCGCCGTTAATAGTTTTGGGATCTCCATTTCGTCTTGCTTTTAATTCCAGACGTTTAAAAATTAGACTCTTTGTTCAAAGACTTTCCAAGTTCTCTTTCGTTCGCATCTTTTTTAAACCTGAGATCGGGTTCGCGCTATTTTTGTTTACGTTGGTCGGAACCCACTTTGGTCCACTGGCAAATGCTGGAATGCGAAACAGCAACGTTCATTGTTTCGAACTCATACTCTTTTTGCTATCTGGCGTCACTTATTACTATCCCGTTCTCGATGGAAACCCGACCCCTTATCCGGTTGCCTATTCGACCAGACTCGGCTCACTGTTTGCCATGATGCTTCCCGAAACGATGGTCGGGTTCTTTCTCTACTCAGGAAACAAATTGCTTCACACCGCGCCCATGCGAATGGGTGGAATGGATCCGCTACGTGATCAACACACCGGCGGAGCCCTGATGTGGGCCATGGGGATGCTCATAGATTCTATGTGGGTCGTCATTGCGGCAAGAGATTGGTTCGCAAATGAAAAACGACTTGGGGAGTTAGAAGACGCAGAAAGTGTTGGAGAAACTACGTGAGCCAAACTCCGGAAATCGATCCAAAACGAAAATGGCTTTTGCTGGCAATTCCGTTGTGTATCTTTTTAGGGATTGTCGAATTTCAAAGAGCCCTGGATGGAAATCATCGAAGTTGGGTTTATGTTTTTGAGTGGCCGTTCTTTGGCCTCTTTATCTACTACATGTATTGGAAGTTGTCCCAACCTCTTGAACCATATGATGATTCAGATGATCCACCGCGAGAGGTGAATTAAGAACGCCAGGAAGTATGAAGGGGTCGACCTTC